>NZ_KE386573.1:2624238-2947539 GCF_000427685.1 Haloplanus natans DSM 17983
CTCTGTTGTAGGCGTCTCCGATCACTGCAACCTGTGGTTCTCTGTTATAGAACTCTTTGAGGAACCTGTCCAAATCTGGGTCTTCGTAGTTGTTGTCGAGAAAGCCTTGAGGAAGCCGGACATTGGTATGGTCCTCTGTTAATTGGTAGCTACTATCCTCACGGTTGCCGGGGAGAAAACCGCTTTTGAAGGCCTCCACTGCAAATGGGTGACGGCCGGTGCTACTGCAGTACTGCAGCTGCTGCGCTTCTTCTATCTTGTCTCCGTCGACCTGTATAACCGGCTATCCACCCTGTCAATAAATCACAAACCGATTTATAGAATTAAAAGATAACTGCCAGAAGGGAAGGGCTTCACGGATGTTCTTCGTGGATCTCTCCTATCTTCTTGACTGCTTGGAGAAGCTGATCGTCAAGGTCATCTAACGCGATCCTGACGACGGTCTCTACTTCTTCGGATTCCGCTTTCTGTGACGCTCGTTTCAGGTGTTCTACTGCCGCCGCCATCTCCTCCAAGGACTCTCCATCATTTCCCATACTTCTCAGTCATCGATCAGCATTTCCAGCCTGGCCAGCTCCATCCGATCAGACATCTCCTCGGCACGTTCATCGAATTTTCCAACCACTTTCTGCAATTCGTCTCGCCACAATTCCATGTGCTCCTGCTGCTTTTCAGCTACTAAGATGCCTTTAGCCAGGTTGAAATGCAGCTCTTCTATGTAGTTCTTCAGTTCCTCGGGATCATCTGGGAGATCTTCAACTGGAGTGTAGTACTCCTCAGTTTGCCTCAACGTCTCATCTACGAGCGGGTCATCGACGCCATCCGGCAACTCGATATCATCTGGAGGGTCGGATGCCATACTGACAGTCTGAGCCTCTCACTGTAAATAAATTCTCCTACCACATAAATATGGATTTGCATAAATCCGTGTATTATGCTTTCGGCAGCGAACGAGGAGACTGGGCCGCTGCTTACGGTTACAAATTCTCTGCAGTAATTTCAACGCTGCCAGTTTCTCTGAGTTCCTCTATCTCATCTATTGTCAAATAAACAGTTGCGCCGATTTCCTTGCCGTTCCTATCTGTCTGAACGTTGATTCTGTGTTCTCCGATTGTTAGATTCCACCTCCGCCGTACAGATTGAGGGATTTGATGTGTTCGAGGTACTCGTCGCGGACTTGGTCACGCGGGATCTTGGTGTACAGATCCATTGTTTCCTGGTCGCCGTCTCCACGCAGGTAACGGGTGAAGTGATCGGGCATCCCGTTGTTCCTCATTTCCGACGTGAAGATCGTTCTGTAGTAGTGTGGCGTGAATTTGTGGTGCCACCGGTCCTCGTCTTCGTGGTCCATTATTCCGGCTCGGACGGCTCCTCTACGGACTTCGCGGCGGATTCTTTCACGTTTCACTCTGCTTCCGTGGATGGCGGTGAACAGGTACTCTGAATCGTTATTGCTGACTGCTTGGAGTCGGCGTACCGCTTGAATTGTTTCATCATCCACCGGGTTGACAGTCTCCCGGCCTCCTTTCCGATCGGTGAGCCGGATGAATCCGTCGTCAAGCATCAGGTCCTGTTCCTTGATTGTGAGGACTTCGCGGATCCGAGCTCCTGTCTTCGCCATAAGGACGGCTGCGGTCTTGTCCCGTGGGTCCGGGATGTTCTTGATTATCTGTTTCCCGTTCTCCCAGGTAGCTGTCTCTGGACGAGGCCGTTTCTTCTTCGGTAATTCCTCTAAGACTACTGCTGCAGGATTTCCGGTGATATCCTCGAATCGTGGCCGCTTCATCGCCCAGGTGTAGAACGCTGACAGAGACTCTACGTACCGCCGCTTTGTATTCTGAGCGACCCCTCGATCATTCAAGTCCAAGACGTACTCCTCGACGTCACCGACCGTTACTTCAGACGGGTGTACCTCTGGTAGGAACTTGTGGAAGAAGCGTACTGCAGTCCTGCTGTAGGAGTTCAAGGTGCGGCGAGACGTTGATTTGTTCGTCGAGTCTTTGCTGCGTAGCCAGTCGTTGATGCAGTCGTGTTTGTTCTCGAATACCCGGTTTTCCCATTCGTCGTCGTCCAGCAAGATCTCGTATTTTTTCTTCGCCATTCAGTCGTCACCCCGGCTGTCCGAGTCTGAGAGTTTCCAGCCCCAGCCGCGTTCGTACTCTACCTCGTTACGGGCGGCAAGGAAGTACAGCTGGTTCTCCACAGGTTGCCGCAAGGCCTCATCCATTACTCCGGACTCTACGATACTGCGTAGAATCTCATCCAGTTCTTGGTAGTTGCCGGATAAATGATCTCGGAGGGTATCTGGGTCGAAGCTGATTGCTGTCGAGCTCTCCGATTCTTTTTCTTCTATTCGGTGCTCCAGTTCTTTGACCTCTTCTTGTAGTTCTTGGATCCGGGCTTGGTCGCCTTCGGCACGGAGTAACCCGTGTTCTCTGTAGGCCCGTGCTTCCTGGATCAGTTTGTAGAGGTAGCGGGATCGGCTGAGGCCTGCATTGTCTGCTTCTTCGTCCCACTCTTCTAGATCTTCTTCCTTGCAGACGACTTGCGCGACATCGGTATCTTCTGCGAAGCCGCCGGTCTCTTTCCACTGCTTCTTGTTTTCTTCTGACATATTGTTTGTCGACCTCCGATATGCAAGGAGAAGAGCGAGATTGCTCCCTCGACCTCGGACATGACACAAGTTAAGTGTCAATTCTTTTATGTCCTATGTTGGACGGGTTATTTATGAGTGCCGAGGCCGCCATTTTTGACGGTAGAGGTCGTCTCCGAGTGAATTTGGGTATGGCCACGATAGACATAGGCCCCGGTCAGGTTCCCCTCGAGCGAGCGGACACGGATTTATGAACGGTGCCGAACAAACACACAGTATGGCCGCCGAAATTTCCGACCGTGTTCGAGAAATCGCGGAGGCTCGCGGCCTTCCGGAGTCCGAAGTGTTCGAGCGGGCACTCGAACGCGGGCTCGAAGACCTGTGGGAGGACCTCGTGCTCGCACAGTACCTCGATGGGGAACTCGACCGCGAGGAAGCCATCGAGCACGTCGGGCGGACGAAAGTCGAGCGAGCGGAGCGAGAGCGTGAGGTCGTCGAGGAAGACGTGGACTGGGGTCTGAACGCGTGACGCTTGCGGCTGTCTCGGACGCGGGACCGCTCATTCACCTCGCCGAAATCGATTCACTTGAACTGTTCTCGACGTTTGACACACTACTTGTTCCAGAGACGGTTTACGAGGAAGTCGAGACCGGCGGTGTTCCGGACGGGTTGCCCGACCTCTCGTACGAACTCGTCGAAGCCGACGAAAGCCGAGTCGGAACTGAAGAACTGGACGCCGGAGAACGCGCCGCGATTGCGGTCGCTGAAGAGCGGAAGGTCGTTCTCCTGACCGACGACCTCGCCGCCCGAGAGGCAGCGGAGACGTGGCGAGCATCGTACTACCCCGCTCAACGGCGGGGGTAGTAAGCGTGCCGAATCGCACGGATACGACCTATGCGGGCGCTGTATCCCCTCCCAACTCCGTTCGCTTCGCTCACTCCGTGGAGGCGGGGGCTTAGCGCCTGCATTCCAGCTAAACGTCGCGGAGGCGCTGCATCTGACCCGCGGGTGGCGGGGACGGATCACCGAACCGGTACTGACCACGCTTATCACGGCGATGAACCCGCACATCGAGTTCTTCGACAGCCACAACTGGGGCTACTCGGTCGTCGAGTTCACCCGCGAAGACTGCACGTACGTCGGCTACGCCGTCGACAAGACGGTGAACAAGCCCGACGCGTCGAAAACGGTCGTCGCCGCGTACCGCGTTCCCGACGGCGACGTGCGCCTCGACGACGTGACGGGGAGTACCGGTGACGCCGCGACAGCGGGAACGATTACGGCGGCGTCGTCGCCTCGACGGCCTCGGCTAGTCGATCCAACGCGGCCGGATCGTAGGCCTCGTCGACGTGATTCACGTTCCACAGTCCCGACGCCCGAATCTCCGGGCTCCGACTGTGTCGGCCGAACCAGTCGTTCGGGCGGGGGTCGACGGGGTCGGTGTCGCGGTTGCTCAGCAGCGCGATGAGGTTTCGTTCGACGAACGCGCGGTCGCTATTGGGACCCGGTTCGTCGTCGAGGGCGACAGTGAGGAACGGCTGCTCGCGGATGTAGGCGCTCACGCGGCGTTCGAGGAGATACTCCTCGTCTCGGACGCCGGCTCGGTCCCGGTCGATGCTCGCCCAGCGCTCGCCCCAGTCGGGGTAGTCGTCGTGGAGGCCGTACTTCTCGATGATGGCCTCGCCGACGCGCTGGCGGTAGACGGAGCCACGATGGTTGCCGCCGTGGGGGTGGTCGGCGCTCCCGCTGCCCGTTCCGTAGTGTTGCTTCAGTCTGTCCCAGAGCGACGTACTGCTCCCCACGGAGACGGCGTGGGTGCCGATTCGGGCGACGCGCAACCCGCCGCCGGCGGTGCGAGGCTCGCCGGGTGCGAGGAAGACGTAGACGCCACGGTCGGGCCAGTCCATGTAGCCGGTGCAGCGTTTGAGTTTCCGCGCCCCGTCGACGCGGCGGTCGAGGTCGGCGAGGAGGCGGTAGAGACGGTCGAGGTCGTCCTGCCGGGTCACCCGTCGTGTCCTCGTGTCCGGGAACAAAAGGGTTCCGCGGACGGTATCGACACCGTGTCCGTGGAAGGGCCAACGGTGGCCGACCGCTCACGCCGACGGATCGGTGGCCGGCGTCGCGACGACCGTGAGCGCCCCGTTCTCGATTCGGACCGTCAACTCGTCGCGGGCGAGCCGAAACTCCTGACAGTGGTGGCCGTCGGGGTCGACCGCCGTCTCGGCCGTCACGAACCCGGCCGCTCGGAGTCGGTCGAGGCGCCGGTACACCGTCGCCCGCGACATCTCACAGCGCTCGATCAGGTCTCGGCCGCGCATGGGCGTACCGGCGAGCGCCGCGAGTATCTCCCGCGCGTACTCGTCGTCGAGGAGGCGGAGCTGTGCCGGTACGTCGTCACACGCGCTGACGACGACCGCGTCCGGTGTGTCCTCACGCCGGGCGTCCCGGGAACGCGGTCGGTCGGCCGTTGCAGTGGTCGCCATCGTATACGGACCCTCGCCTTCCGTCCCCGTAGGTCGACGGTCATTCTATACTGCCGCGTCGCCGCGAGTGGGCAATACATATTGTGTCGGCCGTCGGCGCCCGGCTCGTACGGTTTGGTGTACGTCGGCACCGGCGAACCACCGGGACACAGTTACGACGGTCCGTCTCAGAGTCGGTCGGGGACCTCACTCGCCAGCGCGTGCACCGACGACGGCGGGTCGGGGCCGAGAACGGCCGCCCGGGTTGCGCGCAGCCGTCGGATCGGCGCCGACTGGAGCCCGGAATCGGCGGCGTCGGGGTCACAGGCCGCGACCAGTTCGGTATCGCGGCGGCGGCGCCGGCGGTCGTAGCGCCCGAGACAGTCGGTGACGGCGCCCGCGCCCGACGCCAACTCGTCGGCGAACACCCACGCGTCCTCGATGGCGAGGGCGGCGCCGAGGCAGTCGCCGGGAATCGACGTTCGGCTCGCCGGGCCGAGGGGCGCAACGCCGTCGGCACACCGGGATGCGGGCGAGACACACGGGAGCCGTTCGTACTGGAAGTCGGGGAGCCGGTCCGCAAACGGGGTAACCGGCGGGTCGAAGAGATGTCCGAAGCGGTCGCCGACGTCGGCGGGTCCGACGGCGTCGGCGGCCGCCGTTTCCGTGGCCGTGACCAGGTGGACGAACGTCGCGTCCGGAGCCGGGACGGCGAACGCGGCGTGCCGGTCGCCCCACGCCTCGGTCGGCACGTCCGGCGCAGGGGCGGCCGCCGGCCAGCGCCCCGTCCAGCGGTGGATCGCTCGTGCGTCCGTCGCCTCGTCGCCGGGGAACAGACGGCGCTCGGTCGTGAGGACGGCGTCGAACAGTTCGTCGACGCCGCGTTCGAAGACGGCACGGACGCCGCGTTCGGTCGAAGTGAGCGTCGCGACCGGACGCTCGGCGGTTCGGACTCGGTCCAGTAGCCGGCGCTCGAGGACGGCGTCGAGGTCGGTGCGAGCGACCGCAACGAGCACGGGGTGATCGGTGTCGCCCGCCGGCCAACACCGGCCACGCGTCCGGCAGGCGAAACGGGACAGGGTGGTGCCGTGGCGTTCGACGGGACGCCGAAGTCCGAGGCGTTCGAGCAGCGTCAACCCCGACTGCCAGAGAGTCACCACCGGCGGGAGCGGCCGGCCGCGGGCGGGAGACGCAAGCACCGGATCGAGGCCCGCGCGGTCGAGAAATCCGGCGGCCGCCGCGGCGCCGATCCCGTCGCCGACGATCAGAACCTGTCGGTCGCGGGCGACATCGGAGCCGTCGTCACGGCGGGCGGCGGTGCCGGACGCGTCGTCGGACGGCCGCGAGAGACGACGGTCCGCCATCGACTCACCGACGACCGCCGTCGACGGATATCGATCCGAGACTGCCGGTTCGTCGCGACGGGAGCGGCGGACGTGCCATTGCGCTCCTTTCGAGTCGCCGTCTCATAAACCGGCAACGCGTGTTTCTGACTCGGAAACACCGATCCGCCCGCCGGAGTCAATATGGATAGCCCCCGTCGGCGTCGCGGGTAGTCAGCATAGACGGGACGCTTTGGGGGATGGATGGCGTTCGTCGGGATATGAAGACACGCGCCTCTCGCGCCGACCGCGACGCCCCGTCGACGGCCGCCGAGACGCTTCTCGCGTTGCTCGGCGACGAGTACACTTGCCGACTCCTCACGACACTCGACGGGCGCTCGCTCCCGGCGGCGGAACTCGTCGATCGCTGTGAGATGTCGCGGGCGACGGTGTACCGGCGCCTCGACCGCCTCGAAGACGCCGGCCTCGTCACCTCGCAACTCCGCTACGACCCCGACGGCCACCACCGCCGCGAGTTCGAACTCGCCCTCGATTCGGTCGAACTCCGTGTCGACGAGGGCGGCGTCGACGGGACGGTCCGGGCGACCGGGCCGGCCGACGACTGATCGCCCGCCTGCGCCGACTCGCCCACAGTGGGTATTGTCCCTGTTTCCCGGTGAGTCGCCGGACCGGGCCGGCGAGAGCCGATGACGACTTCCGGCGATCCTTCCCACGTACGAGACTCACGATCACGCCGAATCGCCGTTCCCGAGGAGGAGGTCGAACACCTTCCGCTCGCCGAGGCGGAGGTGTTTGTTGATCGTCGGCTGGGTGATATCGAGCGTCTCGGCGACTTCCTCGCCGCTGCTCTCGCGGGGCCACTCGAAGTAGCCCATGGCGTGTGCCGTCTCGATGGCCTCGTACTGCCGGTCGGTCAGACGCTGTTCGATCCGGCGGTGCAGTTCGCCGGGAGTCGTCTCCGTCTCCTGGTGTTGACGCTGGGCCGTGAGGTCGAGCGCCGGGAACTCCGCCCGGAACCGATCGACGATGGTGCGGATGTCGGCCTCGCGAGGGAGTTCGACCACGAGCGAGACATCGCCGTCGGTCGCCGCTCCGCGCCGGAGGACGCCGCCGTACTCGGAGACGAAGGCGCCGAACCAGGACGACCCGCGACGCTCGACGACGACTTCCCCGTCCCGGCGGGCAGCGACCTCGATGTCGCCGGGGAGAGTCGACGACGCCGCGTCGGCCACGTCCGCCGGGAGGTCGCCGCGGACGGTGTAGTAGACGCTGACGGAGCCGTCCTGTCGGCGGACGGTCCGCTCGTGGCGGACGCGACACCCCGTTTCACGCGCCAGTCGTGCGAAGGGGAGGCCCGCATCGCTCCCCCGGAACTCGAGTTCGAGCGTGTCGTCGGATTCGAGGGCGCGCCGGCGCTCGATGGCCGCGATGGCGTAGCCGATGGAGGTTCCGAGCTGTGAGAGCACGTCCACCTCCCGGTCCTCGAACTCGCCGGGGTCGTCGGCGACGACGACGAGCGCGCCGTAGGTGATGCCGCTGTACGCGAGCGGGACCGCACAGACCGACCCGGCACCGAACGTGAGGAGGAGTCGCTGCCACTCGCGACGGCGGCCGCTCCCGACCAGGTCGTCGACGACGCGGGGCTCGCCCGTCTCCCACGCCTCGGCCACGGGATGAGCCGCCGCCGAGTCGGTGCCGGGAGCGGCCCCGTCGAGGACGCGTTCGACGGCGTCGGCGTCGATACCGGCGGTCGCCCGGGGCGTCAGCCGGTCCGTCCCCACGTCGGCGGCGGCGATCCAGGCGGCGTCGAAGGGGTCGCGATCCACCAGTTCCGCACAGACTGCCTCCTGAATCCCGCGACGCGAGGAGTGGCCGGTGATGGCCGCCTCGATGCGCCGTGTCAGTTCGGTGATCGACTCCAGGCGACGGGCGCGCTCGGTCTGTGCCTCCAACTCCGCCCGACGCGATTCGAGTCGTCGCTCGCCGCGGAGCCGGTTCAGCGCGGCTTCGAGCGTCGCGGCGATGATGCTCGCCGCCTCGGTGTCGACGCCCGACCCACAGACGGCGAGCAGCCCGTTGCCGCCGAGCGGGAACAGGACCGCCTCCTCGCCCGGCCGCACGTCGCCCAACGGCTCGGCGCCGTCGTCAACGCGGTACATCGTCTCGCTGACGAACGCGTCCCAGGCCCGCGTGTCGTCGTCGGTGAGCGCGGGGAGCGCCGCCGCCTCCGGAAGCGCCGGGCCGGTGGCCGCCGGTTCGAGCGTGGCCGTCGCCTCGTCGTAGCGGTAGACGGCAGTCGCGGGCAGGTCGAACACGTCCGCGGCGGCGTCGACGGCCATCCGGGCCGCGTCGACGACGGTGTCGGCCGTCGTCAGCTCCGCCGTCGCGTCGTGGAACGACTCGATGGTCCGCTCGCGTCGTTTCGCCGCGGTCACGTCGCGGCTGACGATGACGACGCGGGGGACGCCGTCCGTCCACTCGGTCGGGTAGAACTCGGAGCGGACCCAGCGAATCTCGCCGTCGGGGCGTTCGATGCGGTACTCCCGTCTGTATCGCTCGTCGGCGTCACCGGCCGACACCGCCGCGGCGAGACGGTCGATGAAGGCGCGGTAGTCGTCGTAGTCGTCGGGATGGAGCGTGTCGAAAAACCCCTCCTCGTACGTCTCGTGGAGGCCGTCGAGCGGCTGGCCCCAGATGTCCTCGTAGCCGGAGCTGACGAAGTCGGGGGCCGGATCGCCCGCAGTCAGTTCGGCGGCCGGTGCGAGGAAGATGGCCTCGTCGATCCGATCGACGATCGCCTGCAGTCGGTGCTCGCTCTCGCGCAACTGCTCGGCCCTGTCCACCCGATTGAGCGCGGTAGTGGCGTGACCGGCGAGCACCTGCGCGGCGTCGAGGCGGTACGGCTCGTAGTCGTCCCGGCTGCAGTCGCCCGCCGCGAGGAGGCCGTGTTCGCCGAGCGAGACGACGATGGCGGCGTCGAGCGGGTTGTGGTCGTGGGACTCGCTGGGGTCGTACGTCGTCGCCTCGTCGCGCTCGAAGATCCCGTACTCCGTGTCGCCGGGGCCGAAAGACACCGGCCCGGTTCCGGACCGCATCTCCGCGACGGGCTCGGTCCCGTCCACGTAGGTGAGTCGCTCGGCGTCGGGGTCGTGACGCCAGCACGCCGTCATCGGCAGCCCGAGCACGTCCCGTGCCGTCTCGACCGTGATCCGGTACACCTCGTCGGTCGTCTCGGCTCCCTGAAGGCGCTCGGTGGCCGCCTGAAGCCGTTCGATCGTTCGTTCCCGCCCTCGGCGCTCGGTCACGTCCCGGAAGTTCGCCATCGTCGCCGGCTCCCCCTCGTGTCGGATGCGCGAGACGGACAGTTCGAGCGTCAGCCGGTCGCCATCGGCCGTCTCGACCTCGACATCGTACTGGTTGGGCGGGGATTCGCCGGCCACGCGGCGCTCGTATCGCTCCCTGACCAGTTCCCGGGACGACGGCGTGAACACGTTCTGGAACGGCATACCGAGCAGTTCCGCCTCGTCGTAGCCGGTGATTTCACAGAAGCGGTCGTTGACGAAGACGTACTGGCCGTCCCTGACGACGACGACGGCGTCGGTGCTCTGCTCGACCAGCGCCGAGTACTTCTGCCGTTCCTCCTCGATTTCGCGCTCGCGTCGCTTTCGCTCGGTGATGTCCTGTGAGGCGGAGAGGAACCGCTCCTGCCCGTTGATCGTCACGGGCGTGCCGGTCACGAGCAGCACGTGTCGGTCGCCGTCCGCGTCCTCGACGACCCACTCGTACTCCTCCGGTTCGCCGGCCGCCATGACCCGGTCGATGATCTCGGCGCCCCGTTGCTCCGTGTAGCCCTCGTCCGCCACACTGATGCCGACGGCACCGATATCCAGCAGCGTCTCCCGGTCGTAGCCGAGCAGGTCACACATGGTGTCGTTGACGCCGACCATCTCTTTCGTCTCCGGATCGTGGAGCGTGATCGCCGCGCTGGATTTGTCGAACAACTCCCGGTAGGTCCGTTCGAGTTCGCGTCGCTCGGTGATGTCGCTCGCGATGCCGACGTACCAGCCATCGCCCGCCGGCGTCTCGACCGGGTAGCCGGTGGCCGAGACCCACCGACGCTCCCCGTCCGGCCGGCGGATACGGAACTCGAACTCGTAGCTGTCGGCGGCCTCGCCGCGAGCGATGTCCTCGCGCATCCGCGCGAACTCCGTCTCGAACGCCTCCCTATCCCGGGGATCGATGGCGTCGACGAAGGCGGTCGCGTTCTCGTACACCTCCTCGACGGGGCGGCCCCAGACGTCTTCGTAGGCGGGGTTCAGATACCGAACCTCGGAGAAGTCCTCGTTGGCCACGTAGATGATCTCGTCGACGTTCTCGGCGACGAGTCGGAAACGCCGTTCGCGTCGCTTCCGCTCGGTCACGTCGCGGGAGACGGCGAAGATACAGGGGTCGTCCCCGTCGCTGCCGGGCCAGATATCGGTCGCCAGCCACCGGCGGTCGCCGTCCGCCGTCTCGACTTGCCACTCGTGGGCGGTCGGTTCCCACGTCGCGCCGGCGTCTGCCACGACGGGTTCGATGCCCGAATCCGTCGCGACGAGGGCGTCGATCCCCGCCTCTCGGAGCCGCGCCCGGTCGTAGCCGAGCAGGTCGACCAGCGCCCCGTTCGCGGCGCGGAGACGGCCGGTGTCGGGGTCGTGGGTCGCCGTCGCCCGGTCGAACCGCTCGACCGGATCGTCACGACGGGAGGGTCGGGCACGACCGGCGAGGCCGTCGATGCGGTCGACGACGGTGTCGGGGCGCGTCTCGCACAGCGAACGGGGAAGCCAGTCCGTCGCGCCGGCCTCGACGGCCGCGGCGACGGTCGACGCGGCGTCATCGCCGACCAAGACGACGACCGGAACCCGCGGCCGGGCGTCGGCGACGCGTTCGAGGACGGCCCGCCACGACGCGCCCGCGGTCCGGCGGTCGAGGAGGAGACAGTCGGTGCCGTCGAGATGCTCCGGGAGGGCGTCGAGGGGGGCGGTCGTCGCAGACAGACGAGTCCCGGACTCGCCCGTCGCGTCGGTGAGGGCCGTGGCGAACGCCGGCGGCCCCACCACATCGACGTGGAGGGGAGAGTGAGATGGCATCGCGTCGGCCGTACGAGGGCATCCTGTCACAAAACTCCCACGCACGGGGCACTGTCTCCGGCTCGGAGACTCCCCGGGGCGGTATATGTGACTGGCTCGCCACGTCCCGATACCGATGGCAGAGAGTATCTTCCCGGTTCGCGACGCGGAGTCCACCCCCGACCCCGACCCGGACCCGCAGATCGTCCCGCTCGGAGAGGCCGACGCGATCGTCGAAGCGCTCGCATCGGGGACGGCGCGTCGCCTCGTCTCCCTCCTGCACGAGGAGCCGATGGTGCCGTCCGAACTCGCCGAGCGGGCGGAGACGTCGATCCAGAACGTCACGTACCACCTGGAGCGGCTGAGCGACGCCGGAGTCGTCGAGGTGGTCGACACCTGGTACTCCTCGCGCGGGACCGAGATGGACGTGTACGCGCCGGCATCCGGCCCGCTCGTCATCCGCTGTGGCGACGGGTACGAGGGCGCAGTGTCGCGGGCACTCGGCGCGACGGCGGCGCCGGAAACTGGGCTCGCGAACTCCGACTGATACGGTTTGTTGTAACTGTGCCGGCCATGGAGGCGCCACCGACTGGGAATGAGTTACTGCGGCTCGTATGGCCGACCAGAGGGACTACGTGGGTCCCCGACGGACGGAAACGTATGCCGGCGGCGACCGTAGCGCCCGCGACGTGGTGCGCGTTTATTTGCTGGACCACCGGACGCCGCTCGGCAAAGTGATCGACGTGGCCTCGCTCGGGCTGAACCGATAGTAGCGTTTGGAACTGTTCGCACATCCGGTCTCGTCATCCCGTGGCAGGCGAGCAAGATCGTCAGGGAGTGGGGCCACAAAGGGAAGGTAAACGTCGCGTGTCCGAACTGCGGGCTCGCCTACCACGACGCCGACGCCTCACACTGCAAGGCGTGCGGTCACGTCGTCTATCAGGAGTTCGACTCCCGAGAGTGAGACGGCCCGACGAGGTGTCGGGATGGGCACGCAGCGCCCGTAAAACCGACAGATATGAAAAAATAGGTAGTGGTAGCGCGTCCCACGAAACGTTCGTCGTCATCAGATCGTCTTTGGAAAACGAATACACAACCCTTAACCGTCGAGTGCGCGTCGGTCTATTTGCAATGGCAAACGGTAAGGTTGATTTCTTCAACGACACTGGCGGCTACGGTTTCATCGAGACTGAGGATGCTGACGACGACGTTTTCTTCCACATGGAGGACGTTGGCGGCGAGGATCTGACGGAAGGGACCGAGATCGAATTCGACATCGAACAGGCCCCCAAGGGCCCGCGCGCGACGAACGTCGTTCGCGTTTAAACAGGACTTTCGTCGCCGTCCGGCGACGGGACGTATCTGTGCACTCACACCCGAGAGCGGCGCCGACGGCCTGTGCAACCAGCTTATATCGACACCACCCGAAGCGGTCGGTGTATGCAGGTAACTGACGTGGAGGCGACCCCGCTGGAGAGTCCCGTCGACACGGTGCAGATGAAAACCGGGGAGACCGAACAGACCATCGGCGTCTCGCCCGTCGTCGTGAAGGTTCACACGGACGCGGGAATCACCGGCCTCGGCGAGACGCTGACGTACGACCCAACGGGACGGGACACGGTGTACGCCGCGGAAGGGGTGAACGCGCTCGCCCGGCATCTGGTGGGCGAGAATCCCCTCGACGTGAGTCAGCGGTGGACGGAACTCTACCAGCACGCCAAACGCTCGGGGGCGTTCAAGCCGCTGTCCGCCATCGACGAGGCGCTCTGGGATATCGCGGCGAAGGATGCGGACAAGCCGCTCTACGAACTGCTCGGGGGAGCGGCAGGCGACGTGGCCGCCTACGCCACCTTCCCGCACCGCAAGTCGACCGAGGAACTCGTCGAGGACGGTGCATGGCTCGCCGACGCCGGCTTCGACTCCATGAAGATCACCGTCGGTGCGGGCGTCGAACGTGACCGCGAGCGAATCCGCACCATCGCCGAGGCACTCCCGGAGGGCTTTCGCCTGTCGATGGACGCCAACACCTCCTACGGCGTCGCCGAGGCGCTCCGCCTCGGCCGGACGGCCGACGAGTTGGAGATGGAGTGGTTCGAGGAGCCCATTCCCCACACGGACATCGAGGGACAGGCGGAGCTCAACCGTCGGCTCGACACGCCAGTCGCCGCCTACCAGTCCCACTACCCCCACTACCCGGCAGTCGATCACTTGCGCGCGAACGCGCTCGACGTGTATCAACCGTCGCTGTACGTCTGTGGCGGCGTGACGGCCGCGAACCGCGTCGCGACGCTCGTCGAGGCGTTCGATCGGCGGTTCGTCCCCCACGCGTTCGGCCCGCTGGTCAACTACGCCGCGAGCCTCCACGTCGCCGTCGCCAGCCCCGCCTGCGACCTCATCGAGTTCGCCGTCTACGACGACGACGCCGACGACCCCGGGCAGTACGTCGCCAGCCCCTACGTCGCGAACCAAGACGAGTTCGGCCTGGAGGACGGCGTCATGGCACCGCCGGACCGTCCGGGTATCGGCGTCGAACTCGACGAGGACATCGTCGCGGACCTCCGGATCGAGTAGTTACCGGACGGCACGCGCCGCGTCGGGACGGGAGATCGGGGCCGGATCGACGGGCCGAACGTCCCTCGCTTCCGACGGCGTCGTCACGTTCCCCGTGCGCTGGATCACGTATCGCTGGCCCACCATCGGATCGAGGAGGGCGTCGACTGGCGCCCGGTCGTCGCGCAGGACGGGCACGTCGTCGGTCGGCGGCGGCGGTCGGTACATCCCTATCTCGTCGGCGAGGTCGATCCCGATGTCCCGCGCCTCGTTGCGCCGGCGGAGTTCGGCCGGCGTGAACCGCTCGTCGCGCTTCGTGGCGACGACTTCGACGTTCTGGACGACGCTTCCTTCCGCGGTCGGGAAGGTGTATATCTGTGGGAACACTCTCGCCATCGTCTTGTACTCGGCGCGGTAGAACTTCGAGGCCGGGCCGCTCGGCGCGGAGATGAGGTTCGCGAAGAGCACGCCGTCGTCGTCCAGTCGCGATTCGGCGAGGCGCATGAACTCGACGGTCGTCAACTGGAAGGGCACCTTGTCCTTCTTGTAGGCGTCGAGGACGATCAGGTCGTAGGTGCGGTTCGTCTCCTGGAGGAACTGTCGGCCGCCGACGTTGTAGACGTTCAGGTTCGCGGACTCCTCCAGCCCGAAGTAGCGTTTCGCGGTGTCGATCACCTCGGGGTCGAGTTCGGCCACGTCGACGGTCACGTCGTACTCGGACGCGAAATGTTTGGGGCCGGTGAAGCCGCCGCCGCCGACGAAAAGCACCCGGTCAACGTCCTCGGTCATGAGCAGGGGGAGGTGGAAGTAGCGGGTGTACTCGAAGACGTGGCGGTCCGGATCGCTCACGTCCATCGCGCTGTGTGGCTGGCCGTCGAGGTAGAGGGTTCGCGTGTCCCCGACCTGCGTGACTTCGAGTTCCTGGTACGGCGTCTGGGTCCCGTAGAGAACGGGGCCGCCGGGCGAGACGCCGATGGCGCCGTTGAAGCCGGCGGCGACGACGAGGACGGCGACGGCAACGCTCGCGAGCGCCGGATCGCGGCTGCTCGCCCCCCACGCGAGCCACAGCGCCGTCCCGACACAGAGCAGGCCGAAGCCGACGCCGATGGCCTCGACGGACAGTTCGGGTATCAACACGAACGTCGTCACGAAGGCGCCGACGATGCTGCCGACGGTGCCGACGGCGTACACCTGGCCGGAGGCCGCGCCGACCGCCTCCGTCCCCGTCAGTTCGGCGGCGTAGGGGCTGACGTAGCCGAGGAGGTAGGTCGGCGGGCCGAAAAGCAGGGTGACCGCGGGGAGCGAGGCGAAACGGCTCGGGAGCGGGATGGCGCCGGCAGCGGCCATGAGAGGGTCGGACGCGAAGACGACGACGGCGACGTAGGCGGCGGTGCCGACGAGAAGCCACGCGAGCCGGTCGTCGGTCGCCCGTTCGGCCGCCCGCTTGCCGCCGAGGTGGTAGCCGAGCGAGAGCGCCGCGAGGAAGACGGCGATGATGCTCCCCCAGGTGTAGATGCTGCTCCCGAACTGCGGGGCGACGATGCGGCCGGCGAGGATTTCAAGCCCCATGCTGGCGATGCCGGAGACGAACACCGCGAGGCCGGGTCGGGAAGGTCGCCAGCCGGTTCGGTCGGGGAGGGAGGCCATTCGTCGGAGGGTAGGCGAGCGGGCGCATAAGCCTTGGCTCGGGACGGGCTTTATCACCGGGACGCGCGTACGGCCGAGGACCGATGGCCGACGGCTGCAAGGTCGAGCGTGTCTGTGAGCGCCGGGGGCTGGCGACGCTCCCCGAGCGACTGGTCGAGCGCCGAATCGAGGCCGACGCCAGCCTGCGCGCCCTCGAACGCGTCTTCAACCGGGCGGTGCTCGCGTCGGCGATGCGGGCGGCGGGGATGGAACTCGTCGACGGGGCGGCGGCGAACGTCCACCGACTCCTCACCGCCGACGACGTGAGCCACGCGGCCCGGACGGAGGCACGGGACCGCCTCGCCCGCGCCGGCGTCGACGTCGACGCCGTCACCGCCGACTTCGTCACCTACGGGACGATCCGCACCCATCTCCGCGAGTGCGAAGGGATCGAGACGGGACGGGAGGCGACGGTCGACGCCGAGACGGTGCGTGACACCGTCTTCAAGCTGGTCGGCCGGAGCGAGGCGGTCACCGAACGGGAGCTATCGCGCCTGGCGACGACGGAGGGGTTCGAGGCGGGCGAGCTCTCGGTGTCGCTGACCGCGCGCGTCGCCTGCGAGACCTGCGGCGAGGAGTACGGCCTTCGGCGCCTACTCGACCGCGGCGGCTGCGGCTGTGGTGACACCGGACGGGAGTCCTGACGGTCAGTAGCTGCTCGCCGGGACGGACCGGCGAGAGTCGCCGAGGCACCGGCTGAGTCACAAACGTAATAGGCCCGTTCCGACGTACCGTGTGTACGTTCGTCCGGCCGACGCGGCCGGACGGTTGCCGACGATGACCGGGGACGACACGACCGGCGAGTGCGAGCGCGATACGGCCCACGAGTGGCGACTCGGCGTTCGGAACGTCGGCGGGATCGACCGCGCGTCGGTGACGCTTACCCCGGGAGTGACGGTCGTCGCGGGCGCGAACGCCACAAACAAGTCGTCGCTGCTCGGCAGCCTCGGCGGCGTCCTCGGTGGCCCGCATCCGCCGCTCCGGGGCGGCTGCGACGACGGCACCATCACGCTCGATACCGGCGGCGAGCGGTACGCACTCGACCTGTGTCGGCGGGATGGGGAGACGGTCGTCGCGGACGCGACGCCGTACGCCGAGGCGTCGACCCTCGTCGACCTGTTCGTGGCCCTGGGAGAGGAGAACCCGATCCGGCGGGCCGTCGTCGACGGGGGCGACCTCCACGACCTGCTCATGCGGCCGGTCGACACCGACGAAATCGACGCCGAAATCGAGCGCCTGCAGGCGCGACGCGACGAAATCGACGAGCGGATCGCCGCGCTCGACGAGCGGGTCGACGACCTGCCCGAACTGGAGGTGCGGGCGACCACGCTGGCCGAGCGCCGCGACGACGTGGCGGCGCGACTCGACGAGCAACGGGACGCCGTCGACGAGGCGGACTACCGGGAGGCGGCCGAGGCGACACGCGAACTCCTCGACGACCTGACGAGCGCCCGGTCGGAACGCGAGCGACTCCGCGAGCGGCGCGAGACGAAGCGACGCGCCGCCGAATCGCTGCGCGAGGATCGCGCCACGGTCGAGGAGCGGCTGGCGGAGTCGACACCCGACGGAGCCGAGAGCGTCGAGGCGCGACTGGAGGAGATCGAAACCGAACTGCGGCGTCTCCGCGACCGGAAGGGGCGTCTCGACGAGACGATCAACGCGTTGAGCCCGATCGTCGAGTTGAACCAGGGGGTGCTCACCGAGGACGAGCGGCCGCCGGACTTCGGCGCGGCGGACGTGGTCTCGAAGCTGAACCCCGAGTCGGAGTCGGTCACCTGCTGGACCTGCGGCCAGTCGGCCGAGCGGGCGGAGATAGAGGCACAGATCGAGGCCGTCGAAGCGGTCCTCGACGAGAAGCGCGCGGAGCGGACGGCCGTCGAATCGCGGATCGAGGAGCGCCGGGCGGAGCGGGCGAACCTCGACGCTCGTCGCGAGGAGCACGCCGACCTCGAAGCGCGGCGCCGGCGCCTCGAACGGAAGATAGAGGAGCGCGAGCGGTCGATTTCGGCGCTCGACGACCGCATCGACGGCGTGAGCGACCGGATCGAGGCGCTGGAGGCGGAGCTCGAAACAACCGACGCGGCGAGCGACCTCGTTGCCCGCCACCGGACGGTGAGCGACCTGGAGTACGAACGCGGCCGCCTCGAACGCGAACTCGCCGACGTGGAGGCGGACATCGAGGCCGCGGAGGACGCGCGGGCGGAACGCGAGTCGCTTCGTGAGGAGCGCGAGACGGTGCGGACCCGGCTCGCGGCGTGTCGCGAGCGCGTCGAGCGGATCGAGCGCGAGACGGTCGAGACGGTGAACGACTGTCTGGCGCGCGTGCTGGATCGACTCGACTACCGCGGTATCGAACGCGTCTGGATCGAGCGCCGCGAGGCGGAGTCGGAGACGGTCTTCGACCTGCAGGTCGTCCGGACGACGGACGACGGCAGCGTCTACCGCGCGGCGGTCGACACCCTCAGCAAGAGCGAACGCGAGGTGGTGGGGCTGGTGATCGCGCTCGCGGGCTATCTGGTCTACGACGTGGCCGAGACGGTCCCCGTCGTCGTCGTCGACGCCATCGAGATGCTGGACGCGGCGCGCATCGGTGGGCTCCTCGGCTTTTTCACCGATCACGCCCGCTACGTCGTCGCGGCGGTCCTGCCGGAGGAAGCCGAGCGACTTCGGGAGCGGTTCGAGACGGCGGACCTCGAGGCGTCGTGACGGGGTCGGGCCGCCCCCGGCGCGTGGGAATTGCGACACACGCTACCCGGTGTCGTGGAGCTTCCAAATCCGGCGACTTATACCGTCGAACGGCCTACGATCGGTATCGATGTCGACGCTGAAACACGCCCCCGGCCCGGCGGCGCGGAGCGCCTTTCGGCTGGGTATGCTGACCGCCATCGTCGTCGGTCTCGCAACCCTCGGCGCTCTCTATCTGCGGGACGTGCTGACGACGGCGACGGCGCTCTATTCGCTGATCGCGCTGTTTCCCGTCTACCTCATCCTCGTCGCCTCCGCGCTCAGTGTTTGGCTCGGCTACGACAAGGACGTGACTGATCTCCGCCCGGTGTATCGTTAATACGGCCGGCCGTGCGTCAGTGGAACGGTTCGGTGCGCCGGGATACCGAACGTACGGGACAGCCGACGGTAGAACTACTCGTCGCCCCCGGGACGGGACAGGGCGGTGACGACGGCCCGGAGTTGCGCGCGGAGCGACGGCCGGTCGCGTTCGTGACGGCGGAAGGCGAGGGTCAGACCGACCAGCGCGACCAGCGAGAGGACGGCGAAGGGACCGCCGGTGAGCACGGCCGCGGCCTGGAGCGACTCGCCGCCGCCGACGAGCAACACGGCGCCGGCGACGGCACCCTGGAGGACGCCCCAGAAGGCGATGCTGCCCGTCGTCGGGGCGACGCCCCGTTTGGTCGCCAGTATCGACACGACGAGCGTCGACGTGTCGGCCGAGGTGACCATGAAGACGACGATGAGCGCGAGGAAGGCAAAGAGGAGGAGCCGCGAGAGCGGGAGAGCGGCGAGGACGGGAAAGCCGGCGACGGCCTCGGAGCCGCCCGCGGCCTCGATGGCCGCGAGCACGTCGGCGCGGCCGGATCGCTGGAAGGCGAGGGCGGTGCCGCCGAAGAGGAGGTGCCAGCAGACCGACGCGGCCCCGGTGGCGACGACGACGGTGAACGCGACGGTACGCACCCGCCGGCCCTTCGAGAGCGCCGCGAGAAAGAGGCCGGCGAAGGGTGCCCACGAGAACCACCACGACCAGTTCCAGACCGTCCAGTCGGCGACCCAGGAACTGGATGGAGCGAAGCTCATGGCGACGAAATCGGTCGCGTAGCGCCCGAGGGCGGTGGCCCCGGCGTCGACGACGAAGCCGCGCGGGCCGACGACGAACAGCAGGAGGGCAAAGAGGGCAAAGAGGCCGAGGTTGATGCCGGCGATGCGGCGGATGCCCCGCTGGACGCCGCTCTCGGCGGAGATACTGTAGATGACGACGAGGCCGGCGACGAAAAGGAGGGCGCCGGTGCCGCCGACGGCGACACCCCACTGGAAGGTGATGCCGGCGAGGAACTGCTGGCCGACGAAGGCGACGGAGGTGGCGACGCCGCCGATAGTGGCGAAGATGGCGAGTACGTCCACGAGTTTCGCGAACGCGCCGTCGAGGCCGTCGACGCCGAGGAAAGGCGTGAGGATGGTCGAGACGCGAAGCGGCGCGCCGCGCTGGTGGGTGAAGTAGGCGATGGGGAGGCCAACGACGAGGTAGGCGCTCCACGCCGACACGCCCCAGTGGAAGCTCGCGTACGTCAGCGCGGCGACGGCGGCGGCCGGCGACCGAGGATCGACGCCCGTGGCGGGTGGCGGCGACGCGTAATGAAAGAGCGACTCCGCGGGACCCCAGAAGACGACACCGGCGGCGATGCCCGCGGTGAACACCATCGCGAAGTACGTCGGATAGGTGTAGTCGGGGTCGGCGTCGGGGCCGCCGAGGCGAATCGAGCCCCACGGCCCGACGAGGAGAAACAGGGCGTAGACGACGGCTAGGAACATGGCGCCGAGAAAGAGCCAGTCGAACTCCCGAAAGAGGACGCGCTGGGCGGTGGTGACGGCCACGACGGTGCGATCAGGCGCGGCGAGGCGGGCGGCGAAGAAGGTAGCGAGGACGGCGACGGGAACGCCGAAGGTAACGGGGTCCTGCCTGGCGAGGAAGCCGCCGATCCAGTTGCGCCAGGAGAGGTGACGGACCCGGAGCAGATAGGGCGCCCCAGGTCGCGCGTCGTCGGCCGTCGGCGGGTCGACGGGGAGGAGCGCGAGGTAGGCCAACCCCGTACCGAAAAACAGGAGCGAGAGGACGAGCCATCCACGCCCGGAGACGACGGAGCCGACGATGGCCGGGAAGAAGAAACCGGAGACGACGACGATACCGGACAGCGCACAGGCCGGAAGGAGCGCCGAGCGGGCGAGTCGCTCCACCACGGCCGTGGCTCGCGATGCCATACCACACATGTCGCCCGGCGGAGATATAGGTGTGTCGTCGGGGGCTCCTTTTTATCGGTGCCGCCCGAACCGGGGGGTGTGGCGACCGACCCACCCGAGACGCCGGGTGACACGGCGCTCGACGAGTTGTTTCACCAGCCCGAGCAGGTGCCGCTCGTCTACTGGCGGGCGTTCTCCGGCTCGAAGACGGCCGTTCTGCTGGCGGGAGCGGCGGCCGTCCTCGCCTTCGTCGCCGGCATCTCCCACCTCAGCCAAGGAGGCGTCACGCCGACCGGCCCGCTCGCGGGGGCGCTGCCGCCGGACGCGGCGGCGGTGATGCCGCTTGCGAGCATCGTGGTCGCCTTCCTCCTGACCGGCGTCGCGGTGGGCCTGCGGAGCCGCTATCGACTCGCGTGGTACGGCGCGCTGGCCTGTTTTTCGGGGGTGGTCGTCCTCCCGCTGGTAACGGGCGCGGCGAGCGACGCCGTCCCGGCGCTCGCGGGCGCCGTCGGCCTGGGCTTTGCCGTCGCGAACCGGTCGGAGTTCGACCGCCCGGTGGAGTTGACGCCGTTCCAGACGACGGCCCTGCTGGCGTTCGTCGCGGTGCAGGTGTACGGCACCGTCGGCACCTACGCGATGCGGGAGAACTTCGTCGGCGTCGACACCGTAACCGACGCGTTCTACTACATCGTCGTGACGGGAACGACGGTCGGCTACGGCGACGCGACGCCGACGACGCAGGTGACCAAGCTGTTCACCCTCTCGGTGATCGTCCTCGGAACCGGCGCGTTCACCGTCGCCACGGGGTCGTTGATAATCCCCGCCCTCGAATCCCGCATCTCCAGCGCCTTCGGAACCATGACAGCCTCGGAACTCACGCTCCTCGACGATCACGTACTCGTCCTGGGCACCGGCGAACTGACCGAACCGCTCCTCGACGAACTCGCGACGACGGCGGACGTGGTGGTCGTGACGGCGGACGACGACGTGGCGGCGGCGCTCGACGACCACGAGGTGAGCGTGTTGACGGCCGATCCGACCGACGAGGAGGCGATCCTCGACGCCCGTATCGACACCGCCCGCGGCGTGGTAGTGGCGACGGACGACGACGCGCGGGACGCCCTCGCCGTCGTCGCCGCCCGCCAGGCCAACCCGGACGTGCGCATCGTCGCCGCCGCGACCGACCAGAAACACGTCGACAAACTCGAAGCCGTCGGCGCCGACGCGGTCATCAGCCCCGCGGTCATCGGCGGGCGACTGCTCGGCCAGTCTGTACTCGGTGCCGACGACGCCCTCGCGAGCGTCTTCGACGACGGCGAGGACGGCGACGCCTAGTACTGTTTATTGTAACTGTGTACCGGTGGTTCGCCGACCCGTTCTGGCGAACCACCGGGACTGACTTACAATGATCAGTATAAGACCGCCGTCGAACGGTGTCGGGGGAGTCGCCACCGACCGCGTGAGGCCCCCAAGTTATTTCCTCCAGTCAGGAGAAGGTCCGGTAAGGAACGTAGAGCGATGTACGAGAACATTCTGATCCCGTTCGACGGAAGCGACGAGGCGATGAAAGGAGCCAAACACGGCATCGAGCTCGCGGCGACGTGTGGGGGCACGGTCCACGCCCTTTATGTCGTCGATCTTCCGGGTGCGCCACGGACGGTGTATCTCCGTGACGACGAAGACGAGATGCGCGAGCGCTACCGCGAGTACGGCGAGGAGGTGACGGGCGACGTTTGCGAGATGGCGGCCGAGGAGGGCCTAGACTGCGTGACCGCGCTTCGAAGCGGATCGCCCGGTGAGGAGATCGTCGACTACGCCAAAGACGAAGGGATGGACGTCATCGTCCTCGGGAGCGCGTACCGGGGAAAGTGGGGGGCGTTGCTCGGCAGTACGGCGGAGAAGGTGGTTCGAACCGCCGAAACGCCGGTCGTGACGGTGCGCGAGAAGATGAACGACTGATACGGTTTATCCTCGGGGCCGGCGCGCCGACGTTACGCCGCGCCGTCCCGCCGGAGCCACCGCTCGCGCAGGTAGATGAGGATGCTCGCGCTCAGAAAGGAGAGCCCGGCGACGTTGAGCCGGCCCGCAGCCATCAGCCACAGCGCCACGGCGAAGGCGGCGACTATCAACAGCGCCAGGATCGTCGGGACGGCGTCGGGCATCGGACGTATCCACACGTCGGAGCGTAAAAAGTCTCGGCGACTCGTCGCCGATCAGTAGAAATGCTTGAACTCCCAGTGGTACTGGCAGTTCGGACAGTTCGCCCACTCGGGCACGTCGAAGGCCTCCGGGTGGCGCTGGCCGTGTTGCATCGGCGTCCGGCAGACCGGGCAGGTGAGCCCCAGAAGTTCGAGATCGCCGAACCGCTCGGCAGGGAGTTCGATCCGACACTCCGGACAGTCGATGGCGTCGCGCGAGTCGGCCTGGAGGATGCCGGCCGCACAGTCCGGACACCGGAGCGTCGCAGGCGGCCGATACGCCCAGCCGGTGTCGCCGTCAATAGTGGTGGTGTGGGTCTCGACGCTCGACAGTCGGAACTTGTTCGGGCCGTCCCCGGTCCGTAACGGCGCGATCAGCCGCTCGGCGAGTCGGCGACACGCCGAGAGGAACCAGCGGAACGCGGCGGTCGTCCGACTGACGGCCGCATTTCCGAAGCCTCGAGCGCCGGCGTCGTCGGCCACTGCGCGCCGTAGGGGACAGTCGCATAAATAGTCGGGGGCGGGGACAGGCTTTCCCCGAGGCCCGTTCAATCGGCGGGCGTGTTACGTTCACGCCGTGAAGTCGGTGCGACCGCGGGCGCCGTCGTCCTCGCACCGCTCCAGTGGGGGTTCGAGCCGACGAGCGTCGTCAGTAGCGAGCCGGGTCGAGCGATCGCGTCGTTTCTTCTCGTCTTGGGCGTCGGCACGGCAGTCCGGTACTGGCGACCGGGTCTGATAGAGCGGGCGGTCGACGCGACGTTGGAGCGGCCACTCACCGCGCCGCTTTACGGCGTGGCGACGGCCGTCCTCGGCTGGCTCGTCGTGGCGTACGCGTTCGGGCAGGCGCTCCGGATCGGCGGCGGCGTGGGGCAGGCGGCCGTGATCCTCGGAGTCGGCGGAGCACTCGCAGTCGCGGGATTCGGGGTCGTCGTCGTCGGCACCGGGCTGATGGCGGTCGTCGACGACCGGCATCGGTGGACCGGGGCGCTCGCCGGCGCGGGCTTGAGCGCGCTCGTCCTGTTGGCACTCCCGGATCGGCTCGGACTGGTCGTCTGGGCGTTCGTGGCCGCAGTGGGGTTGGGCGGGGGGGCACGCCGCTGGCTGCACGCGTCACGGTCGATCGAACGGAAGGTAAAGGAGTGAGGGGAGTCGTCAGTCGCTGCTGGCCGCGTCGTCGCCCTCCCTGACATCGGTCACCATCTCGTCGCCGGCCGTCACCACATCGACGTTCTCACGGTCGGTGAGTTCCTCGATGGTTTCGGCGAACTCCTCGGATTCGAGGATCTCGTACTCGTTGCTGAGCCCGAGATAGACGGTGTAACACATCAGACAGAGGATGACGGCGAAGGGGAGGCCGGTCGTGATCGCGGCCGTCTGGAGCGCCGTCAGACCGCCGCCGTAGAGCAGGATGGCGGCGACGGCGCCCTCGGTGACGGCCCAGAAGATGCGCTGGGCACGGGGCACGTCGTGTTTGCCCCCGGAGGTCAGGTGGTCGACGACCAGCGACCCGGAGTCCGAGGAGGTGACGAAGAAGGTGATCACCAGGAGTGTCGCGAGGATGCCCGAAATCGCCCCGAGCGGGAACTGTTCGAGCATGGCGAACATGGCGACCGTCTGACCGAGTTCGTTGTAGGTCGCAAGCGCCGCGCCGTTGCCCTGCAGGGAGTTGAAGAGGGCGGCCCCGCCGAACGTCGAGAGCCAGATGGTGGAGAACATCGCCGGCAGGACGAGGACGCCCATGACGAACTGTCGGATGGTGCGGCCCTTCGAGATGCGGGCGATGAACATCCCGACGAACGGCGACCACGCGATCCACCAGCCCCAGTAGAAGACGGTCCAGGCAGTGACCGTACTCCCGCCGGGGGCGAGGGTACCACGGAAGAAGCCGAGCGCGAGGATGTTGTTGAAGTAGACGCCGAGCCCTTCGACCCACGCACCGAGGATGTACACCGTCGGCCCCACGATCAGGAGGAAGCCGAGCAGGGCGAACATCAGGTAGAGGTTGATGGTGCTCAGGCGCTTGACCCCGCCGTCGAGGCCGGCGGCGACCGAGAGGGTCGCGATGCCGGTGATGCCCGCGATGAGGAGCACCTGAACGAGCGAGTTCGTGGGGATGGAGACGAGGCCGAGGAGGTCCCCACCGACGTAGGAGAGACCCTGGTTCACCTGCGCGACGCCGAGGCCGAGCGAGGTAGCCAGGCCGAACAGCGTCGCGAACACCGTCACGAGGTCGATGATGTGTCCCGGCCAGCCGTAGATACGGTCACCGAGCAGGGGCCAGAAGATCGATCGGAAGGTGAGCGGCAGGCCCCGGTTGAACGAGAAGAAGGCGAGGCCGAGACCGACGAGGCCGTAGACGGCCCACGGATGGAAGCCCCAGTGGAAGAACGTCTGGGCCATCGCCGCCGACGCCGCCGCACCGGTTCCCGCCTCCGCACCGAAGAAGCCGGGGACGTTCTGGAAGTAGTACAGCGGTTCGGAGACGCTGAAGAACATGAGGCCGATCCCCATGCCGGCGCTGAACAGCATCGCCATCCAGGAGAAGTCGCTGAACTCCTTTTCGGCCTCGACGCCACCGATCTTGATCTTGCCGAACTTGCTGAAGGCGAAAAAGAGGAGCACGACGATGAAGATGTTCACCGCCAGCAGGTAGAACCAGCCGAAGTTCTCGCCGATGAAATTGAACAGAGCCGTGTACATCGACGCGGCTTGGTCACCGAGCAACACGGTGACCGCGATGAACAGCGCGATAACTACGAGCGCGACCGGGAAGACGACCGGGTGGATGTCGAATCCGAACCGCTGGATGTTGGTGTCGCCGGGTTCGCGGTCGGATTCGGGGTGGAACAGCTCTACCTGGAGCCCCTCGGACATCTCTCCAGTCGTGTCGTCTGATTCAGCCATACCGTTCCTCCGTCCGGCGCGTGCCGGTCCTGTGTTGTCGATGGATCATGTGCGTGTCTCCGGATGTCGGTCGTCGGTCTGTGCGTCGCCCGCGCGGTCGTCGTCCGGCGAGCGATCGGTTGTCATGGTGCTGGGTAGCCGCACCCATGACAGAGAGCCACATAGAGTCTACTCGTTGTGTCAAATAAAGTTTGGCGTTTTCATCGACCCGAATCGGCCCGATTACCGGAGGATCTTCTCTCGGCCGGGGTCGAACAGCGGTTCGTCACGCACCGTGGCGTCGTACGTCGTCCCCTCGCACAGGACCTGCACCGGAGTCCCCGCGTCGGCGTACTCGCTGGGGAGGTACGCGTAGGCGATGGACTCGCCGACGCTGTAGCCGTAGTCACCGGCGACGACGTAGCCGAGCGACTCGTCGCCGTCCATGACCGGCCGCCCGCCGAGGACGATGTCGGACGAGTCGTCGAGGGTCAACGGCGTGAGTCGGCTGTCCGGGCCCGACTCCCGTACCTCGGTCAGCGCGTCGCGGCCCACGAAGTCGGTGTCCATGTCGACGGCGAAGGGGAGCCCAGCCGAGAAGGGGTCGGCGTCGGTGTCGATGTCGGTCCCCCAGAGGCGGTAGCCCTTCTCCAGGCGCATGGATTCGAGCGCGCCCCCGCCCATCGGCCGCACGTCGAGGTCCTGGCCCGCCTCCCACAGCGTCTCCCAGAGGCGTGAACCGTACTCCGTCGGCGCCCACAGTTCCCAGCCGAGTTCGCCGACGTAAGAGACCCTGAGCGCGAGGACGGGTACCTCGCCCACGTAGATGCGCTTGGCGCTGAAGTAGGGGAACCCCTCCGCGGACACGTCGGCGTCGGTGACCCGCTGGAGGAGCAGGCGGGAGTTCGGCCCCCACAGTCCGATCGTGGATCGAGCCCCTTCCTCGACGGTGACCGACACCGTCTCCGGGGCGTGTTTCTCGAGCCACCCGCCGTGGATGCCCGGCGAGTTGCCGCCGCCGGTCGTCACCACGAACTCCTCCGGGCCGAGGCGGACGACGGTCACGTCCGCCAAGATGTTCCCGCCCTCGTTACAGAGGAGGGAGTAGCGGACCCGCCCCTCGTCGATGTCCACGTCGTTCGTACAGACGCGCTGGAGGAAATCGGCGGCGCCCACGCCGGAGACGACGATGGAGCTGAACGAGGTCATGTCGAACATCGAGACGTGCTCGCGGGTGTGGAGATGTTCGGCCGCCTCGATTGGCGAGCGGTTGATTCCCTGCCACCCGTCCTGCTCGGGGATGTCGTCCGCGTAACGCTCGACCAGGTCGGCGTTGGACTCGTACCACTGCGGCGACTCCCAGCCGCCGGCCTGGTAGAACTCGGCGCCGAGTTCTTCCTGCTGACCGTAGAAGGGGCTCCGTCGGAGGCCACGGTGGTCGTCGGGTTGCCAGCGCGGTTCGACAATGCTGTACACCTGCCGGTACTGCGTGGCGCCGCGGTCGACGAAGTAGTCCTTCTCGCCGGCGTGGGGTTCGAACCGGTCGACGTGGACCCCGCCGGTCTCGACGGGTCCCGACGGGAGCTTCGGAACGCCCGTCTCCATCCACTCCGCGAGGATCTTGCCGTAGCCGCCGGAGTGGGTCCACCAGATGGCGAGGGCGGTCCACAGACCGTCGACAGCGCTCGTCTCGCCGAGGACGGGCATGCCGTCGGGCGTGAACACGAAGATGCCGTTCTCCGTCGCCTCGAACGCCGCATCCTCGCTGACCGGGAGGAGTTCCTCGAACGCCTGCTTGGGGGATTTGTCACGGTCGAGGTGGGTCGCGCGCTCCCAGTGTTCGTCGGTGAAGTCACGGACTGACGCCTGCCGGCGCTCGGTGTTCTCGCCCATCGCGTCGGGGTCGACCGTCAGCGACTCGTGGTTGTACGACCCGAGGCCGATGGCGTCGCCGTGGGTGCGGAAGTACAGCGAGTTGTCCTGGTCGCGGCCGACCGGCCGGGTCGGTCCCCGACTCATGGCGTCGGCGATGCGGTGATCGCCCGGCACCTCGAAGTCGCCCGTGTCGACGCGGGCCGTCGGCGCCGCGCCCGCCAGTTCCTCGATGGGCTCCGTCACGGCGTACTGGTGTTCGACGGGCGCGATGGGGAGATCGAGGCCGGCGAGTTGGCCCGTCTTGTACCCCCAGTTGTTCGTCGCGAGGACACACCGGTCACACTCGATGCGGCCGCGGTCGGTGTCGACGGCCGTCACCTGCCCCCCGCTGACGTCGAAATCGGTGACCGACGTGTGGCCGTAGAAGTCGGCGTCCGAGTGCTCGATGTACCACTGGAGGGCGGCGATACCGTCGACCCGACCGTCGGTCGGGGAGTAGTATCCGCCCAGAATCTCGTCCTCGTTCACGAGCGGCAGGTACTCCGTCACCTCCTCGGGCGAGAGGAGTTGCGGATCGGGCAGGCCGTACGCGGTGGCGTGTTCGACTCGTCGCTGGAGGAAGTCCATCCGCTCCTCGGAGCGGGCGACCTCGATGCCGCCGACCTCGTCGTAGACGCCGGCGTCGGAGAGGAGGCGGCTGGTGTAGTACGCCGTCTTCGTCATGAGTTTCGACGGCGACGTCTGGAACATGATGCCCGGCGCGTGCGTCGAGGACCCGCCGGTGACCGGGAGGGGCCCCTGATCGACGACGACGATATCCTCCGCGCCGAGCTCCGAGAGGTGGTAGGCGACGCTACAGCCGACCGCGCCGGCACCGACGACGACCGTCTTCGCCGAGGATGGGAAGTCGCCGCTCATCTAGATCAGCGGCTCCTCGCGGACGGTCGCGGCGTATTTCTCGCCCTCGTAGAGGATCTCCACGTCGGTGCCTGGCTCCGCGAACTCCGGTGGAAGATAGGTGTAGGCGACGCAGGCACCGACGGAGTAGCCGTACTCGGCGGAGTGGACGTAGCCGAGCGCCTCGTCAGTGTCGGGGTCGAGCACCGGGCGGTCGTCGAGAATCGCCGCCTCGGAGTCGTCGAGGGTGAGGGCGGCGACTTCGTGACGGACGTTGTCGCCGTTGGCAGCGGCCGCGACGGCTTCCTTGCCGACGAAGTCGGTGTCGAGATCGACCGCGAAGCCGAGGCCGGCCTCGTAAGGGTTGTGTTCGGTGTGGAGGTCCTCACCCCACAGCCGGAAGCCCTTCTCGATGCGCAGGGAGTCGAGCGCACCGTTGCCGTAGGGACGGATGTCGTACTCCTCGCCCGCGTCCAAGACGTGCTCCCAGAGTTGCTCGCCGTACTCGGAGGGCGTGTAGAGCTCCCAGCCGAGTTCGCCCGCGTAGGAGACCCGCAGGGCGGTGACGGGGACGTTTTTGATGTAGAACTGCTGGCTCGTGAAGAAGGGGAAGGCGTCGTCCGAGAGGTCGGCGTCGGCGATTTTCGACAGAACCGCCCGCGCGTCGGGGCCGGTACAGACCATCGCGGCGAGACTTGAGGTCACGTCGTTGACGACGACGCCCTCGGGCGCTTGTTCGCGCACCCACGCGACGTGATTGTTACCGACCTCACGGCCCGTCGTGAGCAGGAGATAGCGGTCGTCGCCGGTGCGGGTCACGGTGATGTCGGCGCGAACGCCACCCGCCTCGTTGCACATCAGGGTGTACCGAACCTGTCCCTCGTCGAGGTCCATGTCGTTCGTACAGAGGTGCTGGACGAATTCGCCGGCGTCGGGCCCGACGACTTCCATCTTGTTGAACGCGGTCATGTCGTGGAGACCGACGTGCTCGCGGACGTGGATGTGTTCGGCGCCCTCGATTGGTGACCAGTAAACGCCCTCCCACCCGTTGCGGTCGGGGATCCGATCGCCGTACCGCTCTACCAGATCCGCGTTCGACTCGAACCACTGGGGCTCCTCCCAGCCGGCGGAGGCCCAGAGCTCCGCATCGTACTCCTCGTGGGAGTGGTACATCGGTGTCCGGCGGATGTCGCGCTGTTTGCCCTCCCACACCCACTTAGGATGCATGATGTTGTAGACGATGCGATACTCCTCGCCGCCGATGTCGCGTGCGAAGTCCCAGCTTCCCTCGTGGTCGTCGAAGCGATTGACGTCACAGTGTGCGAGGTCGATCGGGCCGTCGGGCAGGCGCGGCACACCGTTCTCCATCCACTCCGCGAGCGCCTTCGCCGCACCGCCGGCGTGGGTGACCCAGATGGCCGCCGCCGTCCACAGTCCGTCGAGTTCCTGTACCGGCCCCATCACGGGCAGGCCATTGGGCGACTCGGCGAACATGCCGTTGTATTTGAACTCCAGTTCCTTGTCCGCCGTCGCCGGGAGGAGTTCGTCGGAGGCCCGTCGCGGGGCCTTGTGCGGCCGGTCGGGATGGGTCGGATTCTCCATGTGGTAGTCCGTGAACTCGTGGACCGACCCCTGCTCTCCCTCGGGGTCGTTGCCACCCAGGTCCTGTGGGTCCGGCACGATTGGCTCGTGGTTGTACGAGCCGATGCCGTAGGCGTCGCCGTGGTTCCGGTAGTACATGGCGTTGTCCTGGTCGCGCAGGATCGGACGGTCCGGGCCGACGAGCAGCCGTTTCGCCTTCTCGCCGGAGACGTTCTCGTAGCCCTCGAACAGCGGGTGGTCGGTGATATCGACCGCGCTGTCGGCCAACTCCTCCAGCGACTCGGTCATCGTGTACTGGTGTTCGACCGGCGTCACGGGCAGGTGGACGCCCAGCTTCTCACCCAACTGGCGGGCCCAGATGTTCGTCGCGACCACGACTTCGTCACAGTCGATCCGCCCGCGTTCGGTGACGACCGACTCGACGGAGCCGTCCACGACTTCGACGTCCTCGGTACGGGTGTGTGGGACGAACGTCGCGCCCCGGTCCATCGCCTCGCGGGCGAGAGCGTCACAGGCGATGACCCCCGACACCTGCCCGTCGGTCGGCGAGTAGTAGCCGCCGAGGATCTGGCTCTCGTCGACGAGCGGCAGGTGGTCCGTGACCTCTTCGGGCGTGAGCAGCTGTGGGTCAGGAATGCCCCACGCCGTCGCGTGTTCGACCCGTCGCTGGAGGAAGGCCATCCGCTCCTCGCTTCGGGCGACTTCGATGCCGCCCGTCTCGTTGTACGCCTGCCGACCGTCCCGGCCTTCGAGCTCGGAGTACAGCTGTCGGCTGTAGTTCGCGAACTTGGAGAGTTCCTTCGGCTCGGCCGTCTGGAACATGATACCCGGCGCGTGCGTCGAGGAGCCGCCAGTCGTCGGCATCGGCCCCTGATCGACGACCACTACGTCGTCGCGGCCCAACTCGGTCAGCTGATACGCGAGGTTACACCCGACGATGCCCGCGCCGACGATTACGGTGCCGGCGTCGCTGGGTAGCGTGGTTTCTTCACTCATACCGAAACACTGCGTCCGGTGCGTCTTATATTCACACCTCCGCGACGACACCCGTTTATATACCAGCATCCACGGGAGACGGACAGCAATTCTTAACGCAGATAGAACTGTTAAATTGGGGCGACTGACGAACGGTCCCGTGCCGGGGGGCCTCTTATATGTACGAGATAGCTGTGGTCCACCCTTATGCGGATAGGGGTCAACGTTTGGATAGATGACGAACAACGAATCCCAGTCGCTCGATGCACACCCGAACCATCCGGAGATCGACCAGTCCGACCGCGTACTGCCGCGGAATCTGCGACAGACCGGTGATCCGGGCATTCAGATGCTCGTCTCGACCCGCGTCCGCAAATCCCCTTTCTTCGATAAGTCGTTCAACGAGGAGGGTGCGTGGCGCTGTACCGTCTACAACCGAATCTACCACCCGCGTGGCCTCGTCGAGCCGGAAGACGGCGGCGCGATGAAGGAGTACGAGGCGCTGACAGAGAGCGTGACGCTGTGGGACGTGGCCGTCGAGCGTCAGATCCGCGTGAAGGGGCCGGACGCGGAGGCGCTCACGGACTACGTGATCACGCGGGACGCGACGGAAATCGAGACGATGCGCGGGAAGTACGTCATCCTCTGTAACGAGGACGGCGGCATCCTCAACGACCCGGTTCTCCTGCGCGTCGAGGACGACGAGTTCTGGTTCTCCATCTCGGACTCGACGCTCATGCAGTGGCTCCAGGGCGTCAACGTCGGCATGGACTTCGACGTCGAGATCGACGAAATCGACGTGGCACCGATGCAGATTCAGGGGCCGCTCTCGGAGGACGTGATGGTCGAAGTCGTCGGCGAGGAAGTGAGCGACATTCCGTACTACGGGCTCATGGATGCCGAGATCAACGGCTGTGACGTGCTGGTGAGCCAGACCGGCTTCTCCGGCGAGAAGGGCTTCGAAGTCTACGTCAAGGACGCGAGCGAGAACGCCGAGGCCGTCTGGGACCCGGTGATGGAGACGGTGAAAGACCACGGCGGCCGACAGATCGCACCCGGTCACCACCGCCGGATCGCGGCCGGCATCCTCTCGTGGGGGCAGGACATGGACCACGAGACGTCGCCGTTCCAGGTCAACCTCGGCTACCAGGTCCCCGACGACAAGGAGGGTGACTACATCGGCAAGGAAGAGCTCGAACGCCAGAAGGCCCTGATCGAGGACGGCGAGTACCCGTTCAACCTCAAACTCGTGGGCCTGAAGATCGCGGGCGAGCCGATCCGCGACTACGCACCGGACTTCTGGCTCATCTCCGATCCGGAGACGGGCAAGGAGTGTGGCTACATGACCTCACCGTGGTGGAATCCGGATCTCGAGACGAACGTCGGCCTCGGCTTCGTGCCCGCCGAGAAACTGCAGGCGGAGACGGATGCTCTGCTCAACGACGAAATCTACGAGCATGACCTCGACCTCGAGTTCAACGTCCACCTGCCCGACGAGTACTCCGAAGAGGCGGGCGAACCGGCGTACGCGACGGTCTCCGAGGTTCCGTTCAAGGAGTCGGTCAATCCGAGCGCCCGCGAGCAGGCGAAGCTGAACGCTCGGAAAGAAAGCGAAGAGTAACTCCGGGAACGGAGTTAACCGCCGCCGGACCGTACGAACGACGAACGGAACCCACCACATGTCACTCACCACATCAAAAGGCGTCGAGGGCGAATCGAGCCTGCTCAGCGAGCCACGCTTCGAGTTGATGCCGTTCGACAGCTTCGAAGGGCAGATGGAACAGCTTCCGGACGGGGCGGCTATCGCCGTCACGGCGTCGCCACAGCTCGGCCTCGATGCGACGGTCGAGTGGTCCGAGAAGGCCGCCGCGCGCGGCTACGAACCGATCCCACACGTCGCGGCGCGTTACGTCGAGGACCGCGACCACCTCGACGAGGTGGCCGGTCGGCTGCTCGATGCGGGCATCACCGACATCTTCGTGCCGGGCGGCGACCGCGAGGAACCGGTTGGCGAGTTCGAGTCGGCGTACGAACTCCTCACCGCCCTCGACGACCTCGGTCACGAGTTCGACGAGGTGGGCATCACCGGCTACCCCGAGGGCCACGACTTCCTCGACGACCGCACACTCGCCGAAGCGATGGACCGAAAGGCTCCCTACGCCACGTACATCACCACCCAGCTCTGTTACGACCCCGCCGCCGTCATCGAGTGGGTCGAGACGATCCGCGACCGCGGAGTCGACCTCCCCGTCGAGGTGGGAATTCCGGGCGTGATGAAATACCAGCGCCTCCTGAGCATCTCCCAGAAGGTCGGCGTCGGGGATTCGATCCGGTTCCTGCAGAAGACGAGCGGCATCCTCGGCTTCGTGCGCCAACTCGTCGGCTCGCGCGGGAAGTACACCCCCGACGCCCTGATCGACGGACTCGCTCCGTACGTCGACGACCCCGAGTACGGCATCCGCGGAATCCATATCTACACGTTCAACCAGACGGCCGACACCGAGACGTGGCGGCGCGAGCGGCTGAACGGTTGACATCCTCCCCGCCCTGAAGCGCGGGGCTTTCTCCTTGCACTTCCGCGAGCCCGGCTATTGCCCCACGGGTTCGAGTCGGTCACGGACCATCCACGTTCGACGGAGCGTCGATAGCTCCGCGTTGCTGTCGGGCCGACTTATCCGGTGTCGGTCGTCTCGCGAAGCAACACGACGCCGGTACTGCGGACGACGACGACGTAGCCGCCGTAGGTGAACGTGAGACAGCCGGCGGTTGGGCGGCCGGGGGCGTCCGTCTCCCACAGTGCGTCGAGCGCCGGGACGTTGATCCGGGTTTCGAGAGGGGGGAGGTCGGCGGGCGCGGTGTCGGTGAGGTCGGCGACGGCGTCGACGAGGGTGTCGCTCAACCGGCCATCGCCGTCGTGGTGGACCCGGTGGATCTCACCCTGATTCGTGGTAGCGGTGCTCATAGGTAGTTCTCGGAAAGAAGCGACCTGACTTCACGGGTGTCTCACCTGCGGCGTTTATTTGACCGGGTTCGTGGAGGAGGGGCTTCCTGACGGGCCTCGACGGTGGCGCCCGCGCTACGAATCGTCGATCAGCGTCCGTTCGATGAGCCGGGAGGTGCCCCGGCGGATGCGGCCGCCGACCGCGGTGGGGGAGATGCCGAGCTCCTCGGCGAGTGCCTGGAGCGACGTGCCCCGGGGTTCCTCGAAGTAGCCGGCCTCGTAGGCGGTCACGAGGGTGTCGCGCTGGGCGTCGGTGAGCCCGATCCGGTCGTCGACGGAGAACTCGTCGAGCGAGTAGATGTGGCCGAGGTCGAACTCGATGTCCTCGCGGTCGCAGTGCTCCCAGAGCGTGCCGAGCGTCTCGCGGTCGGGGAGTTGCATCCGTACCGACCAGCCACGGGCCGTGCTCTCGGCTTCGAGCATGAGACCGCCCATCTCCGTCGTCGTGGGCGAGATGAGCTTCGTCCCCGGAGTGTGCCGGAGGCGGTAGATGCGCGTCGTCGACGCCTCGGCGACGAGCATCGACTCCGCGACGGTGTGGTCGCGTTCGAGCGCGGCCTCGAACATCGGAAACGACTCCGTCTCGACGAGAAAGAAGAACATCCCCGTCTCGGGGTCGGTGGCGGTGTGTGAGACCACCTGCACGTCGGCGTCGGTCGACTGGATGGTCGGCGTCAGGGCGAGATCGGGGTGGGAGAGTTCGGCGACGGCGATGAGGCTCATCTGTCCCTCCGGGCGCCGGCAGGGGAAGGGCTGGCGGACGGTCCGTCCCCGTCGACGGAGTACCCGTTCATGTCCACCCTCGGGAAGCGAACCGACTTTACGCTTTGGGAGTCGGAGCCGAGCGAATTTCCGCCTCCGGTGACTCTTTCAACGGCGGCGTGGCAGGTCGGGGCATGGATCTCGGACTCGACGGCAACGCAGCACTGGTATCGGCCTCCAGCAGCGGCCTCGGAAAGGCGTCGGCGGCGGCGCTCGCCGCCGAGGGGGCGAACGTCGTGATCAACGGGCGCGATCCGGACCGCCTCGACGACGCCCTCGCGGACGTACGGGAGGACGCGACGGGCGAGGTGATCGCCGTGCAGGGCGACCTCACCGACCCCGACGACGTGACCCATCTGGTCGAGCGGACCGTCGAGGCGTTCGGCGGCCTCGACCACCTCGTCACGAGCGCCGGCGGGCCGCCGAGTGGCCCCTTCCTCGACACCACCGACGAGGACTGGTACGAGACGTACGACCTGCTGGTGATGAGCGTCGTCCGGCTGGTCCGCGAGGCGGCGCCCCATCTGCAAGACGGCGGCGGCACCATCGTCAACGTCACCTCCGGGACCGTCAAGGAGGCCATCGACGGCCTGGTCCTTTCCAATTCGGTGCGGATGAGCGTCGTCGGCCTGGAGAAGACGCTCTCGACCGAACTCGCCCCCGAGGTGCGCGCGAACACGGTGTTGCCGGGCACCCACGAGACGCCGCGGATCGCGGAACTCGTCGAACAGGGCGTCGAGCGCGGCGACTACCCCGACTACGAGACGGGCGTATCGGAGTGGAGCGCCGGCAACCCGGCCGAACGGATCGGCCAACCCGAGGAGTTCGGCGACGTGGTCGCCTTCCTCTCGTCCGACCGCGCGAGCTACGTCAACGGGGCGGCCATCCCCGTCGACGGCGGCGATCACGCCTCGAACCTGTAGTGCCGACGAGTGGTGTCGGGTGGGTTTATGTAACACCCTCCGTTTCTCCCTCCAACTCGCATGGTGCTCGGACTGTCGGGAGAGCTGGTCTCGGTCGTGTTGTTTCTAGTCGGCGTCGTCATCGTCGTCGTGAGCGTCGAGACGTTCATCGAGGCGGTGGCAGAGGGCGCCCTCGCGCTCGGCGTCTCGGGGTTCTTTCTCACCGTCGTCCTCGCCGGCACCGATTTGGAGAACGTCATCCTCGGCATCGCGGCGGCGTACGATCAGTTGCCGGATCTGGCGCTCGGCACCGTCTTCGGGGAAGCCCTCTTTATTCTCGGCGCCGCCGTCGGCCTCGCGGGCGTGCTCGTCCCCTTCGAGACGGACGTTCCGCGGAACTATCTGGGACTCATGCTGCTGGCTCCGTTTCTCTTCTTCGGCCTCGCGCTCGACGGCACGCTCTCGCAGTTCGACGGCATCGTCCTCACCGCGACGTTCGTCCCCTACCTCGCGATTATTTACACGCTCGAACGGTATACCGACACCCGCTACCTGTCGGCCGAGGAAGTCGAGATCATGGAGGAAAGGCGGGAGGCGGCCGAAACGGAGGACGACGACGGGTGGTTCGACTTCGATCTGGACCTCGACGTCGACGACTTCGTCGAGGAGCGCGTCCCGGAACGGTACGAGGGGCCGGCCTTCCTCGCCATCGCCGTCGTCGCCGCGGTCGGGATGGCCGTCGGTTCGGAACTCGCCGTCGAGGGGGCGAAGGCCATCCTCGCGATCCTCGGCGTGACCGGCCTCGCCTTCGGCGCGACCGTCATGAGCTTCATCGCGTCGCTCGAAGAGCTGTTCCTGACCGTCGAACCCGTCCGGCGAGGGCGGCCCCACATCGGCGTCGGCAACGTCGTCGGGAGCATGCTCTTTTTCGTCAGCGCGAACGCGGGGCTGATCGCGATAGTCCACCCGCTGAACACGGCCGGAACGGTCGTCACCGTCCACTGGCCGTTCTTCTTCGGAACCTTGCTCGTCGTCGCCGCCGCGTTCTACCGGGGAAAGGTGGGGCGACCCACTGGGATACTGCTCCTCGGTGCGTACGCGGCGTACTGGGCCGCGAACTACGTCGTGTGACGGCGCGGCCACTCGCCGTCTACGGTCGAAAGAACGGAGACACCGGGAGCGCTATTCGCCGACCGGCATCCCGCTCAGGACGACGAGCGAGATGACCCAGTAGGCGACGTAGAGCCCACCGAGCAAGGCACCCTGCCAGCGCCTCATCTCGCCCTGATAGAAGAAGTAGGCGGCGAGCGCCGTCACGACGATCATAAACGGGAGATGGAAGGTGAGCACCGTCGAGGAGATGGTCACCTCGCTGAGAAACATGATGACGCCGATGTTGCCGGTCACGGAGAACAGGACGCTCCCGATCACGTTGCCGACGCCGATCTCGGGGAACCCCCGGCGGACCGGTTCGAGCGTCAGCATGATGTCCTCGAAGGTGAGGATGAGCGTGAGGAAGGTGGCACCGAAAACCGTCTCGCCGATGCCGAACCCTTCGATGACGACTTCCGAGCCGCCCTCCAGGAGCATCGCGGCGAAGACGATGCCGGCGAGTGCAACGATAGCGAGAGCGATCCAGACGATGCCGGAGTCGGCGAGATCACCCAGAATTCGTTCCTCGGGGATCTCTTCCAGCGACTGCGGCCGGGCGACACCGCCGTCGGGCTGGAGTTCCTTGCCGAGTTCGGTGTCACGGAAGACCGGAATATCGCGCTGGCGCTCGCGGACGATGAAGTACGCGAACGCGAAGACGAAGAAGGCGGTCAGAATGACGCCGTGGACGAGCGTCAGCGTCCCGAGCAGGACGAACGGAACGAGAACGAGCGGTGCGAGTCCGAAGATAACGATGTAGTCGGTCGGCAGATCGACCGGGAACGGCTTGACGAGCGCTGCAAGCGCAAGCGTCACGCCGATGATCGCCAGCCCCGTCCCGAGGGCAGAACCGAGCGCCGCCTGTTCCAGGCCGCCGCCGGAGAGCACCAGCGCGAGGATGGTGTCGTCGAACTCGAAGCCGGTGAAGACGATTGCGAGCGCGAACAGGGACATCTTCATGTTGATCGACGCGCGGGCGAGGTAGCTGATCAGTTTCTCCGTGCAGGCGGTGAGCAGGAGGATGCCCCCGAGGAGGACGATCACCGCCCCGATGGTCCCCTGGGCTTCGATGAAGCCGGAGATGGCGCCCTCGATGCTGCCTTCTTCCTCTCCGCCCTCTTCGCCGGCTTCCTGTGCATTCACTAGATCGACCGGCCCGCTCGCACCGAAGTCGTCCGCGACCGCGGACACCGCGGGAGAAGCGACGACGAGCGACAGTAACAACACGATACCGACAACCATCCGCTTGCGTGTCATGGACCGTCGGAAGGGGTGGTCCTACATGTATGTTAGTACGCGAGTAGAAACATGCATTGAACGATTATACATGCGGGCGAAGACGTATCGAGCGGCCAACTACCGAGAGCGTTCGGGATCGTCGACGTCGTCGGCGTGCAGGAGGAACATGGGGTCCGGGGAAGGAGAGGCCCGGAGTTCGATGCGCTTGGTCAGTCGGTAGTACTTCCGCTGGCTCGTCCGGTAGCTCTCGACGAAGCCCGCCTCCTCCAGCGTCGAGAGGTGATGCACCGCCGTCTTGCCGTCCATCCCCACCCGATCCGCGAGTTCGGAGACGTAGCGGGGCTCGGTCGCGAGTTCACGGATGATCTTCAGTCGTGCCTTGCTCCCGAGCACGTCGAACAGGGACATTCGTTACTGTTCTTTGGGACGCACACTATTTTACCTCTCTCCTCTATAGATTCCCTATGGCTGACCTGCCGGACGCGAACGACGGGCCGCGAACCGTCACCGAGGGGTATTTCGAGCGGGAAGTTCGGCTCTCCCGTGAATCGACCGCCGCCTTTTTGCGTGATCTCGCCGACCAGATCGAATCCGAACCTCGACTGACCATCTCCACCGACGAGTGGGAGATTCCCTTCGAGTTCGACGAGCCAATCGAGGTGGAAGTGGAGTTCGTCGGGGAGACACACCGGCAGCTAGAACTGGAGTTGGAGTTCGAATGGTCCCCGCCCGAGGACGAGCTAGGAGTTAGTTAATAAACGTTTCACCGGAATTTTTATACTAATCGTATCCTGATAGCCGCACATGAGCGGGACTACGAGGCGAGCGTTTCTCGCGGCCACGGGCGTGGGTGCGAGCGGACTGGCCGGCTGTCTCGGCGGCACGAACGGGGGTGGCGCCACCGGCGACGGGGATGGGACGGCGTCGCCGACGGGAACGACGACGGGGACGCCGATTCCGGGGGAGTCCTCGCTGCTCCTGAACTGGAAGCCAAGCGGCCTGCACGTCCCCTACTTCACCGCGAAGGCGAACGGGTTCTACGAGGCGGAGGGGTTGACACTCGGGGAGATTCGGACGGGGGAGGGGTCGACGTTCTCGGCGAAACAGGCCGGCCTCGGCAACGTCGACTTCGCGGTCACGAGCAGCGATCAAGTGTTGAACGTCAACAGCCGCGGCCTCTCGCCGCTGTCGGTGGGGGTCGTGATGCAGAAGAGCCCGGTCGTGGTGTTCTCCACCCGGGACACCTTCGGCGGCGAACTGACGAGCGTCGACCAGCTATCGGGCAAGACCGTCGGCACCGGGCCGGGGATGGTCCGGATGCTCACCAGCCTCCTACTCGAACAGGCGGGCGTGCGCGGGAACGTGGAGATGGTGGATACGGGCTACGACACCGTCCAGCAGCTCCTCTCGGGGGAAATCGACGCCGCGGGCGGCGTCTTCGGCGACGCCATCAGCGCCGAGGCACAGGGGTACACCGTCGACAGCCTCGCCGTCGGCGATTCGATTGCCTCCTACGGCCACGTTCTCGCGACGAACGGGGAGTGGGCGGGAGACAACGCCGAGGCGGTGCGCGCGTTCCTCCGGGGGACCGCCCGCGGTGCGGCGTGGGCACACGAGCGCCCCGGCGCAGCGACGGACCTCCTCGTCGAGGCAAACGGCGTCCTCAAGGAGTCCCGTGACCAGCAGCAACGGAAGTGGGAGCGGATGGCGAACGGCTTCATGACCGGCGACGCCGTGGCCGAACACGGCTGGGGGTGGAGCACGAACGAACCGTGGCGGGTCATCCACGACGCCCTCGCCAGCGCCGACGCCCTCGGCGGCGAGGTCGATCCGTCGTCGGTCTGGACGAACGAGTATCTGGACACCGACTACCGGTTCGTCGGCTCGTACACCGACGTGGTCTGATGGCGACGAGTGACCGACGGCTCCCGGCGGTGGGAACGCTCGCGATGAGCGGCGGCGCCGTCCGGTCGCTCGTCGGCCGCGTCTGGCCCCCGGTCGTCGTCGCCGCCGTCGTCGTCGTCGGGTGGCAGTGGTTCGTGACGGCGACGGGCGTCCCCGAGGTGATCCTGCCCGGCCCCGGCGACGTGGTGGCGGCGGGACTGGCGGCGCGCGGGACGCTCCTCGTCGCCGCGGCGACGACGGCGCTGACCGCGGTGATCGGTCTCCTCGGCGGCGTCGTCGCCGGTCTCGTCCTCGCGTTCGCGATGGTCGGCTCCCGGACGGCCGACGCCGTCCTCCATCCCTACCTGATCGCGCTCCGTATCGCCCCCCTGATCGCCATCGCCCCGCTCGTCTTCCTCTGGATCGGCGACGGCGTCCTCGCGCGGGCGGCGCTCGTGACGACGATGACGGTCTTTCCCGTCGCCATCGCCTCGGTGGACGGCCTCCGCGCCGTCCCGGCGGAGTACACTGATCTCGCGCGCTCGGTGCGGGCGCCGCCCGCCCGGACTTTCCTCCGGGTTCGAGTGCCCGCGGCGGCGCCGAGTGTCTTCGCCGGCGTGAAACTCGCCGCGACCCTCGCGGTCGTCGGTACCGTCGTCGCGGAGTTTCTCACCCTGCAGTCGGGGCTCGGCTACCGTCTGTTCGACTCGGCGGAGTTCCTTCGGACGAGCACCACCTTCGCGGCGCTGTTCGTCCTCACGCTTCTCGGCCTCGTCTTCTATCTCGTCCCCGCGGCGGTGGAGCGACGGCTCGACTGGGGGTGATCACTGCCACGCGACGGCGCGATAACAGAGCGACACCCCGCCGTAGAGGAGAAGGCCCATACCGAGGAGGACGGTCAGCGCCGCGAGCATCACGTCGACCTGGACGTTCTCGGAGGCGACGAGGACGAGCGAGCCGAGGCCGTCGTTCGAGAGGATCCACTCGGCGACGACGGCGCCGACGACGGCGAGGGTCACCGACTGCTTCACGCCCGCGAACACGTCCGGGAGGGCGTGGGGAAGCCGGACAGCGAAGAAGGTGCGAACGGGGTCGGCGTCGACCGACCGGAGCAAGTCGAGGTGGGACTCCGGCGTGCGATCCAGGCCCGCCGCCGTCCCGACGACGACGGGGAAGAAGACGATCAGGGCGACGAAGACGACGGCCGTCTCGAAGCCGACGCCGAAGTAGATGAGAAACACCGGCGCGACGGCGATTTTCGGAAGGACGCGCAGGGCGACGAGGTAGGGGTAGAGCGCCCGTTCGAGGACTGGCACCGCCCAGACGACGAGCGCGATGGTGAAACCGGAGACGATACCGACGGTGCCGCCGATCAGGATCTTGCGCAACGTCGTGACGGCGTTTGCCAGATAGAGGCCGGGGCTGTCGAGGAGGCGGGTGGCGACGGCGACGGGCGAGGGGAGGAGATACGGGGGGATAGCCAGGGCGACGGTGAGCGCCCACCAGGCGGCGACGGCGACGACCAGGCCCGAGACGGGGAGGACAACGTTAGGGGCGGGGACCCGTTCGGCGACGCTCATGGGGGTCGTGAGCCGTCGGTACCGCGGTGGCGCCTCGCGGCGACTCGCCGGGACGCGGTTGCCACGGTCCGAGTCATGCGTCGTCGTGGAGCGACCCACGCACCCGCGCGACCTGTCGGCCGAACGCCTCCGAACCGAACACCGACTCGTCGCGGGGACGGGGGAGATCGATGTCGAACTCGCCGACGATCCGGCCCGGCGTGCCGTTGCCGGCGACGGACCCATCGGCCGTGCCGGCGCCGGAGACGACGAGACAGCGGTCGCCCAGGAAGACCGCTTCGGGCACGCTGTGGGTGACGAAGACGACAGTCTTGCGGTTCTCGCGCCACAGGCGGAGAATCTCGACGCTCATCTCGTCGCGGGTGATCTCGTCGAGTTCGCCGAAGGGTTCGTCCATGAGCAACACGTCGGCGCCGAGGTGGATGGCGCGTGCGATGGCGACGCGCTGTTTCATGCCACCGGAGAGTTCGGCGGGACGGGTGTCCTCGAAGCCGTCGAGGCCGGTCGTCGCCAGCAGGTCGCGGGCGCCCTCGGGGTCGGGCTCTTTCCCCGCCATTCGGCGGAGGAAGGTGACGTTCTCGAGGGCCGTCTTCCAGGGGAGGAGGGTGTGATCCTGAAAGACGAAGCCGAGGCGGGCGTCCGACTGGGCGGCTTCAGGGGGGTCGCCGTCGACCCTGACGTGACCGTCCGTCGGCGACTCCAGCCCACCGATGGTACGCAACAGCGTGGTCTTGCCACAGCCCGAGGGGCCGACGACGGTGACGAACTCGCCGTCGGCGATGTCGATGGACACGTCGTCGAGGGCGCGGAGGTCGCCGTAAGTAACGGACAGGTTCTCGACGGAGATCATGGGTTGAGAGTCGCGGCCTGTTCGAGGGCGACACGGAGCCGTTCCCACGTCTCCGGCGAGTGCCACCCCCAGCCGTTCTTCTCGACGGCGTCCCCGCCTGCGAACCGGTCGAGCGCACCGTCGAGCTTTCGGCGCTCGTCGGCGACGACGACATCGGCGTCGGCGTGGCCGGCGAGGGCGTCGATCGCGGCATCCGGGTCGGCCCGGGCCACCGACCAGCCGGCCATCGCCCCTTCGAGAAAGCCTCGAAGCGCCTCGGGGCGCTCGCGAAGCGTCTCCCGACGAACGACGAACGCGGGGCCGGGGACGGGGAAGTGATCGGCGAGCAACACGGAGTCGACATCGTGGCCGGCGGCCTCCAGTTCGAGCGGGTCGGTGAAGACGCCGGTGGCCACGTCCGCGTCGCCACCGAGCAACGCCTCGCGCTCCTCGCCGTTCGCGCGGACGGTGATCACGTCGTCGACGACGCCGGCCTGAGCGAGAAAGAGACGGCCGAGCGCACCGGTTTCGGAGCCGGCCGGCATGGCGACGCGGCGGCCACGGACGTCCTCGACGCTCCGGAGTGGGCCACCGAAGGCCGATCGGGTCGTATAGAGAGTGACTATCGCGCGCTGGTAGTACAGGGCAAGTGGGACGACATCGACGGTATCCCGCGCGCGGAGAAACGTCGCTGCGCCGGTGAGACCGACGTCGACGTCGCCGTCGGCCACAGCCGAGAGGGCGGCACTGGAGCCGCGACGGCCGGTGAGGGTCACGTCGACGCCGTAGTCGGCGTAGGTACCGGCAAACAGCGGGGCGTGGAGCCCGTTCGGCTCCCAGTTCAGGCCAACTGCGACACGACCGGCGTCGCGGGTTCGGGGATCGGAGCCCGCCCCGCCGAGGGAGAGACCGTCCTCGAACGCGGAGGCGACGGTGGCCGCCTGATCGAGCAGCGACTGTGAGTGGAGGGCGCGAACGCGGGTGAGGGTCCGGTCACGGCCGGCGTCGGCGCGCCACCCCTTTGGCGGCCGGCCGGGGGCCTCGCTGTCCACGGTCGTCTCGACGACGAGACCCAGATCCGTGAGCGTTCCCAACACGTCGGAGACACGGCCACGGCCCAGGTCGACGCCGACGCGAACGGCGAGACGCGACGCCGCCTCGCCGGAGAAGCGACCGGACTCCTCGCGGCCGACGAGGTAGGCGAGGACGCGTGCTGCCTCGCGGTCGAGGCCCGTGGCGAACGCCTCGACCGTCGGCGCGTCCTCGTCGCCGAGGATGGGAAACTCTCGAACTCGCACGTCCTCCCCTTGGCATTGCAGGATATATAAACTGCGGGCGGGCCGTGGCGATACGTTGGCAATTGCACACGTACGGGCGTGCGTGGGAGTGCCTGACGTAAATTCACCAGTTTTAAGAGATACAAACCGAAGTTCGTGCCGATGGTCTCAAAGCAGTCGAAAGAGTTCCTGTCGCGGCGGAAATTCGCAGCCACGTTCAGCGGCGTCGTGCTTGCCGGACTCGCGGGATGTTCGGGAGGCGGCGGCGGTGGCGGTGACGAGGCAACGGCGACGGCAACCGAGACACCGGAACCGACCGCGACGGCGACGGCGACGGCGACGGCGACGGCGACCCCCGCCGCGGAGGCCGACGCCACGATCACGGTCGGTCCCGGTGGCAGTCTCCAGTTCGACCCGGCGAACACGGCAGTCTCACAGGGGGATACGGTCGAGTGGGTGTTCGACTCCGGCGGTCACAACGTCTCGGGCCATCCCGACGCCCACCCCGATGTCTCGCTTCCCGAGGGTGCCGAGCCGTTCGCGAGCTACGACATCTCGGGTGACGACATCAACCACATCTCGCTCAACGAGGCCGGTACCACGTATCGACACACCTTCGAGACGACCGGACAGTACACCTACGTCTGTGTGCCCCACGCCGCCTCGGGTATGATCGGTCAGCTAACCGTTCGATAACCCGAACAAATTCGGCAACCGCGGGTAGACGCCCCCTTTCTCGTCCCTACGGCAATGCTCCTGATAGACGCTTATGAATGGAACTTTAATTTACGTCTTCGATTGTGAAAGATATCACAAAGTTAAATATAGACAATTCCTACGCTACTGTTGGAGTGATATGGCATGTCGCAATATGTAAACGACGGAATGCCCGAGATCGGCCGGGAGGATCGTCGACAGTTCCTCAAGGTCGTCGGGCTCACCGGCGCAGTGGCAGCAGGCAGCGAGTTCACCCTGAGCGACCTCAGGGGCGAAGTAGAAGGGGAGACGGCGGGGGAACTCGCCGCGATGGGCGAAGCGATCCGCTCGGACCTCGTCGGCACGCTCGACGCTGGTCTGCTCGGTAGCGAGCTCGCTTCCCTCGAAGGCCAGATCGAACGCCTCCCCGAACTGCGGGCGATGGGTGTTCCGGCCGAGGACAGCACGGAGTATCAGACACTCGCCGAGCCCGGTTGGGCGATCCACGAACATCTCGTCGAAGTCGGCTTCTTCGGGAGCGTCGAGGAGCACCTGCCGGAGTTCACCCCCGAGCATATCGGGGCGACGGCGCGCGAGTTCATCAACACGGCGGCGCTCGCGTCCGCGCTCGTCGAACTCGGCTACACCGAAGAAGAACTGACGTCGACGGTCGTCAACGTCGTCAACAACAAGGAACGCCTGGCAATGTGGGTGCCGACGAAGAACATCCCGGCCGGCGTCGAAGGGTTCGACCCCGAGAACATCGCCCCGCTCCACCAGCGAGCGTCGGCCGGTGTTCTGCTGTGGACGGACTACCTCGACACGTACCTCTGGCAGAACGAGGTACTCCTGACCGAGACGATCCTCGACAACAACTACGGCGACCTCAAGCAGATGTACGCCGGCCTGCACCTGCTCGCGAGCGCGGCCGAAGACCTCGCGGGTTCGCAGGAACTCAGCGATGCGCAGCTCACGGCTGCGCTGTCCGCCGGCGCGGCGATGATGATCGTCGGACAGGAAGATCTGACGAACGACGTGATGCGCATCACGGACGAAATGCGCGCCCCGCGCACGGGAGGTGCGTAACGCATGGCTAGCATTCACCAGCACGACGCAGCGGTAGAGGCGGCACAGAAGATCGAGATGGTGGAAGTCGAGGACGGGTACACGCTGACCAACGTCCCCGAGCAGTCCATCACCCAGCAGTTCGACATCGAGCAGATCCCCCAGCAGGACGTTACCCAGCAGATGCGGGAGGAGTCCGCGGTCGAGGACCCCACGTCCTGGCTGATGTACGGTGGGAACTACCAGCAGCAGCGTCACACCTCCGCCGACGTCATCACGAAGGACAACGTCGGGGACCTCGAACTCGAGTACCTGGTCCAGACCGGAGTCGCCTCCAGCATGGAGGGCGTGCCGATCGTCGTGCCCGGCGACCCGCCGGTCATGTACCAGACGAACGGGCCGAACCACGCGAAAGCGATCAACGCCCGCACCGGTGAGACGCTCTGGAGCTACACGTACGCGAACCCGCAGGGGCTGCTTCTCTGCTGTGACGCGAACAACCGCGGCTTCGCCGTTCACGGCGACAAGGTCTACATGACCACCCTCGACTCCGGGATCGTGGCGCTCAACCGCTACACCGGCGAAGAGGAGTGGTACACCTCGACCGGCGACCACGAGATCGGCTACTCCGCGACCTGGGCGCCCAACGTTCACGATGGCAAGGTCATCACCGGTTCCGCCGGTGGCGAGTACGGTGTCAGCGGGTTCGTCGCCGCCCTCGACCCCGAGAGTGGGGAAGAGATCTGGCGAACGAACACGACGCCCGCCGAGGAATGGGCGGGCGACTCCCACGAACACGGTGCCGGTACCGTGTGGATGACGCCGACGATCGACCCCGAAAGCGGCATGATCCACGCCCCGGTCGGCAACCCCGGTCCGGACTTCGACGGTACGGTCCGTCCGGGTCCGAACCGCTACACCATCGGGACGCTGACCCTCAGCGCCGACGACGGCTCCATCCAGTGGCACTACGGCGAGTCGCCCCACGACGTGTGGGACTACGACTCCTCGGCGCCCAAGATCCGTGTCAACGACATGGAGATGGACGGCGAGACGCGAGACGTCGTCATCAGCCCCGGCAAGACGGCCTGGGTCTACACGATGGACGCCAACAACGGGCGTCTGCTCGAGCGGTCCCAGGAGACGACCCAGCACATCAACATGTGGAAGATGGTCCCGCACGTCGACGAGGACCGTCGCGTGGCCTTCGTGCCCGGTGCGCAGGGTGGGAACGACTGGCAGCCGCCGTCGTACAACCCCGAGACTGGCCTGGTCTATCTCAACCAGCACAACGCACCACACGAGATTTTCTGGGAAGAGGCGCAGTACGAGGCCGGCCAGACCTACTGGGGCGGCGGCCTGAACGACTGGCCCGACGTCACCAATCCGGAAGGCTGGAACGGCAACATCAGCGCCATCGTGGCCGTCGATCCGGTCACCGGCGAACGTGTCTGGCGCGAGTGGATCTCCGGCGAGGAGACCAGCGACTACCTCTGGGGCGGGTCGATCACGACCGCGACCGGACTCACCTTCCTGGGGACCCAGAAGGGTAACATCGTCGCCTACGACGGCGAGAACGGTGACCGACTCTGGCAGTTCCAGCTCGGTGCGCCGATCTGCTCGTCGCTCTCTAGCTGGTACGACCCCGGCGAGGGCAAGCAGTACGTCGCCGTGCAGGTCGGCGGCTCCGGCTGGCTCCACGGAGGTCGCCGTGGCTCCACCGTCGCCGTCTTCGGCCTCAGCGAGAACTAATCGCCACCCGATTTCTCCGTTTTTTCACCACCCAACAGCGACGCGTCTCGGCCCCCGCGTGACTCGGTCTCAGTATGAATACCCCCTAATTTTATTTAATGCGGGATACAGGGAACGGGTATGGCGACGCGAAGAACATTCCTGATCGGTGCTGCGGCAGCGACGACCGGACTGGCTGGCGCCGTGGGATCGGCGTCCGCACAGGCCCAGACCTTCGAACTCGAACTGACGGAGCAAGGCTTCGTCGGGCGTTCACCCTCCGGCATCTCCGGGACGACGAACCCGACCCTGGAGATGGAGGCAGGCAACGAGTACACCATCAGCGCCACCTTCAGCTACTACCCCGAGACGGAGGGGCTGCCGGCACGGCACAACCTCGCCCTGCGGACGGAGAGCGGGACACCCTTCCGGAGCAACTACGTCTTCCCACAGGACAACGATCCGGAGAGCCCGTCGACATCCCAGAGTATCTCGACCACTGTCGAGGCGACATCCAACATGACGGCGTACCTCTGTGAGGAACACATGGGCGAAGGCGGTGACATCTCCGTCTCCGGCGGCGCGACGGCGACACCGGAGCCGACGCCGACCGAGAGCGACATGGACGGCGGCGCCACGGCGACGCCGACCGAGAGCGGCGGCGGCGACGGCGGTGGAGAGACTTCGGGCGGCGGCCCCGGCTTCGGTGTCGGTGCGGCCGTGACGGCCCTCGGTGCAGCGACCTACGGCGCCCTCCGCAAGCGCGACAGCGACGAGTAACTGCCGGCGGTCCGGCACACAGCCTTTTTCGAGACGTACTCCCAAGAAGGGAGCGATGCGTAACGAACTCATCGCCGTCGGCGATCGCCTACGGCGTCCGGAGTACACGGGCGAGAACCGCTGTTTCCCGTGTACCGTCGTGAACCTCTGTCTCACTCTCGTCGCCGCCGCCGTCGTCTCGGTGGTCCTCACACCGCTCGGCGGGCTGTTCGTCCTCACGGGCGGCCTGGGCGCCATCTACTTTCGTGGCTATCTCGTTCCCGGGACGCCCGAACTCACCGTCCGGTACTTCCCTCCCTGGCTGCTCGAACTGTTCGGGAAGGAGGGAGAACTCCGCGAGACGCTCCACCCGGTCGAAGGAGTCGCCGTCCGGGCGACGCCCGAAGGCGGCCGTCTCGTCGCGGGGTTCGCGTCGGCGTGGGACGACCGGATCGAGTCGCTGCGTGCCGCGGGCGTGGCCGACGACGACGTGGCGACGCTGCTCGGCGTCGACGGGGCGTCGAGCGTCCCCGGTGACGTGGCGTACGTCGTCGACGGCGGCCTCAGGCAGTGGCTCTCCGAATCCGCGCTCCTGGCCGATGCCGCCGCCGCGGCGGTGTTGGCCGAGCGTGGCGGCGAGTCGTGGGCGTCGCTCGACGCCGACGGGCGGGTGGCGACGCTCCGTGATCTGCGCAAACTCCTCGACTACTGCCCGCTGTGTGGCGGTGACCTCGACAACGAAGAGACCGAAACCGTAGAAACCTGCTGTACCGAATCCGAACGGGTGTTGATGGCGACGTGTGTCGACTGCGACGTGCGGTTGATCGAGGATCTGGACGACCGCTAGTCGTCGGCGGGCGCGTCCGCGTCGGCGGCGTCCGTATCGACGGCGACCTCGATTTTGGCCGCGGCGGCCTTGTACTCCGGAATCTTCGCACGCTCGTCGAGCACGTCGTTGGTGAGACGGTTCCCCGCCGAGTCGGCGAAATGCGGCGTCGTCCACACCGTTCCCTCCTTGATGTCCTCGGTGACCTGCGCTTTCACCCTGATCTCGCCGCGACGGGATTTGAGCATCACGTAGTCGCCGTCCTCGATCCCGTACGTCTCGGCGTCGTTCGGGTGGACGTCGACGAAGTTCTCGGGTTCGACGCGGGTGAGCGTCGCGGACCGACGGCTCATCGTCCCCGTGTTGTAATGTTCGATGATCCGACCCGTGGTGAGAATGAGCGGGTACTCCTCGTCGGGCACCTCCTTGGGCGGCTGGTGACGAACGCCCTCGATCTGTCCGCGGCCACTCTCGGTGGTGAATCCGTCCTCGTAGAGGTACGGGTCACCCTCGTCGCCGGGTTCGTAGCAGGGCCAGTGAACGCCCTCCTCGCCGAGGACATCGTAGGTCATGCCGTGGAAGATGGGCGCGACCTGGCGGAGTTCCTCGAACACGTCCTCGGGGCCCTCGAAGTCGAAGCTGCCGTCGCCGAACAGGCGGTTGCCCACGTCACAGAGGATCTCGAGGTCGTCTTTCGTGTTCGGATACACCTTCTCGACGCCGCGCATCCGCTGGGTGCGGCGGTCGGTGTTGACGACGGTGCCGTCGCGTTCGGCCCACGAGGTGGCGGGCAGGACCACGTCGGCGTACTCGGCGGTTTCGGTCGGGAAGACGTCCTGAACCACCATGAAGTCCAACTCCTCCATCCGTTTTTCGACTTGGTTGGTGTCGGGTTCGCTCATCACGGGGTTCTCGCCCATGATGTAGAGGCCGTGGATGGTGTCACCGATCTCGTGGGACACTTCGACGTTCGTCAGACCGGGTTCGGACGGAATCTCGAAGTTCCAGACCTCCTCGACGTCCGCGCGGACCTCGGGGTCGGACACGTCACGGTAGCCGGGGAGGACGTTCGGCATCGCGCCCACGTCGGAGGCACCCTGAACGTTGTTCTGGCCGCGAAGCGGGTTGACGCCCGTGCCGGGACGGCCGAGGTTCCCCGTGATCAAGGCGAGGTTGATCTCGTTTTGCACGTTGTCGACGCCGCAGGTGTGCTGGCTCATCCCCATGCCGGTGAAGATGGCAGCGTTGTTCGCCTTGGCGTACTTCTCGGCGGCGAGTTCGATGTCTTCGAGGGGGACGCCACACTCCTCGGCGGCCGCCTCCTTGTCGAAGTCCTCCAAGGTCTCTTCGAGGTGCTCGAAGCCCTCGGTGCGCTCCGCGACGAACTCCTCGTCGACCCAGTCGTTCTCCAGAACCGTCTTGATGACGACGTTGAGAAGCGGGATGTCGGTGCCCGGTTCGAGCTGGAGATGCATGTGGCGGTCGGTCTCGGTGACTTCGAACGACTGCGTCGTCTTGTTGGCGTGGGGATCGACCTGGATGACGGTCGCCCCCTCGAGGACGGCCTGCCGGAAGTACTGGCTGTTGGCGATGGGGTGTTGTTCGCCGGGGTTGGCGCCCTGAATCCAGAACACGTCGGCGGCATCCTCCAAGTCCTCCATGCTGTTGGTCATGGCGCCCTCGCCGAGGCTGTTCTTGAGCGCGTACACCGTCGAGGCGTGGCACATCCGCGTGCAGGTGTCGACGCTGTTGGTACCGTAGCGCCGGGCGAGCTTCTGGATGAGGTAGTTCTCTTCGTTCATGGCCTTCGAACAGCCATAGAAGCCCATCGCCTGCGCGCTGTACTCGTCGCGGATACCCTCCATCTCGTCGATGATCCGGTCGTAGGCCTCCTCCCACGTCGCCTCGTGGAGTTCGCCGTCGTCGCCGCGGATCAGCGGGTCGGTCAACCGCTCGTCGTGGTTGACCGACTGCGTCGCCGCGCCGCCCTTGATACAGATGCTCCCCTCGTTGACCGGCGCGTCCGCCCACGGTCGGAAGGTTACCTCACCGTCCTCGTCCTGTGAAATCTGGATGCCGCACCCGACTCCACAGTACGGGCAGATGGTTTTGGTCGGCCCGTCGGATTCGCCGCTGGATTCGGATGACATTGTATGTAAAAATCACCGCGGTGGATCATCAATGTTGTCATCCAGTACCGTGCGAAACCCCGTCATCGGGGCCTAAAAGTCCCGATTGGGGCAAATACGGCGTCGGGGAAACGTTGACCCATCGGGGGACGAATACGTTCGTATGACCAGTTACAGCGAACGGCCAGACGGGGGAAACGAAACCACAATCCACCTCACCCGCGAACGGATCGACGACCTCGCAGCCGAGTACGGACAGCGCGAGCCGTTCGATTTGGTCGAACGCGAACACGTCGAGACCGTCCCGCGCACGTTCACGTCGGAGGACTTCGGCCGCCGCGACGCGGAGTGGCCGGTCCAGTGGTATCACCGCCGTGAGCTCCGGTCCGACCCCGAGCGACGCGACGCGGAGGAACGCTTCCTCGACAACGACTACGAGGCGATGGTCGACGCCATCCACGGGGCCATCGAAGCGACGACGCTCGACCGAAAACTCGACGCCTTGACCACGCTGGTCGGTGTCGACGTGCCCGTCGCCTCCGCGTTCCTGGCGTTTACGCATCCGGACGACTACGTCGCCGTCGGACGGCGGGAGTGGGAGGCCCTGCGCGCGGCCGACGAACTGGCCGACCCGTATCCCGACACCGTCACACCCGCCGCGTACCGGACCTACGTCGAGGCGGTCCGCACCGTCGCGGACCGGACCGACCGTGACGTGTGGACGGTGTATCGGGCGCTGTGGCGCCTCGGCACCGACTAGCGGCCGATCCGATCGGCGTAGTTCGCGATCACCGGTTCGGCGTCGTCGACGTACTCGTTCGTCCACGCGTCGTCGGGGTCGACCGGCGACTCCAACAGGTCCGTCTCGGCGAGCATCTCGGCCAGGTTCTCCCAGCGCCCGCCGTCGAAGTGACCCCACCCCGCCTCGCGGACGAACTCGGTGAACTGGAGGTCCTCCGCCGAGGCGAGGAACTTCATCCGCTCCACCTCGCGGTTGTGTTCGAGTTGGGCGTTGCGGGCGATCAGCGCGTCGATGGCGCGGTCGGGCTCGTTCGTTGCCAGCTCCCATCCGCGAGCGGTCGCCCGCAGGAACGATCGGATCGTCTCGGAGTTGTCGGCCGCGAACTCGGGGTTGGTGACGACCGTCATCCCGTAGACGTCGAGGTAGTTCCCGATGAGGAGTTCGTCGGCCACCCGGTCGTACTCGCGTTCGAGCTCCTTCCCGTTCGTGACGACGCCCACCGCGGCGTCGACGTCGCCGTCGAGCAACTGGTGTTCGACGCGATGGTGGGTGTGTTTCTGCACGTCGTTGACCTCGACCTCGTCGCGGATACCTCGATCCTCCAGCAGTTGCAGGGTGAGGATACGGGTCTTGGTCGCCGACGGCCCGACGACGCGTCCGCGAAGCTGTTCGGGCTCGGTGAACGGTTCGCTGAAGGCGTCACGGAGGGTGTAGACCGTCGCAGGCGTCTTCTGGCTGACCGCGGCGACGGCCAACGGGTCGAGTCCCTGGCTCCGCACCGAGAGGACGGCGCTCCCACCGGAGAGGCCGAGGTCGCTCCGACCTTTCGCGGTCTGTTCGGCGGCGAAGGGCGAGCCGTGGCCCTCGACGAACTCGACCTTCAAGCCCTCGTCGGCGTAGAAGCCCGCCTCGCGTGCGAGGAAGTACGGTGCCTGGAAGCCGTTCGGTTCCCAGTTCAACTGAAAGGTGACGGTTTCCGTCATGGATCGACCTCGAAGGTCCCGTCGGGGATCTCGTCGACGCCGAGCGCCTCGGCGCCGGCGACGGCTTTGAGATGATCGAACAGTCGGTACATCCCGTCGACGCTCTCGGCGTCCCAGTCGCGGACGACCATCTCCCGCCAGCCGTCACGCACCGCACACGTTACGTCGGGGTCGTCGTAGGTCATCAGCTTCTCGCTGATCTCCGTCCAGATGTCGTCGTCTTCGACGAGTTTGTCGACCGCGTCGCGGTACGCGTCCGCGAACGCCCGCACCGTCTCGGTCTGCTCGTCCAGATACTCCCCGCTCGTGAGGAAGGCGGCGATTGGGAGTTTGTTGTCCGTCTCGGAGAGGCGCTGGACCAACTCGGCGACGGGCAGGACGTTCTCGTAGGGGCCCGTCTCCGTAATCTCGGGGATGATCTGCCAGAACTGGAAGCCGGCATCGACGTCGCCCTCGCGAATCATGCGCGTGAGTTCGACCTTCGACCCGGCTTCGACCGGCGTCGCCGTCTCGTCCGGGTCGAAGTCGTGATACTCCCGGCAGGCCGCCCGCGTCAGAATCCAGTTCTTGTCGAGTCGACGGACGACGCCGATGCGCTTGCCCGACAGGTCGGTCAGGCCGTCGATGTCCGAATCCTCGGGGGCGACGAGGCCGCCCACGGTCCGGCCGTACGGGTGGAAGGCGACGATGTCCGCCCCCTCGGCGCGTTCGCGGGCGATGGAGATGTAGTCGATGTCGATCAGGTCGGCGTGACCCTCCTGCAACTGGGCTTCGACCGTCTCGATGCCGTCCTCCAGGGCGTCGGAGACGAGTTGTACGTCGAGATGGAAGCCGTGGTCCCGGTCGAAGCCGAAGCGCTTGATGGTGTAGAGCAGGTACCGGGGGCTTCCGTTGTGTTCGAACCGGGCGCGCATGGTCGGCAGGTCGCCCGGGTCGTCGTGATACCCGTCGAGGGCGGCCTGCTGTGTGTCGACGTGGTCCCGACTCATCGGCCCACGGGAGCAAATGCGGTCGTCCGTCGCGTCGACTCGGGGCCGTCACGTCCGGCGTCGCTCTCGGAGGGTGTCCGACAGCGCGCCACGATGGTCTCGTCGGTCGGCATACCCGCAGGGTACGACTGTACCCTGATAAAAGTTCCTTGGAAACGTTCAAATGATAGCCGAGATTCACGCGTCCGGTCGGAGCGTCCCGTCCGGAATCTCGTCGACGCCGAGCGCCTCGGTACCGGCGACGGACTGCAGGTGGTCGAAGAGGCGATACATCCCGTCGACGCGCGCCTCGTCCCAGTCGCGGACGACCATCTCCCGCCAGCCGTCACGCACCGCGCGCACCACCGTCGGGTCGTCGGTTCGCATCAGGCGCTCGCCGATCTCCACCCAGAGGTCGTCGTCGGTCAGGAGGCGGTCGGCCCCGTCCCGGGCGGCCGCTCGGAAGCCACGCACTGCCTCGGGGTGGGCGTCGAGATACGACTCGCCGGTGAGGAAGGTGGCGATGGGGAGTTCGTCGTCGGTGCCGGCGAGTCGCTGGACCAGCGCGGAGACGGGGAACACCTCGACGTAGGGCCCGGTGCGGGTGAGTTCGGGTACGAGCGGCCAGAACTGGAAGCCGGCGTCGACGTCGCCCTCGCGAATCATGCGCGTGAGACCGTCACGCGAGTCGGCCTCGACGAGTGTGACCGTCTCCGCCGGGTCGAAATCGTGATACTCCCGGCAGGCCGCCCGCGTCAGAATCCAGTTCTTGTCGAGACGGCGGGTGACGCCGATACGCGTGCCCGGGAGGTCCGATAGGCCGTCGATGTCCGAATCCTCGGGGGCGACGAGGCCGCCCACGGTCCGGCCGTACGGGTGGACGGCGACGATGTCCGCCCCCTCGGCACGCTCGCGGGCGACGGAGATGTAGTCGGTGTCGACGAGGTCGGTCCCGCCCCCGTCGAGTCGGTGGCGAATCGTCTCCATGCCACTTTCGAGTTCGTCGGTGACGAGGCGCACGTCGAGGTGGACGCCGTGGTCGTGGTCGAAGCCGAAGCACTTGATGGCGTAGAGGAGATACCGGGGGCTCCCGTTGTGTTCGAACCGGGCGCGCATGGTCGGCAGGTCACCCGGGTCGCCGTGGTACGCGTCGAACGCGGCCTGCTGTGTGTCGACGTGGTCCCGGTTCATTCACCGCAGCGGCGACACGATGGCGTCGATGTCGGCGTCGTCGTCGATCAACTGCCGCCGTTTCATCCAGTCGAGGTGGTAGTCGAGGTCCTCGCGGTCCGCGAGTTCGGGCACCTCGTACTCGGGCACCTCGATGGAGTCGCGGACGGCGTCGACGTCCACGTCGTCGAAGAGGTCCGGGGCGACTTCCTCGTCCTTCCAGAGCATGTCGAGATACTGGTCGCGGTAGGCGTCGGGGTCGGCGTTGATTTCCTCGACTGCGCGGCGGTACGCACGCATGAACGCGTCGAGCGTCTCGCCTTCCAGCGCCTCCGCGCCGACGACGCCCATGTGGTTCTCGAACTCCAACACCTTCTCGAAGCCGAGGTGTTCGGCGAGCGTGATGTGGGGGTCGAGGAGCGTGACGGCGTCCACGTCGCCGTCGCGGAGGGCGCGAAGTCGGTCGGTCGGCATCCCGTGGCCCTCGATGACCACCTCGTCTTCGTCCATGTGCTCCTCGAGGGCGCGAATCGCCGTGTACTCCTGTCCGGTGCGTCGGTTGACGCCGACGGGGACGTTCGCCAGGTCGGCCGGCCCCTCGATGCCCGAGTCGGGGCGCACGAACACCGCGTACGGCTGGTCCGCGAACGTCCCCTTGGCGACGATGCGGCCGTCGTCGAACTCCCACGTCCGCTTCAGGCTCTCCCACTTGCAGATGGGGTAGAGGTCCACGTCGTTGTCGCCGGTGAGCGTCTCCTCGGCCGGGATGTACTTGTTCGTCACACAGGTCCGGTCGCGCTCGACCAGGTCGACATCGAGCCCCTCGTCGGCGAAGTAACCACGTTCCGCCGCGATGCGCTGCGGGAGCATGAACGAGAACGGCAGGTGAAACACCGTGATCGCCTTGGATGCTGACATACGACATGCGTACGACCAGACTCATATAAAATTTCCTCAGGAACCTTTATTAATTACCCATAGTATCGGGCATGTGGGGACATCGAATGAGGCGGATCAACGACGAACGAGCGGACGGCAAGGAGGTCGCAGACGGCGTGTATCTCGCTGACCTCGCGGCCGGCGAGCAAGCGTCGATGAAACACTGGCGAGTCGAACCGGGAGCCACACTCCCCGTCCACCGGCACGACAACGAACAGATCGGATACATGATTCGGGGGACTCTGACGGCGATCACCGAAGACGAGGAGATCACGCTCCGACCGGGCGACTCGTATCTGTTCACCGCGAACGAACTCCACGGCGCGGAGAACCGCGGCGACGAACCCGCGGTCGGCATCGGCGTCCTCTCGCCGCCTCGTTCGGACCCGGACTGGAAACAGTCGTAGTCGTCTCCGCACCGCTCTCGCGCAGTCACCCGGACCCGGCGAGCCGGTCACATCGCGTGACCGGCACCGTTCCGTCCTCGTTCCAGCCGCGCCGGTCGTAGTACGCGTCGAGCGCCGCCGCGAGCCCGTCGAGCGCGTACGGGAGCGCGTCGTCGTCACCGCGGTCACGACCCCGACGGTCGTTGAAGCCACGCTCCAAGTCGACGCCGCCGTCCCGAACGTGGACGGCGAGGCGGTCGTCGCTCGCGCCCGTAATCTCGACCGCCGAGTGGTCCGTGCCGACGAAGTTGCCCGCGGCGAAAATCAGTCGCTTCGTCGACCCGAGCGGGTCGGCGTCGAAGGAAATGCGCTCGTAGGCCAGTCGGGTGCCGAGTCCCCGACCGCCGACGAACGTCCCGCGGCGTCCCGAGCGTCCTCGGCGTGCCACTGGCGCGCACTACCGTCGACGGAGAGCAAGGGACCGTGCACGTGTCGCATCGCCCCGACGAAGGGAGGCGGGCCACACGAGGAAAACCTATATCCGGAGCGCCTCGCCAGTAGAGGCATGGACGCCGTCGACCACATCAACATCGACGTGGACGACCTAGACGCCGCGTACGAGTTCTACCGGGACGTACTCGGCCTCGACCTGTTGCGCCCACCGGAGGATTTCCAGGGCGCTCACGTCATGTTCGAAACCGACGCCGGGACGGTCGTGACGCTCATGGAGACGGGGCGAGCCGAGAAGTGGGACGACGAGGGGCTGGCACATCCCCTCGATAAGGCCCACGTCGCCTTCGAAACCGACCGCGACACCTACCAGTCGCTGATGGACCGTCTGGAGGGTCAGTTCCCGAAACAGGGCCCCTACGACTGGGGGACGTTCGAGGGCTTTTATTTCCTCGATCCCTCGGGGAACTTGCTCGAAATCATCACCTACGACCCCGCGCCCGCGGATCGACCACGGTCGCTCATGGATCACGACGACGTGGAGTGAACCGCGGGGGCGGCGATCAGTCGGCCGGGGCGGGGGCGTTCCCCATGTCGGTCGTCACCACGTCGGTGAAGACACGACGCCGGGCGTAGAAGAAGTAGACGTACGGCACCTTCGCCAACACGTCGAGGAAGGCGTACGTGAGGCTGACGCCGACGAAGCCGGCGAACCCGAGGCCCGCGGGCCCCATCAGCCAGACGAACGGGTAGGCGATCCAGAGGAGTGCGATGTGGTTTTTGAGCAGGCTGAACAGGCCGCGCTGCATCGGCGCGTCGGGGGCCCTCCGCGGGAACACGACGTACAAGAACCCGAACAGGGAGAGATGCGCAAGCACCGAGACGCCGAAAAGCGACCACTTGAGCAACCCGCCGGTGGCTACCGCACCGGCGCCGGCGGCGATCATCAACGCGTCCGCCAGCATGATCCCGGCGATCGCTCGACGCGAGGCACCGGCGACGTAGCCGATGTATCCGACGAGCAGCGGCGTCGTCACGATCCAGTCGACGTACCGGAAGCCGACGAGCGTCGTCCCACCGAACTCGACGGTACCGATACCGAGCGCCATCGCGACGTACGAGAGGCCGGCGAAGCCGGGAATGATCATGAGTCCGGCGAGCGGGCCCTGATGATCCGAGCCCTCGAGGGAGACGTACAGTATCGCGGCTACACCGGTGCCGACGAGGAAGGCGGCGGCAGCCAGGGCGTACGCGATCGTGACGGGGTCCATCAGCGGTCACCCCCGTCGGTCGCGGCGGCGGTCGGCCTTGGCGTGGCGGCGGTACCGGCATCGACGGTGAACGCGTCGATGTCGGCTTGGAGCTGTGTCACCACCGTCTCCCGGAAGGTCCGGAGCGACGCCGAAATCGACGACACCACTTCCTCCTGGTCCTCGATACGGGTCGCCGTCTCCGCGGCGGTCTCGGCCGTATCCCGGCTGAGGTCGGTGAGCGCCTCAACGGAGGCCGCCGTGCTCTGGACGGTATCGGCTTGATCGGTCGTCGTCTGCCGGATCTCCTCGAGCGACGCGGAGACGTCGTCGATCGAATCGGCGATCGTCTCGATGTCGCCGAGCGTCGATTCGACGGTGTCGGTGCCGGCACGAACCCGCTCCTGAGTCGATCGGATCGAGACGGTGACCTCCTCCGTCTGTTCGGAGAGCTCCTCTATCATGTCGGCGATCTCGCTCGCTCGCGCTCCCGTCTGCTCGGCGAGGGACTTCACCTCGTCGGCGACGACGTCGAACCCGTTGCCGGTGACGGCACCACCGCCGGCTCCGTCGCCGGCGCGGGCCGCCTCGATGGAGGCGTTCAGCGCCAGCATGTTCGTCTGCTCGGCGATGTCGGAGATGATGTCGACGATTTCGGTGATCTCGTCCATCCGGCTCTGGAGCGTCTCGACCCGCTCGACGGCTTGCTCGGCCTCCTCCTCGATTCGACTCATCTCCTCGATGGCCGTCCGCGAGGACGTCCGCGCGTCGTCGCTCGCCGTCGCCACCTCGTCGGCCCGCTCCGACAGGTCGCTCACCGTCGCCGCGATCTCCTCCGCGGACGCGCTGATCGTATCGACATCGCCGGCGACCGACTCCAGTTCCTCGCGCTGCTCCGACGACTGCGTCCGTATCGTGGACGCGGTCTCGACCGTCTCCGTGACCTGTCGTTCGACCGTCCGGCTCATATCCGTCATTTCCTCGGCGTCGGTGTCGATTCGGTCGGCTACGTCGGCGACGGTTTCGACCGTCTCCTGCAGGTCGTCCATCATGCGGTTGAACGACAGGCCGATCGTCTCCAGCGCGTCGTAGTCGGTGTCGGTGTCGAGCCGCTGTGTGAGATCGCCCGTGGCCGCCCGCTCCATCGTCTCCCCGTACTGCTCGGCGATACGCCGGTAGTCCTGTGCCATGTCGCGCGCCTCGCGTTCGGCCTCGCGGGCCTCCGCCTCCGCCCGTTCGGCTTCCGCCTTGGCGTCGTCGAGTTCGGATCGAGTCTCCTCCATCTCCGCCAAGCGCTGCCGGAGTGACTGCCGCATCTGGTCGATGGAGCCGGCGAGTTGGCCGAACTCGTCCGTTCGGGAGGAGGCGACCTCCCGTTCCAGATCGCCGTCAGCGACGCGGGCGGTCTGTGCGGAGATCTCAGTTACGCTCGCGATCGTCTCCGCCGCGTTGATCGATCCGAGGGTCAACAACCCCGCGATGGACGCGACGACCGTCGCCGCCACGTCGTTCGTAACCGTGCCGACCGCGACGATGAACGCCCCGGTGGCGATATAGCCGAGCCCCAACTTCGCACCGTATCGGCGCCTGATTGCTCCGACGAACATACACCGTTCGCCGATACGGGCGGATCGACATAAACGGCGTCACTCGATTTTCACAGATAGTAACTGGACGGACGGCGTCGACGGGATCGGTCGGCTCCGACGCGGTCAGTCGTCCTCGACCCGCGCTTCGACACCCGCCAGATCCTCGATGACCTGCATCACGCCGGAGTTGTCGTCCTTGCCACGACCCGTCGCGACCATCGATTTGTACATCTCGTGGACGAGTTCCGTCTGGGGCATCGGCGATTCGTACGCCTCGCCGGCGTCGGTGGCGATGCGGAGATCCTTGTACTGGTAGTCGGCGAAGAAGCCGGGTTCGAAGTCGCCCTGGATCATGCTGGGCGCGCGGTTGTCGAGCGTCCAGCAGCCGGCCGCGCCGCCGCTGATGGCGTCGACGACGGCTTCGAGGTCCGCGTCGGCCTTGTACGCGAAGACCAACGCCTCGCTGACGGCCTCCATCGTCCCCGCGACGACGATCTGGTTACACGCCTTCGTGACCTGTCCCGCACCGTTGTCGCCACAGTACGTGATCGTCTCGCCCATCGCGTCGAGGATCGGGCGACACGCCTCCAGAACGTCCTCGTCGCCGCCGACCATGATCGACAGCGACGCCTCGATGGCGCCCTCCTCGCCACCGCTGATCGGGGCGTCGAGCATCCGGGCGCCGCGTTCCCGTACCTCTTCGGCGAGCGCTTCGGTCACTATCGGCGAGATAGTCGAGTTGTCGATGACCACGTCGCCCTCGCTCAGGCCGGCGAGGACGCCCTCCTCGCCCCGCATGACCTCGCTTACCACGTCCGAATCCGGCAGACACATGATCGTCACGTCGGCGCGTTCGGCCGCCTCCTTCGGCGTCTCGGCGGCTTCCCCGCCGGCGGCGACGTGGTCGTCGACGGGCCCTTGCGAACGGTTGTGCCCGACCACGGTGTAGCCCGCGTCGAGGAGGTTCTTCGCCATCGGTCCACCCATGATCCCGAGTCCGACGAATGCGATTGTCTCGTCCACCATATTCAGTTCACACCGCTCGCCCGACATAAAAGGGCCGGACCGGGAACCGGCGTCGAGAGCGGGGACCGTTTGATGCGTCTGGCCGTCAAAGGGACGGGTATGACCGACGCCGACACCGCCGTCGAACGCCGCCTCGGCCGTCGTCTGCGCGAGCGCGACGAGACTATCGCCGTCGCCGAATCGCTCACCGGCGGCCTCGTCGGGTCGCTGCTGACTGACGTGCCCGGCTCCAGCGACTACTTCGACCGGAGTGTCGTCGCCTACTCGAACGACGCCAAACTCGACTGCCTCGGCGTCTCCCGGGAGTCACTCGACGCTCACGGCGCCGTCTCCGCCCCCGTCGCCCGCGAGATGGCCCGCGGCGTCCGCGACGACGCCGGGACGACATGGGGCGTCTCCACCACCGGCATCGCCGGGCCGGGGGGCGGAACCGAGGACAAACCGGTCGGCCTCGTCTTCGTCGGCGTCGCCTACGCCGCCCCGTGGGGGACCGAAGACTCCTTCGTCCGCGCCGAACGCCGCGTCGCCGACGGCGACCGCTCGACGGTCAAAGCCGAGAGCGCACGGTGGGCGCTGCGGGCCGTCGAGGATGCACTGGATTAGGTCGTCGTCACGAGTTCGATCACGTCGCGGTCGTCGAGAACGTATCCCCCGCCGATCTGTCGTGACGACCGGCAGTCGACGCCGTGGAGCAACGCATTACCCAGATCCGTGTGGATGTGGTTCGCGAAGTCCTCGGTCGTCGAGCCGTCGGGCAGAAGGAAACAGTCGCGGAACGACCCCTTCTCGCTCGTCGATCCCCCGGAAACACCGCGATGAGATCGAGGGCGTCGAAGAGGGCGGCCTCGAGCGACGACTGAACGCCCGTCCCGCCGTGGTCGTCGAGCAGCGATCCGATCCGTTCCAGCCCCGCTTCCTGCTCCGCGCTCACGTCCCCAACGAGTTCGAAATCGTCGTGACCGGGCGTGTAGTCGACCCGCCCCGCCTCGTCGGCCGCTTTCGGTGCCTTCTCCGCGTGTGCGCTCGCCGGGACGATGGGAAGGTGGTCGTAGTCTGGATCGGCAGCGATGTCCGCGAAGTTCGCCGCGGCCGCGGGATCGTCGGTCTTGTTCGCCGCGATCACCATCGGCTTCGTGCGCTTGCGAATCTCGCGGGCCAGCGACTCGCGGTCCGACTCGTCCCACGTCCCCGGATCGAGGTCGAGTCCCTCGGAGAGGATGATCCGTTTGATCTCGTCCTCGTTCGTCCGGAACGCGCTCATCTGCTCGGCGAGATCGGCCTCGATGCTCGCGTCCGCACCGTGGGACTTCGACTCGAAGCGTTCGATCCCTTTCTTCAGGATCCCCGGATACCACATATCGAGTTCGTCCTCGAGGAAGTCGATGTCGTCGCGGGGGTCGTGGCCCTCCGTGGGTTCACCCTCGCTGTCCGCTTGCCCGAGAAGTCGACGGCGTGGACCAGCACGTCGGCCTCGTTCAGGTCGCTCAGGAACTGGTTGCTGAGACCCTTTCCCTCGTGGGCGCCGGGAATCAGTCCGGCGACGTCGACCAGCTGGACGGGGACGAACCGCGTCCCGTCGTCACAGTAGCCAACACTCGGCGTACACGTCTCGTCGAACTCCGGGGCCGCACACTCGACCCGAACGTACGCCTCGCCCACGCTCGGGTCGATGGTGGTGAAAGGATACGCGCCCTCCGGTACGTCGTTCATCGTCGCCGTCGCAGGATCGCAGTGCGATCCTGCGGCCCGTCAGAGCTTCGCTCTGACGACCGCGTTAAAAAACGTCGACTTGCCGACGAGTCCGATGGCGTAGCTCATACTCTCCCTCCACCGTCGGCGGTCAAAAACGCCGCCATCGCGTCGCCATCCGGCTGTCACTCACACCCACACCGACCGGCTTATTCGTCCGGACGACCGAGCGTGGGCATGGCCGACGCCTCCGACGGCGCGTCCCCCGCCGACACCTTCGGCGTGAGTATCGGCGTCGACGACGACGCGTTCCGGTTTCTGGTCCACGTCCCCTCCGCCCTCGAAGCCGCGTGGAGCGACCGCGACGCGTTCCAACGACTGGTCGAGGAGGCGGTCTGGGACCTTCTCGACCGCGGCGAGACGCTTCGCGCCGTCGACCGGGTGGCCGACGCGGGCGAACGCGTCGAACTCGGAACGGTGACACTGCGGCCCGACGGTACCGTCGTCGATCACGCCCTCACGGCACCATGACCCTCGACGAGATTCGAGCGGCCGCTATCGACCGAGCACTCGTCGGGGACGACCCCGGACCGGCGCTGGCGTTAGCGGGCGCCGTCGACGGTGTGGCACGACGCGACGCGAGCAGCGGGCCGCGGACCGCGACACCGCTCGCTGCCGCGATGCTCACCGTCACCTATCTGTCCGCCGAGAGGGGTCGCCCGCTCGACGACCGAGCGTGGCATCCCGGACGGGTGACCGATCCGCTCGTCGTCGCCGGGGCGGCCGCCGCCGTCCGAACGCGAAACGTCGCCGTCGACCGGGCGGCCGAACTCGCCGACTGCGCGACGACGACACTCGACGCCGCCGTCAACCGACAGCGTCGGCGTGAAAAGGAGCGCTGACCGTCTCAGTTATCGGCCGTTGCCGTTGTCGCCGGCGTTACCGTTGCCGCCGGCGTTGCCGCCGCCGTTACCGTTGCCGCCGCCGTTACCGTTCGAATCGTCGTCGTCTCTCTCGTCTTCTTCGTCGCTGTCGTCAGCCTCGTCGCTGTCGTCAGCCTCGTCGCTGTCGTCAGCCTCGTCGCTGTCGTCGTCACTGTCGTCGGACTGACCCGGTGCGGACCCCGAGTTGCCGGGCGCGTCGTCCTCGTTCTCGTCAGCCTCGTCGTCGGACTGACCCGGTGCGGACCCCGAGTTACCGGGTGCGTCGTCCTCGTTCTCGTCAGCCTCGTCGTCGGATTGACCCGGTGCCGACTCCGAGTTGCCGGGCGCGTCGTCCTCGTTCTCGTCAGCCTCGTCGTCGGACTGACCCGGCGCCGACTCCGAGTTGCCGGGCGCGTCGTCGTCGTCCGCACCGGACTGACCTGGCGCCGACTCGGAGTTCCCCGGACTGTCGACCGGCGGGGTCGCCGGGACGACGCGGGACTCGTTTTTCTTCTCCTGCCCCGGCGGCGTGACCGGCGCGTTGTTGCCCGCCTCCGGCGGCGAGACGGCCTCGGAGTTGCCCGCGTTCGACGGGTTGTTGCTCGTCACGAAGTCGGACACCTGCGAGCCGATTCCGGTGAAGCCGGCCCCTTTCAGTGCGTCGACGAACGCAGAGACGATCTGGCCGAACGGCCCGACCGATTCGGCCGGTTCGAGTTCGACCGTCGTCGTCGCCGTGTCGTCGTCCGCCGTCGCGACGACGGTCACCGTGACTTCCTCGGACGGTGCGGGGAGCACGACCGTCCCGGTGTCGTCGGTTTCGTACTCGCCTGCGGCCGCGTACGAACTGTTCCCTTTAGCCTCCACGGTCACCGTCGCGTTCGCGACCGGTTCACCGAGGCGACCGACCGAGACGGTCACCGTCCCGTCGTCGGCTTGGTCGACGCCCACGGCGAGCGTCTGGACCGGCTGGACGGCCACCGTCGTCGACGCCGTGTCGTTCTCGTCAGTCGCCGTGATCGTCAGTTCAACCGGGTTCTCCGGATTGGCGAGCGTGACGGTCCCGTTGGCGTCCGTCTCGAACTCCCCCGTGTCGGCGTACGTCGTGTTCGCCGCCGCGGTCACGTTCACCGTCGCGTTCTCCACCGTGTCGTTACCGCGCGTGACTGTCACTACGACCGAACCGTCGGCCGCCCCCTCGATGTCGATGCCGAGGGCGGGGTCGAGGTCGACCGTCTCCGAGACGGTCGTGTTGTCGTAACTCGCTTCGACGGTGACCGTCGTCGGCTCGTCGGGCGCCGCCAACGACACCGTCCCGTTGGCGTCCGTGTCGTACTCGCCCGCGTCGGCGTACGTCGTGCTCGCCGCCGCGGTCACGTTCACCGTCGCGTTCTCCACTGCCGTTCCGTTGTCCGCGACGGTGATCGTCACGCCACCCGTTTCGTCCTGTGTCACGTCCAGTGACAGCGATTCCGCCGTCTGTGCCGCCACCGCCGCCGGCGCCACCGCCGACACCAGCAACAGCGCGGCCATCAGTATCGCACCAGTTCGCTTTGCGTTCATGCCGGTCGAGGCCACGGGCTACACCCCGTTAAATCGGGAATGCGCTGAAGCCGGGTTTGGAGGGTTTTAGCCCGATTAAATCCGATTTAATCCGGATTACGGTGCGATATCGCTCCTGAGAGTTACGAAGTGACGACCAGACGCGTCGCTCTCGAATGTGAATGAAGTATGAATGGTGAGGCGGCGAATCGGATCTCCCAGAGGCTCGCGCACTCCAGTACTGGCCGATACGCAGGCGGGCTTAACGTCCGTGTTCGGGATGGGTACGGGTGTGTCCCCGCCGCTCTGGCCGCCTTCATGCCGACCGACGGAATCGAACCGTCGTCACGCCAGCGTCGGTAGGGTCGATTACCGTATGTACGTGCGATCCAGTTGACGCCTGGACCCGACAGCATCGGGTCACAGTGCGAGTCATGATGAATGTGGCTTGGACTGTTAGTGCTCGCGGGCTGAACGTCTCGTTGCCTCGACGCGTACACCCCGAGTCTATCGAACTCGTCTTCTACGAGTGTCCTCGGTGGTACTTCTTTTCCAGGTGGGTTTCGAGCTTAGATGCGTTCAGCTCTTACCCCGTGGTGCGTGGCTGCCCGGCAACTGCCCTCTCGGACAACCGGTACACCAGTGGCACCCAAGCGGAGTTCCTCTCGTACTATACGCTTGTTCCCGTCAAGTACCTCACACCCCCAATAGATAGCAGCCGACCTGTCTCACGACGGTCTAAACCCAGCTCACGACCTCCTTTAATAGGCGAACAACCTCACCCTTGCCCGCTTCTGCACGGGCAGGATGGAGGGAACCGACATCGAGGTAGCAAGCCACTCGGTCGATATGTGCTCTTGCGAGTGACGACTCTGTTATCCCTAAGGTAGCTTTTCTGTCATTTACGGCCCGCAACAAGCAGGCTCGTAAGTTCGCTAGACCACGCTTTCGCGTCAGCGATCCTCGTTGGGAAGATCACTGTCAGGCTTCCTTGTGCTCTTGCGCTCTCTTCCGGGTTCCCGACCCGGATGAGGAAACCATCGGGCGCGCTCGATATCTTTTCGAGCGCGTACCGCCCCAGTCAAACTGCCCGGCTACCGGTGTCCTCCGCCAGGAGTGAGAGTCGCAGTCACTACCGGGTAGTATTTCAATGTTGGCTCGGTGGCCCGCTAGCGCGGGTACCTATGTACCGCCTCCTACCTATGCTGCACAGTAGCGACCACGTCTCAGCGACAGCCTGCAGTAAAGCTCTATAGGGTCTTCGCTTCCCCTTGGGGGTCTCCAGACTCCGCACTGGAACGTACAGTTCACCGGGCCCAGCGTTGGGACAGTGGCGCTCTCGTTGATCCATTCATGCAAGCCGCTACTGAAGCGGCAAGGTACTACGCTACCTTAAGAGGGTCATAGTTACCCCCGCCGTTGACGGGTCCTTCGTCCTCTTGTACGAGGTGTTCAGATACCCGCACTGGGCAGGATTCAGTGACCGTACGAGTCCTTGCGGATTTGCGGTCACCTATGTTGTTACTAGACAGTCGGAGCGCCCGAGTCACTGCGACCTGCTCCTCTCCGGAGCAGGCATCCCTTATTGCGAACGTACGGGACTAACTTGCCGAATTCCCTAACGCCGGTTGCTCCCGACGGGCCTTGCCTTTCGCCGGCAGAGCACCTGTGTCGGATCTCGGTACGATCACTACTCTCGTCTTTTCACGGGCTCTAGGTACGACCGACTTGCGCTATCTCGAGAGTTGGCCGCTTCCTGCCGTTACGGCTTCCACGGCGGTGCTCGATTCGACCGGGCGAAGGCCCGGCTCGGTTGTCCCCAAAGCGTCGACTTTCGGTGAGTAGTGGTGCTGGAATATTAACCAGCTTCCCTGTTGTCTCGGTCGAATTACGGCGAGACTTAGGATCGACTAACCCTCGGCTGATTGACAGTGCCGAGGAACCCTTGCTCGTAAGGCCGTCGGGGGTCACACCCGACTCTCGCTGCTACTATGACCAGGATTTTCGTCACTGCTCGGTCCACACGAACTCTCGCCCGTGCTTCCGTCCGAGCAGCGTGCCAGCCTACGCGATTGTCCTGTGATGGACACGGGTAGGTCTCGGTGGTAGACTTGAGCCCCGATCATTTTGGGCGCCCCGAACCTCGGCCGGTAAGCTGTTACGCTTTTCTTAGAGGGTAGCTGCTTCTAAGCTCACCTCCCGGCTGTCTAGGGCTCGGGACCACCTTCGATCGCACTTAGTCTACACTTTGGGACCTTAACCTACCGCTGGGTTGTCTCCCTTACGGTGCACAGGCTTACCCCGCACACCGGACTCCCACCGTCTACGGCGTCCGCAAGTTCGGAGTTCGACAGGAAGGCCGACTCCTCTCGGAGGCGGGTCTTCCAATCGGTCGCTCTACCTCGCGGACTACCTCGGGTGAGGTCATGCTTCGACATGTTTCGGCTGGAACCAGCTGTTGCCGGGTTCGATGGGCCTTTCACCCCTACGCATAGGTCACGGGAGGGTATTGTAGGACACCACCCCTAACGGGCCTCCACGTGCCTTTCGGCACGCTTCACCCTGCCCACGCGTAGATCACCCGGTTTCGGGTCGCACCCGCTTGACTCCCCGCGCTTGAACACGGTGGCCCTGGTCTTCGAATGAAGACTGCGGCCATATCGGTTTCCCTGTGCCTTCCCCGATGGTCGGGTTAGACTCGCCAAGCAAGTGCACTCCCTGGTTCGTTTTTCAAAACGCACGACGGAACATCGGCTTCCCTCGAGTCCTACTAGTGGGTCGCCCCACGGTCGTTCGTCGAGGGACCTTGTATGCCCCGTCGCTCGATCGCCAGCTGAGTTCAGGCTCTATTGCAGTTCCCTTCTCGGGATACTTTTCAGCGTTCGCTCACGCTACTTGTTCGCTATCGGTCTCGAGGAGTGTTTAGCCTTCCCGGTTGATGCCCGGGACGTTCACGAGGAATATCCAATCCCCGCTACTCGTGGACTGACTCGCGTCGTACTGTATCCCGATACGGGGCTGTCACCCTGTATCGCGCTCCGTTTCAGGAGACTTCTCGGGATCGGTCGGACGGTGATCGTCAGCCTACACCACATGTCTCGTGAGAGATTCGGTTTGGGCTGGCCCGCGTTCACTCGCGGTTACTAACGGGATCGCGGTTTGCGTTCTCTTCCTGTTCCTACTGAGATGTTTCAATTCGGAACGTTCCCCATTGCGCGAGGCAATTGCGAGGGGATTCCCATTCGGAGATCCTCAGTTCTTTCCTTCCATGCAGGTCCCTGAGGCTTATCGCAGCTTGGCACGTCCGTCGTCGGCTCTCGAGCCGAGCCATTCACCAGCTGGCACAGTAGCCAGATTGATGGATGTCACACTAGTGACCCGGATAACTGTCGGGTCCAGTGGACGCCTGGATCGCACGTACATACGGTGTCATAACGCTCTCGTGGACGCGAGGGCGTTCGACCCTTCCCATCCGCGCTTACGCGGGATGGTGCATCGGTCTTGCGTGGATCAACCGAGTGCCCTCGACCACTTAAGCCGCGTGGTTCGCGTCGGGCGATTCGGCGATCCGGCATGGACCCGCTGGGATTCGAACCCAGGGCGTCCTCCTTGCAAAGGAGGTGCTCTACCGCTGAGCTACGGGCCCGGTCCTTGCGGACCTGGGCGAAAGATGTGAGCCTCGGTGGGTCGTAGGTGCCCGATCGCTCGGGTGGTCGAACCGGTACCTTGGAGTCGTGGTCTTTGTGGTGGGCCTCCCGTGTGGGAGGTCCCGGTCAGTAGGAGGTGATCCAGCCGCAGATTCCCCTACGGCTACCTTGTTACGACTTAAGCCCCCTTGCGGAGCCCAGATTCGACACGGGTGACCGTGCCTCATCCGGACCCCACTCGGGTGCTTTGACGGGCGGTGTGTGCAAGGAGCAGGGACGTATTCACCGCGCGCTGCTGACACGCGATTACTACCGAATCCAGCTTCATGAGGGTGAGTTTCAACCCTCAATCCGAACTACGACCAAGTTTAGGAGATTACCGCCCTCTTTCGAGGTGGGAACCCATTGTCTTGGCCATTGTAGCCCGCGTGTAGCCCAGCACATTCGGGGCATACTGACCTACCGTTGCCCGTTCCTTCCTCCGTGTTAGCCACGGCAGTCCTCCTAATGTACCCACCCGGCCGAAGCCGGTGCTGGCAATTAGGAGTGCGGGTCTCGCTCGTTGCCTGACTTAACAGGACGCCTCACGGTACGAGCTGACGGCGGCCATGCACCTCCTCTCAACGGCTCTGGAAAGGTCATCAACCTGACCGTCATTACCGTTGTCGATGCTGGTGAGATGTCCGGCGTTGAGTCCAATTAAACCGCAGGCTCCTCCGGTTGTAGTGCTCCCCCGCCAATTCCTTTAAGTTTCATCCTTGCGGACGTACTTCCCAGGCGGTCTGCTTAGCGGCTTCCCTACGGCACAGCACCCACTCGTAGTGGGAGCCACACCTAGCAGACATCGTTTACGGCCAGGACTACCCGGGTATCTAATCCGGTTCGAGACCCTGGCTTTCGTCCCTCACCGTCGGATTCGTCTTCCCAACGTGCTTTCGCTATCGGTGGTCCGTCCAGGATTACAGGATTTCACTCCTACCCAAGACGTACCCGTTGGGTCTTCCGATCCCGAGCCACACAGTTTCCACCGGACGCCCGCCAGTTGGGCTGGCGGATTTCCCGATGGACTTGTGTGGCCGGCTACGGACGCTTTAGGCCCAATAAGATCGGCCATCACTCGAGCTGCCGGTATTACCGCGGCGGCTGGCACCGGTCTTGCCCAGCTCTTATTCCACTACCACCTTACGGTAGTGAAAAGCGAGGACTGTATGCCCTCGCACTCGGGGTCCCCTTATCGCACTTGCGTGCAGTGTAAAGGTTTCGCGCCTGCTGCGCCCCGTAGGGCCCGGAATCTTGTCTCAGATTCCGTCTCCGGGTTCTTGCTCTCACAACCCGTACCGATTATCGGCACGGTGGGCCGTTACCCCACCGTCTACCTAATCGGCCGCAGCCACGTCCTACAGCGTCGGAACGTTTGCGCGTCCCTGTATTCCAACATGGGACGGGTATGAACTATTAGCCTCAGTTTCCCGAGGTTATCGTTCTCTGTAGGGTAGTTTGGCCACGTGTTACGGAGCTATTTGCTACGAGTGTGAACTCGTACAACTAGCATGGCTAAATCGGACCCCGATAGCAATGGCCTCCGGCAGGATCAACCGGAATGGGCTCTCTCCGTGTGGAGAGAGGGGTGGCGGGAAACGTAGTGTTTCCGCGTCGTAAAGACCACTGAGGTCCAAGGTGGTGGTTCGGTGCCACCGGATCGATCGGGTGTCACCGAACCACCGAGGCTCACATCAGATTCCGTCTTACGGCGGACCGCAGGGGGGGAATCCTCATGTTTCGTCCGGACTTGAACCGATGGGGGCGACACATATAAGCCCGTTGATCGGGCGTGGATCGTGCCGCGTCGGGCGTGTCGTCCGGGGATCGAGGGCACCGTCGCCCTCGCCGCCTTCGCATTACACTCCGAGTGGAGGTGAATACTTAACCCCGTTGGTTTCCCCTGAAATCGGCAGACGGGTTGATATTTGCGTGGTGATCCCTGTCGTGGTGAACGGGCACACGACGGCCGGTCCGGACGTTCGAAAGGCGAAAGGCCACCCATCTCCGGGGTGGTTTATAAGGATGGGGCGTGCATTTGGGCGCATACGATGAGTGACCCGGCAGATTCGATAGAGATTCAGAACGTGGTGGCGTCGACCGGCATCGGGCAGGAGCTCGATCTCGAAGCGCTGGCTGAGGACCTCCCAGGAGCGGACTTCAATCCCGACAACTTCCCGGGGTTAGTCTACCGGACGCAGGACCCGAAAGCGGCCGCTCTCATCTTTCGGTCGGGAAAGATCGTCTGTACGGGCGCGAAAAGCATCGACGACGTGCACGAAGCGCTCGGCATCATCTTCCAGAAGCTCCGTGACCTCCACATCCCCGTCGAGGAGGATCCGGAGATCACGGTCCAGAACATCGTCTCGAGCGCCGATCTGGGCCACACGCTCAACCTCAACGCCCTCGCCATCGGCCTCGGCCTAGAAGACGTGGAGTACGAACCGGAGCAGTTCCCCGGCCTCGTCTACCGCATGGACGACCCGGACGTGGTGATCCTGCTCTTTGGTAGCGGGAAAATCGTCATCACGGGCGGGAAGCGAACCGCCGACGCGGCGGAAGCAGTCGACGTGATCGTCGACCGCATCGACGACCTCGGGCTGTTAGGATAGAGAAGCGGGTCACAACTCGTTTCTCCGTCCGGGCCGTATCGCAGTCGATGACCGACGAGTCCGTCGACGGTGACGATCCGGCCGTCACCGTGGAGTCGTTTCACGACGCGTTACAGGACGAGGGGCGCCCGGTGGCCACTGCCCAGCAGATCGCCCGACGCCTCGGCTGTTCACAGGCGGCCGCCAGCGACGCACTCGACCGTCTGGTGACCGAAGGCGAGGTGCAACGGCTCGACGTGGAGTCGGACCCCGTCGTCTGGTACCCGACCGAGTGGGGTCGACTGGCCGAGCGCGAACGCGTCGTCTGCTTCCCGGAACGGCGGGAACTCGTCGTCGACCAGCCGACACAGTACACGCGCGCACAGCTCTCCCGATTCGCACACCTCGTCGACACCTCGGGAACGAAAGGGTATCTCTACCGCATTCGGCGGGAAGACGTGTGGAACGCGCCGTTCGACGACTGCGAGTCCCTCCTTCGGACGCTTCGCTCCGTGCTTCCCCGTCGCTCGCCGCATCTAGAGGAGTGGATCGAGCGCCAGTGGACCCGCGCCCGACAGTTCACGCTCACGACCCACGAGGACGGCTACACCGTGCTGGAAGCGGCGAGCGAGAGCCTCATGGGCAACGTCGCCCGTCAAAAACTCGACGAGGAACACCTCCACGCCCCCATCTCCGACACCGAGAGCTGGGTCGTCGAGGGGAGTGAAGCGGCGATCAAGCGGGTGCTCTACGAGGTAGGGTACCCTGTCGTCGACGACCGAGACCTCGAGACCGGCGATCCACTCGACGTGGAGCTAACCACTTCGCTCCGCGACTACCAGCGCAACTGGGTCGACCGCTTTCTTGATCAACGTGCGGGCGTGTTCGTCGGTCCCTCGGGGAGCGGGAAGACCGTCGCCGCCATCGGCGTCCTCGCCGCTGTCGGCGGCGAGACGCTGATCCTCGTCCCCAGCCGCGAACTCGCCGGGCAGTGGCGGGCCGAACTCCGTGAACACACGACGCTCGACGCGGCCGACATCGGCGAGTACCACGGCGGCGAGAAGGAGATCCGTCCCGTCACGATAGCCACCTACCAAGTCGCGGGCATGGACCGTCACCGCGCGCTCTTCGACCGGCGCGAGTGGGGGCTGATCGTCTACGACGAGGTCCATCACATCCCCAGCGAGGTGTACCGGCGGAGCGCGGACCTCCAGAGCCGGCACCGCCTCGGCCTCTCGGCGACGCCGGTGCGTGAGGACGACCGCGAGACGGACATCTACACGCTCGTCGGGCCACCCATCGGCACCGACTGGGACGCCCTCTTCGACGCCGGCTACGTCCAGGAGCCGGAAGTCGAGATCCGGTATCTCCCATGGGCGAACGACGAGGAACGGAACGCGTACGCGAGCGCGGAGCCGCGAGCGAAACACCGGATCGCGGGCGAGAACCCGGCGAAAGTCGACGAGGTGCGCCACCTCCTCGCCGAGCATCCGACGGCGAAGGCGCTGGTGTTCGTCGAGTGGCTGGATCACGGGCAGGCGCTCGCCGACGCCCTCGACGCCCCCTTCGTCAGCGGGGAGATGCCCCACTACGAGCGCGACCGGCTGTTCCGGGAGTTCCGAGCGGGCGAACGCCGGACGCTCGTCGTCTCCCGCGTCGGCGACGAGGGGATCGACCTGCCGAACGCCGAACTCGCCGTCGTCGCCTCCGGTCTCGGCGGGTCTCGGCGGCAGGGCGCCCAGCGTGCCGGTCGAACCATGCGTCCCGCCGGCAGCGCAACGGTGTACGTGCTGGCGACCCGCGGAACGAGCGAGGAGGACTTCGCCCAGCGACAGATGCGCCACCTCGCGGAGAAGGGGATCAGGGTGACCGAGCAGGGCGTCGATTAGAGTTCCGCGTCGAGGGCGTCCATCGCCCGGTCGACGGTCTCGACGTCCGCGTTGTACCCCATGTGCCCCACCCGGAGCACGTCGTCCGCGAGGTCACCGAGCCCCGTCGAGAGCGTCACGCCGTGGGCCTCGCGGAGGCGTTCCTGCAACGCGGTCGCTCGCCCCGGCGTCGAGAAGGCGGTGACCGTCGGCGAGCATCGGTCGGGATCGGGGTACGGATCGAGTCCCATATCGGCGCCGCGCTCCCGGCAGACGGCGGCGGCCTCGCGGTGTCGGTCGTAGACGGCGGCGGGTCCCGCCTCCAGCAGGAGGTCGAGCGCCTCGTCGAGTGCCACCACGAGCGTCGTCAGGTGGGTGTAGGGGTAGGGTTGCTCGGCGTCGTGCCACGGGAGCAGGTTGGTGTACAGCGATTCGGGCTCGCGGGTCTCGATCCGTTCCCATGCCGCGTCGCTCACCGACGCGATGGCGAGCCCCGGCGGCGCGCTGAAGCATTTCTGTGACGCGCCGAGGCAGATGTCGATACGGTCGGCCGGGACGGGCGTCCCGCCGAGCGAGGAGACGGCGTCGACGACGGTCAACACGTCGTGCGCTTCGAACCGATCGAGCGCTGGGCCGAGGTCGTTCAGCGTCCCCGTGGGCGTCTCACAGTGGACCATCGTCGCGAGGTCGAACTCGCCGCGTTCGAGCGTCCGTTCCAGGTCCGCGATCGGAAGCGGGTCGTCGTAGTCGGCGTCGACGAGCGTCGACTCGCCCCCGTAGCGCTCGACGAAATCGGCGAAGCCGTCGCCGTAGGGGCCGTTCGAGAGACACAGCACCCGGTCTCCGGGCGCGACGGTGGAGGCGATAGCGGCCTCGAGTCCGAGGATACCCTCGCCGCCCATGACCACTATCTCGTCGTCGGTGCCGAAGACCGTCCCCAGTTTGTCGAGCAGGGCGTCGTACCGGTCGGCGAAGGCGGGATCGACATCGGGGTTGATCAGCGCCTCGCTCATCACCTCGCGAACGGACGGCGGCAACGGCGTCGGACCTGGCGTCAGGAGCATACCACACCTATCGCCCGTGGTGGCTTGTAGGTGTGGACGGGAAGGCACATGACCGGGGCGGGCGTAGCGCGACGCATGACCGGCAAGCTGGATCGAGCGACGCTGTCGGACCTCGTCCTCTCGCGGACGGGGGCGGCGAATCGGGACCTGCTCGCCGGCCCGGCGTTCGGCGAGGACGCCGCGGCGATTCGGGTCGGTTCGGAGACGCTGGTCGTCAGCACGGACCCCATCTCGCTCGCGGCCGAGCGCATCGGACAGTTGGCCGTCGCCGTCGCCTCGAACGACGTGGCGGCGTGCGGAGGCCGGCCCGAATTCCTCCTCTGTACGGTCCTTCTCCCCAGTGGCGACCCGTCGCTACTCGATACGATCACCGGGCAACTCGACGCCGAGTCGCGACGGCTCGGGCTCGCTATCGCCGGCGGACACACGGAGGTCGTCGCCGGCCTCGACCGGCCGCTCTGCTCGCTCACCTGCTTCGGCGTCGCCGACCGCTACGTCCCGACGGGCGGGGCGTCGCCGGGCGACCGGATTCTGCTCACGAAAGGCGCTGGCGTAGAGGCGACGGGCGTCATCGCCACCGACTTCCGCGACCGTCTCGACCTCCCGGCGGCGATCATCGACCGGGCGACCACCGCGTTCGACGACCTCAGCATCATGCCCGAGGCGGCCGTCCTCGCACCGGTCGCGACGGCGATGCACGACCCGACCGAGGGCGGCGTCCTCGAAGGGCTGATCGAGATGGCGTTGACCTCTGGAACGACCCTCGACATCGACCGCGGCGCCGTCCACGTCCGCGAGGAGACCCGCGCCGTCTGCGACGCCGTCGGTGTCGACCCCCTGCGCGTCCTCGGATCGGGGGCGCTGTTGGCCGCCGTCGGCGAGGACGACGCCGAGAACGTCCTCGCCGCACTGGCAGACGAAGGGATCGACGCCGTCGAAATCGGCCGTGTCGTTGCCGGCGAGGCGTGCGTCGACCTCGACGGCGAGCGCGTCACCGAACCGATCCGCGACGACGTGTACGCGCTGTGGGACGACTTATAATAAACACTATGAGACGGATCGCTTGCCCGTCGCCGCCTCTATACCCGGCGACAGTTGCCCGTCTGCGCTACTCCTCGAAGGCCGGTTCCGACCACCGATCGTCAGCGTCGACGGCCGCGAGCGCGTGTTCGATTTCGGCTTCGGTGTACTCGTACTCGTCGAGCGCCAGATACAGCCGCTTCCACCGGGCGCTCGGCTCCGTCTCCCCCTCGGGACCGACGCGCGCGCCGTGAACCCGGAAGAACGGAGAACTGCGGTTCAGGCGTGCGCCTTCCCCAGTATGCCCGTCGAGCGCCACGTCGAACCGACCGCCTGCGGAGAGGTCGGCGGCCGTGACGGGGAAGGAGTGGGACGGCTCCTCGCCCCGTTCGTGGGCCTCCGCCCGCCGTTTCGCGATGGCGTGAAACGCGTTCACCGCGTTCGCGCCCTCGCGGGCGCCGCGGGCACGGGCGACCACCAGTGCCGCCTGCACGGCCGCCATCTGCCCGCGACGGGATTCCGTCTCCCAGTTCTCCGCGAGGTCCTCGTATCGGCCGACGAGGAGGGCCGCCTGCGCGCCGGCCCGCAGGTCCTCGACGACGAAGGTGTTCAGTCGGTCCCAGAGATTCCACCCGAATCCGGAGCGGGCGAGTTCCCACGCGCACCACGCCGACACCTCCTCGTCGCCGCGGCGGATAGCCTTCTGGAGCAGGCTGACGACCGCGTAGCGGTTGAACCCGCCGTCCGTCTCGTCGGCCCCCGTCTCCTCGCCGAAGTCGTTGGTCCCCGTCGCCTCCGGCGCCTCCGTCTCCAGTTCGCCGTCGGGCCCGAAGGTGGCCTGTCGCTCCTCGTCCATGCGGCGTCGATGGCGGGCGACCCACCAAAGGGTTCGGGTCCCTCGCCCGGATAAATGAGAATCCTTAAGTCCAGTCTGGCGATTACCTCTACGTGCCCGCCCTTAGCTCAGACTGGTAGAGCAGCCGACTGTAGATCGGCTTGCCCCCCGTTCAAATCGGGGAGGGCGGATACGAAATAAAGCCGCCCCCGTCGGGGTCGGCCAGTCGACTTCCCCCGCATCAGTCCAACACCTCCAGCTTCGAGCGACGCTGTTCCGTCCGTTCACGGGGCGTCCGCTCGTCGTAGTAATCCTCGACCACGTCGACGACGTGCTCCGACAGGGCGACCGCTCGCCGTGACCGTGGTGGGACGGGTGGGGTAGAAATCGCTAGTCCGCGATACGGTAATAGAACGATATTTTTCGAAAGATCACAACAGTGTGCGGATCGAAGCGGTTCCCCCCGGACGGATCGTCGGCCGGGCGAGGGTGGCAGTGAGCGGTGATGGCGTCCGAGCGCCGGTGACACCCCGAACGGGCGTTCACCCGGGCACAAAAACGCATATCTTTTCCAGCGTGGTCGAAACACGCGTGCTGTCACGCCAATCGGCTCCGACAGCGTCGTGCCCCCAACCACTTTGCATCCCTCCGTCGTACGTCGACTATGAAGTTTGCCGTCTTCGGGGCCGGTGGTGTCGGTGGCTATCTCGGCGCACGACTCACCGACGCCGGGCACGAGGTACATCTGATCGCCCGTGGAGACCACCTTGAGGCCCTCCAGTCGTCCGGGTTGCAGGTGGAGAGCGTCGCGGGGGATACGTCGGTCACACCCACGGCAACGGACGACCCGTCCGATATCGGGCCCTGTGACTACGTCCTCTTCTGCGTGAAGTCGTACGACACGCGCGAGGCCGCGTCGGCTCTCGAACCGCTTCTGGGTGCGGAGACGGCCGTCGTCTCCCTCCAGAACGGCGTGGACAACGAGACGTGGCTCGCCGACGAGGTCGGCGCGGACCACGTGGTCGGCGGCGTGGCCTACATCTTCTCGACCATCGCGGAGCCGGGGGTCGTGGCCCACACGGGTGGTCCCGCACGATTCGTCTTCGGCGAACTCGACGGGGAGCGAACCCGACGAGTCGAGGCGTTGGACGACGCGCTCTCCGCGTGTGCGGGGATCGAATCGGTGCTATCCGAGGACGTCCGCGTCGAACTCTGGCGGAAGTTCTGTCTCATCTGTGCGCAGGCGGGGATGACGGCGACGACTCGCCTGCCACTGGGCGAGATTCGGGAGACCGAGTCGTCGTGGGCGATGTACCGTCGGCTCATGGCGGAGGTGGCGACGGTCGCACGAGCGGAAGGTATCGACCTGCCCGAGACGGTCGTCGACGAGTGGTGCGAGTTCGTTCGGGATCTCGATCCGGAGATGTACTCCTCGCTCCACTACGATCTGACCCACGGCAACCGGCTCGAACTCGACGCGCTTCATGGCTCGGTCGTGCGACACGCCGCGGACGTGGGCATCGACGCGCCGATAAACGAAGCCGTCCACGCGATACTGCGTCCGTGGGCGGCGCGGAACGCCTAGTCCATATACGCCAGTTCGCGCTCGGGGTTGGTCGGCAACCCGTTCAGAATGTCACCGATTTCGTCCTCGTCGAGGTCCATCTCGTCGAGTTCGCCGTCACTCTGGTGGAGCGACCAGACGAAGTTGACCATCGTCGCCTGAAAGTGGGGGCTGTCTTGGTCGTGGGCTCGGATGTTCTTGATGATCTTCGCGGCCGTCTCGTCGTCGAGAACCTCGCTCATAGCCGACGGATGGCGTGGGGCACAGGTAGGCCTTCCGGAGCGCGGCGGCTAGTCGCCGCCGACGGCGAAGCGGTCGGCGTCCTCGCCGAACGAGGGAGAGGAAAGGGCGGAGACGCCGACGGTGAGGGCGGCGCCGAGGAGCATGAACGCGAGCGCCACGTCCCACCCGCCGTAGCTCCGGGCGAGGAGTTCGACCGTCGTGTTGCCGACCGGGACCGTCGTCGCCGGAACAAGGACGTGCAGGAGATAGAGCGCCTGCGGGACGGCGACGCCGGCGAGCATCCCGTCGCGGGTGGTCGCCTCCCGGTAGAGCGCGATGATCACCGGGGGCGCGAGGAGGGCGAACCCGGAGAAGGCGGTGTCGCCGACCTCGATGAGCGTGCCGGGGCGGGTGAGGCTGGCGAGAAAGGCGAGGGTCGCGAAGACGGCGACGCCGATGCGGGCGATCCACGCCTCGCGGCGGTCGCTCGCGTCCGGGCTGACGATGGGTCGATAGAGGTCGCGGGTGAAATACGACGAACCCGAAAGGAGCATCGAATCCGAGGAGGACATCATCGCGGCCATCGCGCCGGCGACCACGAGCGCCGCGAACCACGTCGGCGTGTACTCGGCCAACAGGACCGAGAGGACGTTCGCCCCCTCGGGCACCTCGATGGGGAGGCCGGCCGCCCACGCCCCGAGCATGAACGCGGGGACGAAAAGGAGGAGGACGAGCACCGGCCAGAGGGCAAACGACCGCTTCAACACCGTCGCCGACTTCGCGACGAAGAAGCGCTGGTTGATCTGGGGGAACATGGTGACGCCGAAGGCGATGGTGACCGCCGAGGAGATGATAAACTGCGGCGAGTAGAGGCCGCCACCGAGCGCGGCGAAGTCGGGGTTGGCCGCGACCATCCCCTCCGTGGCGGCACCGACGCCGCCAATGGCGCTCGCGACCCAGACGACGGCGACCCAGAGGACCGAGAGCATGAACAGCCCCTGCAGGGTGTCGGTCCACGCGACGCCCCGGAGCCCCGCGACCATCACGTAGACGATCATGAAGACGGTGATGAGCGCGGCGCCGCCCCAGTAGGGGATGGCGCCAGCGGTTAAGCCCCGGAGCGCCTCGCCGGCGCCCATCTGCTGGAGCATGACGTACGGGAAGAGCCAGAGGAGGCTGACGCCGGCGACGAGTGCCCGTAGCAGGGGCGACGCGAACCGATCGCCTAGCATCTCTCCCAGCGTCACGTAGTCACGAGCGCGGCCGATGAGCCACTGGCGGTAGCCGATGACGTACCAGAGGACGGCAAAGAGCACCCCGTCCATCACACCCATCACCAGAATCCACTCGGGGCCCGCCCTGTACGCGAGGTTCGGCCCCCCGAAGAACGTGAAGGCGGAGAGCAGTGTCGCAAAGGTGGTAAACAGGAGGACGAGCGTTCCGAGGGTCCGGCTGGCGAGGTAGAAGTCCTCGGCGTCGCTGCCACCGACGCGGTAGGCTAGCAAGCCAACGCCGAGCGCAACCAGCAGGTAGGCGACGACGATGCCGAGCGGTTGGAGGGTCACGAGTCACCACCCCGCCGCGACGTGCCGAAGCCGGCTTCGGCGTCGAGGCCCATCAACCGATCCCACCCGGTCCGGGCGAAGAGGGCGAAGACGACCGACGCCACCACCATCCAGCCGACGTGCCACCACAGCCAGACCGGCAGTCCGGCGACGACCGTCGACGACCCCCAGAGGAACCAGGGGACCGAGAACGTGATCAGTACCGCAAAGGCCAGCACCCATAACCAATCGCGTATCGAACGCGCCATCGGAGTACACTCGTATCTCCAACTACGTAAATGATGCCAAATAATTCCTCAGAAAGAGCTTTGAAGAAATTTTGTCTTCAGTTATGCTCTATCAGCGACTCGGTTTGTTCGGTCCGCAGTCGACATCGGTAAGCCATCCCTAGTCGAGCGGTGACGTGTGTCCGCACGCGACGATCCAGTCGTCCCGCCCTTACTCGCCCTCGGCATCGCGGTGCTCGCGATCAGCACGAGCGCCATCCTGGTCCGCTGGAGCGACGCGCCGAACGTCGTCAAGGCGCTGTACCGGGTGTCGTTTACCGTCGGCGCGCTGGTCCCCCTGACCGTGCGCGACCGGGCGTCGATCGGTCAAATTCGACGGCGTGACAGCGTCGTGGCCGCCGCCGCGGGTGTCGCGCTCGCGGCCCACTTCGTCCTCTGGTTTCGGAGTCTCGACCACACCACCGTCGCCGCGAGCGTCACGCTCGTCCAGGCACAGCCGGCGTTCGTCGCCGTCGGCGCGTGGCTCCTCCTCGGCGAGCGCGTGAGTCGCCGGGGCGCGCTGGGCATCGTCATCGCGCTCGTCGGGATGGCCGGCCTGTCGTTCGGGCCGACGATCCGGGTGGCGGTCGACCCCGGCGTCACTGCGGCGGGTGTCGTCGTCGGCACGCAGTACGGCAACGCCCTCGCCCTCCTCGCCGCCGTCGCCGTCGCAGCCTACTACCTCGCCGGCCGGTCTCTCCGGCGACGGCTGGGCGTCCTCCCCTACGTGGCCGTCGTCTACACCGTCTGTGCGCTCGCCCTCCTCGTCGTCGCCGTCGCTCGGGGGCTGCCACTTCTGGCCTACCCGCCCCACGAGTGGGCGCTGTTCGTCGGCATGGCGGTCGGCCCGGGCGTCCTCGGCCACACGGTGATCAACTGGGCGCTCGGCCACCTCGAATCCCACGTCGTGAGCGTCACGCTCCTCGGCGAACCCCTCGGAAGCACGGTGCTCGCGGTGGTGCTGCTGTCGGAAGTGCCGACCGTGGGGACGCTCGTCGGCGGCGCCGTCGTCCTCGCCGGGATTTACGTGACGGCGTCGGCGCGTCGTTACGCCGACGCGTGATGGGCGCGTCGGGACGCCGACGCGTGATGGGCGCGTCGGGACGCCATGGCTAGTGCAGTTTGAGTTCGACCCGCCGCCCGTCCGGGTCGCGCACGTACGCGGCCCAGTCCCGGCCGTACGCGCCGTAACGTTCGTGCGGTTCGCCGGCCTCCACCTCGACCCCGGCGTCCCGGAGTTCGTCGAGGAGGGCGACGAGTTCCGCGCGGGTGCCCGTCCCGTCCGAGCGGAGGAGGAGACACACGTGTTCGCCACCCACGTCTATCTCCTCCTCGGTCGGGACGAGGTGGAGGTGACGCCCGCCGGCGACGACGGCGACGTACGGTACTTCGTCGGCCTCGAACCGCTCACGGTCACGGATCGGCATCCCGAGCAGGTCGTGGTAGAACTCGAGGGCACGGTCCAGGTCGCTCACGCGGAGGGCGACGTGATCCATGTCGACGACATCGACATCCATGTACGACGCTTGGATCGCCGGCGGCAAAAGTTCACTCCAGCAACTCGCGTGTCCGCCGGTGTCGGAACCGAAACATGGGTTCGAAGCCGACGCGGGCGAGCCTGCTCACCGCCTCGCCGACCCCCCCGAACGGGAGCGCGTACACCACCCGGTCGTCGACCACGGTCTCGTCGCCGTCGGCGAAGAAGCGATGCGTATGCTCCCAGCAACGGAACGGGCCACCCTCCATCTCGTCGCGGAAGTGGGCCGATCCCTCGTCGCGGTCCCGGTCGGTGATGACCGACGTCCACCGCTGGCGCGGGGCGATTCCGAACGGCCGCATCGACGCGTCGATTCGCGATCCGGTCTCCAGGATTCCGGGATCGGGCTCACCGTCCGGACCGGTGACGCTCTCGACCCGGAGGTTCATCCAGCCGGGCGTCAGCGCCTCCAGCCCCGTCACGCGGGAGTGAAAGTCCCACACCTCGTCGAGCGGCGCGGCGACACGCGTCCGGCGTTGGTACACTGCCATACCCAACGGTAGGGGGGAGACTCGGAAAAGCGCGCGGATGGATCGAGAGGATAATGAGGCCCACCGGCCTCCGCGTAGGTATGCTGCCACTCGATTCGGACGCGTCGGTGGTCGTCCTCGCCCACGAACAGTTCCCCGACCGGGCGAAGACGGCCGTCGGCGTCCTCCGCTACGCCGACTACGACGTGCGGGCGGTCCTCGACCGCGCCCGCGCCGGCGACACCGTCGCCGACCACGTCCCCGACGTGGCCGACGCCCCTATCGTCGAGCGCATGGCCGACGCCCTCGAGTTCGACCCCGACGCCCTCCTGATAGGCATCGCCCCTATCGGCGGCGGATTCGACGAATCCTGGCGCCCCGACGTGCGCGCCGCCATCGAAGCCGGCTGTGACGTGATCGCGGGCCTCCACTACTTCCTCGACGAGGACGAGGAGTTCGCCGCCCTCGCCGCCGAGAACGGCGTCGATCTGATCGACGTTCGCCGCCCGCCCGACGACCTGACGGTGAGCGAGGGCCGCGCCCGCGACGCCGACGCCGACGTGGTGTTGACCGTCGGCACCGACTGCTCGACGGGCAAGATGACGACGACGCTCGAACTCGTCGCCGCCGCGCGGGAACGGGGTATCGACGCCGGCTTCGTCCCCACCGGACAGACGGGGATCATGATCGCCGGGTGGGGTATCCCGGTCGACCGCGTGATCGCCGACTTCGCCGCCGGCGCCGTCGAACGGATGATCCTCGACGCCGCCGAGGACCACGACCTCCTTTTCGTCGAGGGGCAGGGGACGATCATCCACCCCGCGTACTCCGGTGTCACCTGCAGTCTACTCCACGGCGCGATGCCGGACAGACTCGTCGTGACCCACAGCGCCGGCCGCGAGGCCATCCACGGCTACGAGGCGTTCGCTATCCCGCCCGTCGAGTCGTACGTCGATCTCTATACGGATCTGGCCGCCCCCGTCGCGCCGACGGAGGTGGCCGCGGGCGCCCTCGACACCCGCGCCCTCGACGCCGACGACGAGGCCCGACGGGCCGTCGAGGCGTTCGGGGATGCGGTCGAAGCGCCCGCGACCGACCCCGTCCGCTTCGACGCGAGCGAGATTCTGGACGCCCTCCGATGAACGCCGAGTTCGAGCGCCTGACGCTCCCCATCGACGGCGCGTTCACCATCTCCCGAGGGTCGAAAACCGAGGTCGAGACGGTCGTCGTGCGCGTCAGCGACGAAGGCGGCCAGACGGGCATCGGCGCCGCCGCGCCGGACGCCCACTACGGCGAGACGGCCGACACCGTGTGTGCGGTTCTGCCCGCCCTCCTCGACGCCGTCGAGGACGTGAACGATCCCCTCGCACTCGATACGATCGAGCGCCGACTCCGGACCGTCGTCCGCGACAACCCCGCCGCCCGCGCCGCCGTGAGTATCGCGGTTCACGACCTGGCGACCCGTCGTCTCGGCGTCCCCCTCTACCGATACTTCGGACTCGACGCCGACCGGGCGCCGCCAACCTCGTATACGATACCCATCGACGACCCCGAAGCGATGGGAAAGCGGGCGGCGGCAGTCGTCGACGACGGCTACGGAATCGTGAAAGTGAAACTCGGCACCGACCGCGACCGGGAACGGATGGAGGCGGTTCGGGCGGCCGCCCCCGACGCGACGGTTCGCGTCGACGCCAACGAGGCGTGGACGCCGAGCGGGGCGATCCAAAACTGCGAGTGGCTGGCCGACCTCGGCGTAGAGTTCGTCGAGCAACCCGTCCCCGCGGAGAACCCCGACGGCCTCCGGCGGGTTTACGAACGAAGCGCCCTCCCCGTCGCCGCCGACGAGTCCTGTGTCAGCCTGCCCGACGTGCCCGCGGTGGCCAACAGCGTCGACATCGTGAACCTGAAGCTCATGAAATGTGGCGGCGTCCGCGAGGCGGCCCGGATGGTCCACGCCGCCCGCGCACAGGGGCTCGAAGTGATGCTCGGCTGTATGGTGGAGTCGACCGCCTCCATCGCCGCGGCCTGCCATCTCGCGCCCCTCGTCGACTACGTCGATTTGGACGGCTCGCTCCTCCTCGCCGAGGATGCGTACGAGGGGCCGAGTTACGCGGGCGGGACGCTCGCCATCCCGGACCGACCGGGGACGGGCGTCCAGTCTACCTGAGGGCGTACAGGTCGGCCCCGACGGTCACGAACACGCGGTCATCGACGAGCGCCACCCCGTTCGGGTCGGCGTCGAACCCGCGTGTCCACAGCGTCTCGCCCGAAGCGGCGTCGTAGGCGCGGACGACCCCGCCGGCCCGCTCCCCGCCCTCCCGCACCGCCCCGGCGACGACGAGCGTCTCGCCCCCCACGACCGGCGTCGAGGCGCGCCAGTCCACCGCGTCGCGCCACCGTGTCTCGCCGGTCGAGAGGTCGACGGCGGCGACGAGGCCGGCCTCGTCGCGCCCGACGGCGACGTACCCCCGATCCTCGACGACGGCGGGCGTCGACACGTCCCGTCCGAGCGCCCTGGGTTCCCAGAGCGGTTCGCCGGAGTCGGCGTCGACGGCGGCGAGGACGCCCCCGGCCTCGGCGACGGTGCCGAGGACGACCCGCCCGTCCGCGACGGCGGGGCGACCGGGGAAACCGTCGGTCGGACCGGCGCTCCAGAGGCGTTTCGGGCCGACCGTCAGCCGGCGGTCGAGCCCCGTTCGCTCCCCGTACGCGACGGTGCCGTCCAGTGGCGCGTCCGCGGCGTACAGCCGTCCGTCACCGAGCGCCGGCAACGCACCGTCGACGCGCCAGCGCCGGCCACTCGTGGGGTCGACGGCACGGAGCGTCCCGTCCTGACCGCCGACGTACGCCTCGTGCGCGCCGACGACGAGTCCCTGAGGGTGGTCGGCGTCGAGGCCGACACGGGCCGTCTCGCCGAAGTCGGCGGCGCACGCGACGAGCGACGCGGGCGCGTCGGAGTCGGCCCGTTCGACCGTCAGGAATCGACCGTCCGGGCCGAACCCGGCGAGCGGCGTGGGCGCGTCGCGTTCGCGGATCGGATCGCCGCCGTCGCGTGGATACACCCCGAGTCCCGAGCCGTAGACGACGAGACGGTCGTTTCCGAGCAGCGGGGCGAAGCGTGGCCGTCGAGCGGTCGTCGCCGCCGACGCGACGCGTCGAGCCGTCGGCGTCTCGCGTGGCGGGCTGGCGTGGGGGTTGTGCGCCGTGTTCGCGCCGTCGTACCGGGGGAGCGGCCACGTGCCCGGCGCGGGGTCCCACGGGGACAACGCCGCGTCCGTCGCGCCGCGGTGCAGACGGTACGCGCCGTAGCTGCCGGCCGTGATGACGGTGCCGGCGCCCGTGGCGAGGAGCGTGCGGCGGGTGATGGAGGGCATCACGCCGTGGTTCGTGGCGGCCTATAAAAAGTCGTGGCGTCACGTCTCTCGGGCGGTCGCGTGGATCACTCATAGTGTTTATTGTAAGTCATTACCGGTGGGTCGCCGGACCGTCTTGGCGACTCACCGGTAACCAGTTACAGTAAACACTATCAGCGGTCGACCTGCAGATCGGTCCACCCGCCGGCCGCCCGCCGGCCGCCGTCGCGGGTCAGGAACAGTGCCGAGAGGCCGTCGCGGGCCTCGACGAACGACGACGCCCGGTCGTTCTCCATCACGAAGGCGGCGGTGGAGTAGGCGTCGGCCGTCTCGGCGTCGGGCGCGACGACGGTGACGCTCGTGTCCTCCGTCGGCGACCGGCCGGTCCCCGGCGTGACGATGTGGTGGCTGGTGCGGTCCTCGTCGTAGTAGATCCGGTAGTCGCCGGAGGTGGCGACACCGCCGCTCCCGAGACGGAGGGTCGCGGCGAGGCCGTCCTCGCGGGGGTCCTCGACGCCGACGCGCCAGCGGCCGTCGGTCCCGCCGAAGGCCCGCACGTCGCCCCCGGCCTCGACGAGGCCGGCGTCGACCCAGTCCCGCAGGGCGGCCACGCCCGCGTCGACGACCGCCCCCTTGGCGACGCCGTCGAGGGTGATGGGCGTGGGCGCCCGGAGTTCAGAGTCGGAGACTGCCACCGAGTCGAAGGTGGCGTCGGCGACCCGGTGGCGCGCGTCGCGTGGCCGGTCCCGTCCCGACTCGAAGGCCGAAAGCACCGGAAGGACGGTCGGGTCGAACGCGCCGTCGGTCCGGTCGTAGAGCGTCCGACACCGGCGGAGGAGGGCGACGAGTTCCGGCGAGGGGTCCACGAGGACGCCCGCCCCGTTCAGCCGCGCCACCTCCCCGTCGGGGTCGTGACGCGTGAAGACGGACTCCAGACCCGACATGGTCTCGAAGGCGCGTTCGACGCCGAGTTCGGCCCGGTCGGGGTCCCGGGTTACCGCGGTGACGGTCACGAGCGATCCCATCATGAGCCGTGTGCTCCGCACTTCGGTGACTTCGCCGCGGACGAGGAACGTCCGCCCGAGGAGTCCGGCGCCGACCGCACCCCCGGCCGCCGTCAGGAACGACCGCCGGTCGAGTTCACGCATCGGTACCCTCCTCGTCGGGACACTCAGCGGACGAAGTGGCAGGCTCCGAACACGAACTGTCCGACCCCGAACACGAACACGAACCGCCGCGTGCGTCGTCCGAGGCGCCGCCCGCCGACCGACGAACCATGTCGACGATGGTCCCCTTCGGGACGAGGTCGTCGCTGCCCGCGAACAGTTCCGGTTCGCCGCCGTCGGTCACGGCGCGGTCGGCGAGGATGCGTTGTTGCTCCGTCGTTCGGTCCTCGGGACGGATGCGTTCGATGAGATGCGGGTCGCGCCACGCGTCGACACTGAAGCCGTGTTCGTTGTCGTACTGGAGGACGACCGGACAGCCGCCGGGGTCGTAGTAGTTGTCGACACAGACCGAACACTGGAAACACTGGAACTGGTTGATCGAGCCGTCGTCCTCGATGGCCTGGAACTCACAGTCCGACTGGCATTTCACGCAGTCGCCACAGAGGTCGTAGCGCTGGATCGGCGTCCGCTGGAAGACGTTCCCGATCGCTAGCCCGGCACCGAGCGGACAGATGTACCGGCAGTAGGGCCGGAACATGACCGCCCCGGAGACGACGAGGATCGCCGACCAGGCGATGTAGACGGGGTCGGTCACCAGCGAACTGTAGAAGGCCGCCTTGAACGGTTCGACCTTCGCCAGTTTCGCCCCGAAGTCCGTCGAAATCACGAAGCCGATCACGATGGCGATAAACAGGGGGTACCTGAGCTTCTCGAGTTTGACGTGGTACTCCCGGGGGAGTTCGTACTCCCACGGCGTGAGCTTGTAGAGTAGTTCCGAGAGCGCGCCGAACGGGCAGATCCACCCGCAGAAGACGCCGCGACCCCACTTCGGAATGACGACGGCGATACAGATGAACGTTATCGCGACGAGCGGCGCCGAAAAAAAGAGCGCCCAGCGGAACCCGCCGGTCGTCGCCCACGAGATGAGTTCGCGGACCAGGATGGCTATCTGCTGGGTGGTGGGCTGTGTCGGGTGATACCAGCCGAGGAAAACGAGCGTGACGCCGAGCGTGCCGATCCGGAGGCGGTTGACGGTCACCCCCTCGCGCCGACAGAGGCGGGAGCGAAACGCGAACACGCCGACGATACCGCCGAGAAAGACGATCAGTGCGAGCGCGGTGCCCCCGTTGTCACGCCACGCCGACTCGACGGTGCCGGCCCAGGCCGGGAGCGTCCGCGCGGCCGCGGCGTCGACCGGGCGGCGAACCGCCAGCCCGCCGGGGGCGTAGGTCCGGCGAATACGCTCCTCGCCGACCGTCAGACCGAGGACGAACGGGCGGGCGGTGTCGAGTCCACCCTCGATCACCAGGGCGGCGCTCCAGTCGACGCCGTCGACCTGCGTCTCCCGGATCGGCGGCGCGTACGACCGGGTCCACTGGTGGAGACGGAGGTGGTCCGGCCGGGGCTGACCGGGCGCGCGAAGGCCGATCCAGAGGACCGTCGCGTTGGCGTCGGGGACGCTGGCGTTCGCGCCGCCGAGCAGGCTCTGCTTGACGGGATCGGATTCGATCGGTGCCGCGTAGAGCTGGATCGGTGCGGAGTCGTTGGGGTCGGCGGGCGTGCCGGCGTCCCAGCGAACGAGGTCGGTCCCCCGCCCCAGGTCGCCGAGCGTCATTCGTCGCTCCGCCGAGTCGTTCCCCTCGGCCGTCTCGTTTGCCGACTCCCCGCCGACGGCCAACTCCGAGACGATGCCCTTCTCCCGGGCGACGATCCGAGCCGAGCGCGTCACCGATTCGATGGACACGCGAGTAGTCACGGAGGCGCCTGTGAGCGCGTCGACGTGGTACTCGCCCGACTCCGCCTCGCGGAGCGTGACCTCCTCCGTGACGGACATGCCGACCATCTGGTAGCTGAACCGGCGCAACCGCTGGATCGCGGAGATTCGGTCGAAGAAGGGCTCGTGCTGTTCGACGAGTTCGATGCCCTGGATGGTGCCGTTGGTGTCGAGCGCAACCAGGAACTCGATGGGTTCGTTGCCGTACCCCTCGGCGTCGACGACGTTGCTCGTGAGGTAGATATACCCCAGGAGTTCCCGTTCACCGTCGGTCTCGTCGTAGGCTTCGACGATCCGGTACTCGCCCGTCGGCTCCGAGAAGGAGTCCGCGCCGGGGAACACCTTCGAGAGGGCTCGATCCGAGAACGGGTCGTCGATGGTCGTCCGGTCGACGGCGGCGGCCGGGGCCGGCATCGAGAGAGCGAGGAGGAGCGCGAAGACGACCGCGAGGTAGCGACGACTCACGGCAGGGAGCACGCCTCCAGTTCGGATCGCGCGTCAGTCGAGGGTCGGGGTGCGCTGGAAAAGGTCGTGAGAGTCGTCTGTGGCACGGTCCCAATCGCCATTCGGGGGAGTTAACTGTGTGGGTCCGTGTCTCACCAGTCGACGAAGACCGTCTCCCCGCCCGCTCGCTCGATGTACGCACGCTGCATCGCCTCGATGGCCTCGGAAAGCGTGGCCCCGTCGGCGACGGCCTCGCGGACCCGGGCTTTCTTCCACGCGCTCGGAACAGTGCCGTCGCGGCGGCGTTCGATCGGATCGAGATACGCGTCGACGACCCCGTCGTCGAGACCGGCCTCACGGAGGCCACGGCGGGCGAACGCGAACACCTCGTCGTAGATCGTTTCGGGGTCGTCGGTCCGGTCCCCGTCGGCAGTCACCCACGCGAGGTCCGCGTCCGGACCGCGGTCGACGGCGTCGTAGAAGCAGTCGCGGGCGTCCGTCCACGGCAGGTCGGTGAGCGGGTGGCCGGCGGCGACGAGGCCACGGAGGAGGCCGACGACGAGGACCTGCACCGAGACGGTGTCACGGACCGTCGGCTGGGTCGGAAGCGGGCGATACTCGATGCGGAGCGACGCGCCGGCGTCCTCGGTGCCGACGGGTTGGCCGCCGACCACGCCCCGCACCCAGCGCCAGTGGACGCCGCGCTTGTGGTCGTACTCCGGCAGCGTGGCGCGGTAGGGGCTGGCGTCGCCGCCGTCGTCGCCGTCCGCGAGGACGGGGGCGTACGTCTCGTCGGCGACGACCCGATCGACCACGTCCGTCGCGTGGTCCAGATCCGACGGGAACCTGACTTTCCCCTCGCTCCGGGGGGCGCCGGCGTTGATGCTCTTCTCGAAGACGTGCACCCGGAGTTCGTGTGGCGTCGCCGATATCACGTCCGGGTCGTCGTCGTAGCAGTCGGCGGGGAGAAACGGGGAGTTGCTCGAGAGAGCCAGAATGGGTCCCGCCGTCCGCAGGGCGGCGTTGAAGTAGTCGGGGAACGCCCCGGCGTCGGGAATCTGGAGGTGGGGCTGGATCGACGTGGCGAGCGATTCGACGAGGATGGTCGGGTAGACGAGGCAGGTACCGGGAACGTCGAGCGTGATTGCGCCGCCGCTTCGCTCCAGAATCTCGTTGTCGAGGGCGATATAGCGCGGGTGGTGGCGCATGTTCGTGGCGACGGTCACCCCGTCTCGGTCTTCGATTGATCCGAGGTACGCGTCGGTCCCCTCCGCAGGGGGGATGGTCCACATCGCGTCGAGGACGGGTGCGATTCCCTCGTCGGCGAGTGCGTCAGCCGCGGTGTCGACACTCGCCGTGATGCGGTCGGCCTGTTCGGCCACGCCGGCCGCGTCGAAGACCGTCGCCGGCGAGTTGACCTCGAGATTGTGGACGCCGAGTTCCTTCGCACAGCCGCCACGCTCGAAGACGCGTTCGGGAATCCGCGCGAGGCGGTCGTCGGCGTCGGTCGCGTACGCCTCCAGTTCCATGCCGACGGCGAACTCGTCCGTGTCCAGCCGGCCGGATCGGATGTCGTCACGGATTCGTTGCGCTTGCTCGCGAACCCGGCGGTCGAACTCCGCGCGCACGTCCGGGTCGGTCGAGCGCGCAACCGCGTCGACGGGGTCGGGATGCCCCCCCATCAGGCCGACTCCTCGTCGTCGTCCGCCCGCAACTCGTCGAGTTCGGCCTCGACATCCGTACCGGAGTCCGTCGTCTCGGCCGCCTCGCCCGACCCAATCTCGGCTTTCAGCGTCTCCAGTTCCGCGTCCACCTCGCTGTCCGTCCGTCCGGCTTCGAGCTGGCGGTCGATGGCGTCCTCGTCGGAGAGAGCGTCCTCGAACGCGCCCGACTCCTGCAGTTCGTCCATCGCCGCCGCGCGAGCCTCCATCTCGTCCGTCCGCTCCTCGGCGCGTTCGAGCGCGCGGCTCACGTCGCTCATCTCGTCGCCGACGCCGCTCATCGCCTCCGAAACACGGGTCGACGCCTCCGCCGCCTCGTACCGGGCTTTCATCGTCTCCTTTTTGGTCCGGAACTCCTCGATCCGGCGCTGGAGCTCGTTTTTTTTCTCGACCAGATCGTCCTGTGTCGACTGGAGGTCGGCGATCTGGCCCTCGATGTCCTCGATCTGACTCATCTTCTCTTTCTTTTTCTCCAACGCCTGCCGCGCCAGATCGTCACGGTCCTGTCGCACCGCCTCTCGTGCCTGCTCGTTGTGTTTGTCGACGTTCTCTTCGAGCCGACGTTTCTGGATCTCCAGTCGCTTTTTCTGGGTCGTCAGGTCGGCGATGCCCTGCTTGACCTGCTGTAGTTCGTCGCGCATCCGCTCGTAGGAGTAGTCGAGCGTCTCGGTCGGGTCCTCGGCCCGATTCAGGAGGGCGTTGACCTTCGACCGGACGACGTAGGAGGCCCGCGAGAGTATTCCCATACCCCCCGTTTGGGACGCGAGGCTTAAAATCTCACCCGCCGGAGAACGACAGGATTGAGGCCCCGCGTGGCGTAGCTCCGGGCGTGCCGACCGAACGCCTCGCCATCCCCGGCAGCCGGGACGTGCGCGCGACTCTGGCCTGCGAGAACGGCGAGGGTATCCTCGTCGCCTGTCCACCTCACCCCCGACACGGCGGCACCCGCCACGACGGCCGGCTGACCGCCGTCGCCGACGCGCTCCCCAACCGGATCGACTGCCTCCGGTTCGACTACGGGCCGTGGGATCAGGGGCGGGGGGAACGGACGGACGCCGCGAGCGCGTGTTCGTGGGCCGCCGAGCGGTACGACCGTGTCGGCCTGTTCGGCTACAGTTTCGGCGGCGGGGTCGCCCTCCGTGTCGCCGCCGAGACGACCGTCGACGCCGCCGCCGCACTCTCGCCGGTCGCCCACTTGGACGACGGGACCGACGTGGCAGCCGCCGTCGCCCGCGTCGACGCGCCGCTGTGGGTGGGGTACGGAACGCGGGATACGACCGTCGACGCCGGGCGGGTGGCCGAGGCGGCGGACGAGGCAGGGGGAGCCGTCGAGACGTTCGCCGCCGATCACGTCTTCGTCGGGCAGGAAGCGGCGGTCGGCGAGCGCGTGGCCGCGTTCGTCGACGACAGCCTGTGATACGGATTGTTGTAACGGTGCACCGGTGGTTCGTCTCCGGGCGAACCATCGGTACTGACTGACGACAAATCGTACGAACGGGGGCGGCGATTTTTATCGGTCGCCGCCGTACGCAGTCGCCGTGTCACTCCCCACTCGCCGACGCGTGTTGCTCGGCGCGGCCGCCGTTACTGGCCTCGCAGGCTGTCCGGGGACCGACGGCCAGTCGGACGGGCGCGACGGTGACGCCGACGCCGGAGCCACGCCGACCGACGCCGAACCGGCCGACCGTGAACTCGACCTCCGCGAGGCGAACGTCGTCGCCGTCGCCGTCGACCGACGGGCGGGCGGCTATCGCTTCGGCGTGACCCTCCATCACGACGACGGCGGCGAGGGCGGCTACGCGAACTGGTGGCAGGTCGAGACGCTCGACGGCGAGCGGCTGGATCGGCGCGAACTCGCACACCCCCACGGCACTCGCGAGTTCACGCGGTCGGCGACGGTGACGGTGCCCGACGGGACGACCTGTGTCGTCGTCCGCGGCCACGACGAAACCCACGGCTACGGTGGCCAGGCGATGCTGGTGAACGTCGAGACGGGCGCGACGGCGGCCGTCCGACAGGGGTCCGGTCGAGCGTCGATGGCCGGGCGCGGCTGCCCGGGCGGCTGAGTCGCGTTACTCCGCGTCGGCGTCGTCCCGCTCCATCCGCGAAATCTTGAGATACGAGGCCATCGCCAGGATGGTCGCCGGCCACAGCCCGACGAACTGTCCGCGCTGTTCGTCGCCTTTGATGTAGTAGTAGTAGAGCGCGAGGGCGACGGAGCCAATCGCCGACAGTGCCGCCGGGCCGAGACCGCTCGATTCGAGTTCGTCCGCCAGTGCGTTCGTCTCGTCGGTGTCCGTAGTCGAACTCACTTTTTATCGTTGGACTGCAGACATATATATCATCCGCCGCGACGGTCAGTTGTACTCCCGCCACCGATATCCGCACTCCTTGCATTTGAAAAAGCGCGTCGGCGGTTCGTCGGCCGCCCCGGTCTGTTTGATCGTATACCACGCCTCACCGTGCCCGCATTGCTCGCAGGTCACGTCCGTCGCCGTGGGTTTCCCCTCGAAGTTCGCGCCCTCTTCCGTCTCGATGACGTCGTCGTCGCTCTGGGCTTCGGTGGAGACGAACTCCGCGGCGCGTTCCTCGTCGCGTTCGCTGGTCGCGCCACAGGACGTACAGACCATCTCGCCGTCGCGGGTGTGCATCATCGACCCGCAGTCGTCGCAGAACTGCATACCGACGGGGTAGCGGGTCGACCTACAAAGGTCACTCGGCGTAGTGAATCGACCGGCCGTCGGGGCCGACCCGATCAGTCGAACCGGGTGGTAGCGTCCTCGTCCTCGACGACCGGGCAGTTCCGGACGCGGAACCGATCGGTGTCGACGGCCTCGACGATGGAGGTTCCCTCGTGGGTGCAGGCCGTCTCGGGCGGCGCGGCGAAGTGAGGGCACCGCTGGCAGAAGTCGCGTTTCGGGACGACGCGTTCGTCCGGGTCGTTGGCCCGTTCCGCCTCGGCGCCGAGGCCCACCCGCTCTTCCGGCCCCGTCTCGCCCTCGACGAACGACTCCCAGACGGCCTCGTCGTCGACATCGCCGACGTCGACGGACTCGAAGAGGTCGTCGTCGGGTGGCACCTCCGCCGACTGCGACTCGCGGGCCTCCCGGCGGCCCCGAACCTCGCGCGCGAGGTCCTCGAGGGGGGCGTCCACGTCGTCGCGGTCCGGTTCGCCATCGGCACCGGCGTCGTCCGTCGGCTCCTCAGTCATCGGTCGAGGCCTCCACGTCCAACAGGTCGGCCGCGTCGCCGAGGGCGTCGTCCCGGCCGTCGGTCAGCGCCGGGCGGTCTCCAGTCGAAAGCGTCGCACTGCCGAAAAAACCCGTCGAGGGCTCGAAGTCGACGAATGCCGCCTCGCAGTGGGGGCAGTTGGGTCGAGCGAGGAGACCGAGGTCGACTGTCGCCGAACAGTCGGCACACGACGCCGTGCGCTCGCCGTGGCGATTCGCCGCCGTCCGCAGGTCGTCGACCGCGCGCCGGTCGTGTTCCGCGGCCGAGACGCGCCGAACCTCGGCGCGGATGTCGACGACGGCGCCGGCCAGCGTCTCGACGGTCTCGTCTAAGTCGTCGGTCACGTCTGTCAGATACTCCAGGATCTCCTCGTAGTTCTCGAACCCGCCGTCGAGGCGGTCTTCGAGGTCGGCCACCGCCGACTCCGCGTCCGCGGCGGCGCGGACGGCCTCGTTCACGCGGTCATCGAGGTCCGGATGGCCATGCGCTTTGGGCGCCTTGGCGTCGGTTTCGCGTTTGATCTGGACGACCCGGTCGCGCACGTCGTCGATCTTGTAATCGAGTTCGTCCTCCACCGCGTCGACGCGGTCGGCGAGCGTGTCGACGTCGGCTGCGAGTTCGTCGAGCGGCGCCGCCGCTCCGTCGGTTTCGGCGTCGAGCAGCCGATAGACTGCGGCTGCACGGGCGAGGATCGCCTCGGGCTCGGCGTCCCGCTCGGCCGCTTTCCGTTCGACCCACGCCCGTAGCTCCGCCGGGAAGGCCTCGGACTGCTCCCCTTCCATCCCATAGATGGTTGGCCCCCGATGGTATAAGTATGGCCGCCCGGTTATCTCATCTGATCTTGCGGACGCCACTGACATCGAACCCGCCCTGATGAACCTCCGTCTCGAAGCGGATGATGTTCTCCGCTTCGAGTCGGGAGAGCACCCCCTGGAACTCCTTGACGAACATCGTCCGGGCGCGTTTCGACCCGCCGCTCTCCCACTCGAACTGGAGGGTACCGGACGCGGCGTCCATCAAGTGACCGAGCTCCGTCGGCCCCAGCGTGTCCTCCTGAACCAGCAGCAGGATGATCCCGCCCCAGTCGTACGCGGCCTTTCGGATACCCTTCATCAGGAGTGCGAGGTCGCTCCAGTCCATATCGCCGCTGACGGCGGCGACGAGGTCGGTGATCGAGTCGACGACCACGAGATTACCCGCGGCGTGCTCGCCGAGATACTCGCTGAGTGCGCCGAGTGCGCTCTCGCGGCGCTCCTCCGTCGCCAGATCGCTCACCGTCCGCGTCTTGCCCACGTACCACTCCCGGGGAATCGGGCTCAACTGGAAGTATTCGGGCGAGAGGTCACAGAAGTGGACGTGGTCGACGGCCGCTCGGACCAACTCCTCGTCCATGGTGTAGGCCATCTCGCGTTCGAGCTGATCGCGGCCGGCGGTAAAGGAGACGTAGTGGACCTCCTCCGGCGGGTCGGCTGCCGCGTTCGTGTCGCCGTAGTGGAGATCGAACGCCTCGCTGTCGCCGTAGTAGAGCCCGTTCATCACGGTGCTCGTGTGGACGAACTCGCGGGCGCCTGCGCCGGCTTCGCCGCTCAGGAGAACCACGCTCCCCGGCGGGGCCCCGCCGCCGACGATCGAATCGAGGCGGGCGATGCCGAACGGAATCCGAGCCATGTGATGTCTACGGACGACGGCCCGTTAGTCGTTGCGGCGACCGACCTCGGTCCGCGCACCGCGATTGCGTCCCTCGGCGACCAGCACCCGGCCGTCGACATCCGCGGCGTCGAGGGCCGCCCGCCCCGCCTCCCGCGATGCGGACGCCCGGTCGGCGTCGGTCACGCCGTACACCGCTGGGCCCCACGACGACTGGCCGGCGCCGTAGATGGCCGGCGAGTCGTCGAGGGTCGCGACGAGTTCGCCCGCCGGCGGCCGGTAGACGCCACCTTGCTCGTCGGCGTACCACGTCCCGTTGAGCCGGCCGACATCGGCGACGGCGGCGCCGAAGCGTTCCGCCGAGCCCTCCGTGATCGCCGGGAGGACGCGACGGACGATCACCCCGGCCAGTCGGTCGCTCGGCGACGGCGGCGCGGACTCGACGACGGTTCGCATGCTCCGATCCTCGTCGTCGCCGCTCGGCCCCACTGAGGCGTCGGGGACGACGATCAGGAACCGCCAGCCGTCGGGGATGGGATGACGGGCGGCAACCGGCGGCACCGACCACCGGCCGAGCGCGGGCCGGTCGGTGGTGAAACGCGCGGTCGGGTGGCCGGCGTCGAGGACGAACCCACCGTCCTCGAAGGTGGCGACGCCGACGCCGGAGCGACCGCCACGACCCAGCTCCGGCGCACGTTCACGCACGCCGACCGGCACGTCGTGGGCCCGCGCGATGGCGGCGAGCGTCGCGAGCGCGAACTGCGTCCCGCTCCCGAGGCCGACGTGTCGGGGGAACTCGCCCTCGACCGTGAGGTCGGCGCCGGGAACGTCGAGCAGGGAGACGGCGCGGGCGGCGTACTCACGAGCCACCTCGTGTTCACAGCGAACGCCGTCGGCCGGCGTCGCCGTGATACACACCGCCGGCCGGTCGAGGCCGACACCGAGGCTCCCGTACAGTCGCTCGCGCGCGAGGCTCAGGTTACAGAAGCCGAAATGCAGCCGCGCGTAGGCCGTGACGCTGGCACGTGTCATACACCTAGCCCGAGCCCGGCATCGGACAGAGGCTCGCGGTGAAGACGACCGTTTCGTCGGTGTCGTTTCGCGCCCCGTGGAGCACGCCACGGTCGTGTTGAACGACGCCGGGGGAGTCGATGGCCTCCTCACTTTCCCCCTGAGCGACCGTCACCGTCCCCTGCAGGACGTGAAAGACGTTCGTACTGTCGTCGTGTTCGTGGGGATGCAGCTCCGCGCCGGGACCGAGCGCGAACGCCTTCACCAACACGTCGTCGCTGACGACCAGTTCGGCCGTCAGCACCTCCTCGGGATCGGGATCGAGCGCGGTCAGTCGATCGAGCGTCATACGTGTGGATCGGCTGCCGGCGTCTTAACGGTGCGGCTTCGGGGTGAGTGGCGGCGATTCCGATCAGTCCGCGTCGAGCGGATAGGGCTCCGGTGCGGGGATCACGGCGCGTGCGAGCGCCGACATCTCGTCGGCGCGTTCGTTCACGATGCGACGGAAGTAGGGAGTCATGACCTCGCGGGCCTGCTTCCACTGCCGGGTGTCGTGGAACTCGACGCCGAGGGCGTATCGAGTGGGCTCGGGACCGAAGCCACCCTGCCCGTGACGGGGTTTGTGCGGGTACGCCTCGTCCTGGAACGCCGTGCGGAGTTCGAGCATCTGGGCGCGCATCATCGGCGACCAGTAGTCGCCACCACATTTGTGTTCGCGCCACGCGACGGTGGTGAGCCGGGCGTACTCGGGGTCGATACCGGCGACCTCAGCGCGGGCCCGAAAGCCGTCTTCGACCGCCGACCAGTCCGCCCCGGCGAGCCGATCCGGATCGATGTCGCCGGTCTCGTTCCGGCACGCGTCCTCGACGGCGTCTTTCGCCCAGAGCGCGTCGACGTAGCCCTCGGCCGCCTCGCGTGCCGTCGACGCCTCGAGATGGGCGAACTGGAGCGTATCGACGGCCGCGAACGCCTCGACTGCCGCCTCGCGTTCCCGCCGGTCGTGGTAGATGAAGCCTCGACACAGCTGATCGGCCATGTACGCCGCGACGGATTCGGCACGTTCGACGCCGTCGCCAGTAGTGGGAGGGCGCGTCGTCATGTGAGCGTCGAGTGAGTGGGGGCGGTTACGGTAACAGACGGTCCGTCGCCGGCCGACGCGTCGGAGAGTGGCGACGACGATCCCTGTCGGCCGCCTTCGGCACCGCCCGCGTCGGTCGGGGGGATCGCGGTACGGTCACGGTCGTCGTGGGTGGGGGGAGTGTGAGCGTCCATCTCGCTCTCGTTGTCGTCGTCTACGTCGGAGTTATTTGTAGTATCGATATCAATCGCGGTGATTTCGGCGGTCTTCCGCCACTCAGCCGACAGTTTCGGGTCGGCCGCCGTTTCGCCGAACGTGGGGATCGGAGCGCAGGCGGGCGGCGTGATCGGCACGTCGTCGGGGCCCGTAGCCGCCGGAGTCGTGGCGAGGACGGGCGGCGTCGGGAACGGGTTCGTCGCTAGCATCGTGGACGAATCCAGTGGCCGACACCACTTCAATGGCATCGAGGATAAACCCGCGTTAGCGGCTCTGAAGCCGATTTAACCCGAGTTAAACGTCAGGCCAGCTCCTCGGCGACCAGATCCACGCCGAACAGGTCGGGATCCATCGCGAGGTCGGCCTGCCCGCGGGCGAAGTTCGGGAGCGAGTCGTGGCTGTAGACGACGATCCGGGCGTCGGGATTTCGGTCCTTCACGACCGAGATGGCTGTCGCCTCGTCGAGGTCGGTGAGGACGAACAGGTCGGCGTCGTCGACGCCGGCGTCGTCGAGCACCGACGCGGTGAGGATGCCCTCGATCCGGGTCACGTCGATACCCTGTAGCTCCAGCGCGGCGCCGAGACCGTCGTGATCCGGGCCGGCGAGGATGGCTCGACTCATTCGTACTCGATGGTCGCGGGGGGTTTGTGCGTCACGTCGTAGACCACCCGCGCGACGTTGTCGTTCTCGCCCGTGATTCGGCTCTGAATCCGCTGGAGCGTCTCCCAAGGGAGATCCTGTGCGCGCGCGGTCATCCCGTCTCGGCTCTCGACGGAGCGGACGGCGACGACCCAGCCGTGGACACGGTTGTCACCTTTGACGCCCGTTGCTTTGCCGATGACGGCCGCGAAGGCCTGCCACGGGTCGTGTTGTTCGACTTCCTCCTCGACGACGTGACACGCCTCGCGCGCCACGTCGAGTTTCTCCTCGGTTACCTCGCCGATGATGCGCACGGCGAGTCCGGGGCCGGGGAACGGCATCCGTTCCGAGACGACTTCTTCTAAGTCCAGTGCCCGCGCCACCTGCCGCACCTCGTCCTTGTAGAGGTCGCGGACGGGTTCGACGATGCCCTCGAAGTCGATTACGTCGGGCAGGCCGCCGACGTTGTGGTGGGATTTGATGTTCCCCTCGCTCTCGATGCGGTCGGGGTAGATGGTTCCCTGGACGAGGTAGTCGGCGTCGGCCTCGCGGGCCTCGCGTTCGAACTCGCGGATGAAGCTCTCGCCGATGACGTGGCGTTTCTCCTCGGGGTCGGTCACGCCCGAGAGGGCGTCGAGAAAGCGGTCCTGCGCGTCGACGATCCGGAGGCTATCCATGAACGCAAAGGTCTCCCGAATCCCCTCGGTCTCCCCTTTGCGCATCAACCCGGTGTCGACGTAGACGGGGGTGAGCTGGTCGCCGATGGCGCGGTAGGCCAGCGCGGCCGCGACGGAGGAGTCGACGCCGCCCGAGAGCGCGATGATGGCGTTGTCGTCACCGACCTCGGCGGCGATTTCGTCGGTCGCCTCCGCGATGAACGCGTCGGTGTCGACCATCAGATCTCCACCTCCTGCCCTTCGTCGGCCTGTGCAAGCGCCGCTTCGACGAAGGCGACGAATGGCGGGCTCGCCCGGTCGGGACGGGAGCGGAACTCGGGGTGGAACTGCGTCCCCAGGAAGTACGGGTGGCCGTCGAGTTCGACGATTTCCATACGGTTGCCCGCGCGCCCGGAGAACGTAAGGTCGCCGGCTTCGAGATCGTCGATATACTCCGGGTTGACCTCGTAGCGGTGGCGGTGACGTTCGGTACAGGAGTCGGCGCCGTACACCTCGTGGGCGAGCGTCTCCGGCCGAATCTCGGTTTCGTGTGCGCCGAGACGCATCGTCCCACCGAGGTCTTCCAGATCGTACTGCTCCGGCAGGAGATCGATCACGGGGTAGGGCGTGTCCGCGTCGATTTCGGCCGAATGAGCGCCCTCGAGACCGAGGACGTTCCGCGCGTACTCGACGACCGCCATCTGGAAGCCGAGACAGAGGCCGAGGAAGGGCACGTCGTTTTCGCGGGCGTACCGGATCGCCTCGATCTTCCCCTCGGCGCCGCGGGAGCCGAAGCCGCCGGGGACGACCACCGCGTCCGCCTCGCGGAGGCGTTCGGTGTGGTGGTCGCGCATCTCGTCGGCGTCCACCCAGAGGACGTTCACCTCGACCTCCTGGTGGATGCCCGCGTGTTTCAGCGCCTCGTGGATCGACATGTACGCGTCTTCGAGGGCGTACTTGCCGACCAGCGCCACGTCGATCTCACCCGTCCGTTCGCGCGTGACGAGTTCGCGCCACCGGCTGTCCCGCTCCGCCGCCGGCAGCGCCTCGTCGGCGATATGCAGCCGCTCCATCACGTACTCGTCTAGCCCCTCTTCCTCGACCATCAGGGGGACGTGGTAGATGTCCTCCACGTCGGGGTTGGAGAACACCGCGTCGGTCGGCACGTCACAGAACAGCGCGATCTTCTCTTTGGTCTTCGGGTCGAGACGGTCCTCGCACCGGCCGACCAGCACGTCCGGTTGGAGACCGATCGAGCGGAGTTCCTTCACGCTGTGCTGGGTGGGCTTGGTCTTTTGCTCCCCGTTTTTCGAGTAGGGGACGAGCGTCACGTGCGCGAAGAGCACGTCCTCGTCGTCCTCCTCGTGGGCGAACTGCCGGAGGGCTTCGAGATAGGGCATCCCCTCGATGTCGCCGACGGTGCCGCCGACCTCGATGAGACAGACATCGGTCCCCTCGGCGGCCTCACGGATGCGGCGCTTGATGTCGTCGGTGATGTGCGGGATGATCTGGACCGTGTTGCCCAGGTAGTCGCCCGCCCGCTCCTTTTCGATGACGTGTTTGTACGTCTTCCCCGTGGTGACGTTGTGGTCGAACGTCATGTCCGTCCCGAGGAAGCGCTCGTAGTTGCCGAGGTCGAGGTCGACCTCGCCCCCGTCTTTCAGCACGTACACCTCCCCGTGCTGGTAGGGGTTCATCGTCCCTGCGTCGACGTTGAGGTAGGGGTCGATCTTCACGGCGGTCACGTCGAAGCCCGCGTTCGACAGGAGGCGGCCGGTGCTGGCGGCCGTAATCCCCTTACCGAGCCCGGACATCACCCCCCCGGTTACGAAAACGAACTTCCGACCCAGTTCCGGGTCGTACCCTGTCTCGGGTTCCGTCGGCATAACGACCCTGCGCGAGCGCGCATGAAAATCGTTTCGCCTACGCGCTCCGCGTGCGCCGGGGTTGCACGGAACTCACCGAAACCGCAGGCTTCGAGTCCGCGGGCTCTCTGGTGACGGTATGGACATCCCGCAACTCGGCTTCGGTACCTACCAGTTGACCGACCCGGAACGGTGTGTGAGCGCCGTGCAGACGGCACTCGAAACGGGCTATCGCCACGTCGACACCGCCGAATACTACGAGAACGAGGCCGCCGTCGGCGAGGGAATCGCCGCGAGCGACGCCGAGGACGTGTTCCTCGCCTCGAAGGTATGGCGTGACCGCCTCGCACACGACGACTTCCTCGAGAGCGCCCGCGAGCGTGTCGACCTGCTCGGCGTCGACAGCCTCGATCTGCTCTATGTCCACTGGCCGATGGACACCTACGACCCCGCGGAGACGCTCCCCGCCCTGCTCGACGCGCGCGAGGAAGGGTTGACCCGCGGCCTCGGCCTCAGCAACTTCACGCCCGAACTCGTGGACGAGGCCATCGACCACCTCGGCGAAGCGCCCGCGGCCCACCAGGTAGAGTTACATCCGCTCTGCCAGCAGGAGGCGTTGCGCGACCACGCCGACCGCCACGGCTACCAACTCGTCGCGTACGCGCCCATCGCGCGCAACGCCGTCGCGGACGTGCCGGAGATCCGGCAGGTGGCCGAGAAACACGAGGCGACGCCGGCGCAGGTGTCGCTGGCGTGGGTGCTGGCGAAAGGCGTCGTCCCCATCCCGAAGGCCGGGACGCCCGCACACATCCGGGAGAACTACGCGGCGCTCGATCTCGACCTCGACGACGAGGACGTGGCCCGGATCGACGCCATCGACCGTGAGGATCGGGTCGTCGACTTCCCGAACGCGCCGTGGCACTGATACGGGCTACCGTAGCGGTCCATAGGCCCTCGGCGTGACGGCCCGGGAGAACCGACGAGCGTCGGGAACGCCGAAGGGGTATCCGAATAGACAACGTAACAACAAGAATGGCAGACGACAAATCGGGCCGAGAGGCGCAGGCACGCAGTGCCGAACGGCGCCAGCGGGAACGCGAAATCGCCGCGGCACTGGAGCGCGGCGGTGAAGCGGAACCACCGATCGACGCGGCCGAACTCGTCGACTTCGAGGTGGCGCTGGAGTCGTTGTCCTATCCGGCGACGGGTGCCGAGATCGTCACCGCAGTCGGCGATCACGAGATCGACGCGGCCGATCGAACGTACACCGTCGGGGAGCTGTTGCCCAAAGCGGACGTGGAGACGTTCGACTCCCCTGCCGACGTTCGGGTTCGCGTACAGCGACCGACGATCGCCGCGACGATGAAACGGATCGTCGAAGCGGTCGACGCGCTTCCAAACGAGGAGTTCGGCGGCTCACAGCGCGACGCCTACGAGAAGACGCTCGATGAACTCGAATCGATCGACGAGGACGACGACGAGGGCGTTCGCGTCATCGGCGACTGGATCGTCGAACGGATTCGCGACGACGAGACGCTTCCGGGGTCCCGAGCGGTACGCCGACGGGCGGCGAAGTTCTGCCAGGAGAGCGGCTATCGGGTCCGTAACGACGAGTGGCTGGGTGTCTAATAGTGATCATTGTAAGTCAGTACCGGTGGTTCGCCGACCCGTTCTGGCGAACCATCGGTAAACAGTTACAATAAACACTATAAGCCACGGCCGGCGGGGACGGGATACGACCGTCGTCGTCGGGCACTTCGTCATGCTTTTCACTACCCGCGCCAAGGTTCGAGCATGAGCGCGGACGACAAGTATCCCGAAGAGAGCGGGCGGCGGCGGTTCGTCAAAGGCGTCGTCGGTGGCTCGGCGCTCGCGGGCGTGGGCGCCCTCGGGACGGTCACCGTCAACAGCGCGACCGCCTCGCCCGGGGCCGGCGGTGGGAGCACGCAGGCGTGGGCGATCAAGAACACCGGCGGCCCGGCGCCGCGCGGAATGCCCCAGATTCCCATCGAGATCGATTCGGAGGGATACCTCAAGGGCGTCTGGCCCACCGTCAAGACCGTCACGCAGGGCGGCCGGCAGGTCCAGATCGCCGAGATGGAGCTCGGCGGATCGACGTACTCCTCGGAGTGGTTCCAGTACTGCGGCGTCGAGGGGTACGCAGGCATCCAACCGGGCTACGAGAGCGACAACTACTTCCGCACCGGATCGAACCCCGCCTACGAGTGGCAGTCCCAGAGCAAGGAGGAAGGCGACCGCCTCCACGTCGACGACTTCAGCGACTACGAGGAGTGGGGCAACGGCATCGGCACCGCGGGCACCGGCAAGCCCGCGACCGGTCGGTGGCGCTCCGAGGACGCCGAGGACATCGTTCCCATCCAGGTGCTCCGGAGCACGCGCATCGAGGAGGCGGCCCAAGGCGACGAGTGGCTTCAGGCCAGCACCTCCGAGGGCTTCATCGCGTGGCTCAACAAGTGCACCCACTTCTGCTGTGTGCCGGGATACAAGCAGTCCGAAGACGCCGCGCGCTTCGGGAACGCCAACGGCGTCTACTGTCAGTGCCACCAGTCCATCTACGACCCGTTCAGCGTCGTCCAGACGCTGTTCATCGCGCGGCCGCGCCCCACTAACTGAACTGCGAAGTCCCCGTTCTACGCGCGCCCACCGCTCACCGGCGGGAACAGCGCGAGTTCGTCACCCGATTCCAGCGTCGTCTCCAGCCCCTCGGCCCCGTGGACGCTCTCGCCGTTCCGAAGCACGTTGATGTGGTCGGCCACGTTCCCCGCGTCGTCGAGGACGCGGTCACGGAGAGCGGGCCGCGCCACGAACAGTTCGTCGAGGGCGTCGCCGACCGTCGCGCCGGGTTCGGTGTCGACCCGGATCTCCCGGTCGCCGGCCACCTCAGCGAGGTCCGCGAACAACTTCCACTGCATGGGTACGTCTCGCGCCCCGTCAGTCAAAGGCGTTGTGTCTACGCCGGCCGACTCCGGGCGTCGAGGCGGCGGTACGTCTCGGGGCGGGCGACGACGTACACCGAGTCGCCGGCGGCGAGCGTCCGGTCGTCGGGCAGGTCGTCGACGCTCCCGTCCGCGCCGGCGACGGCGACGACGGTGGCGTCGAGTGTCTCGACGGCCGCCCCGGCGAGGTCGCTCCCGTCCGCGACGGTCACGACGTACATCGTCTCCTCGGCCGCCCGTAGGAGGGAGGCGAACTCGCGTTCGGCCTGTGGTTCGGCGGGCAGGGTCACCAGCCGGTAGGTCGCCTCGCCGTCGAGTCGCGTCGCCTCCTCCTCCGCGACGGCGAGTGTCGCCACGTCGTCGACGTGTGCGCGCAGTTCGGCGGTCAGGACGCGTTCGGGGCCGTCCGAATCGGTTCGCCACACCTGCACGCGGTCGCCCGGACTCGCGGCGTTGGCGGGGTCGGCCCGGACCGCGACGGCGACGGTCCCGGGCGCGAGCGTCGGGCCGATACCGGTCGCCCGGCTCCCCAGCGCGAGATACTCGACGGTGCCGTCGGCCGCGAGTTCCACGTCGACGTAGCCCACGTCGTAGTCGTCCTGCAGGCGGGTGGCGAGCCGATCCTGCAGTTCCGTGACGGACAGGCGCCGGGGGAAGATCAGCGTCTTGCCCGCGAGTGCCTCCTTGGTCGCTGGGCTGACGGGGTCGTAGCCCTCCATGTCCTCGATGTCGTCGACCGTCTCGGGGAGGGTCACGTCCGTGATGCGGCCGACCGAGCGGACGATCCGACTCACCTCCACGTCGAGTTCGCGGGCGCCCGCGACGGCGAACACGTCGGTCGCGATCCGGTCACCGACGAGGCGGCCGGCGGGCGCGGCGAGGCCGCCGACGGCGAGGGCGAGCGTGTTGAACACGATCCGAGGCGTGGAGAAGATCCCCGTCTCGCCGCTGAGCAGGTCGGTGAACACCCCGACGGTGTTGAGCGCGAGCGCGACCACCGAGAGACCAAGCAGTATCGACAGCCACAGCGGCAGTCGGAGTTTGGTGTACCAGCGGTAGGCGAGCGCCGCGATAGCGCTCACGAGGGCGGCGCCGACACCGACGGCGAGCAACTCCGCGAGGACGATGAGCGAGGGGGAGAGGGCGGGCACCGACACCTGGAGCGTCACGCGACCGCCTCCCGGAACGCGGTGACCGCGTCGTAAGAGCCGACGACGAACAGGTCGTCGCCGGTGGCGAGCGCCTGCGACCCACGGGGAGCGAGCTGCCAGCGACCCTCGTGGCGGACGGCGAGAACCGTCACGCCGAAGGCATCGCGCAGGGCGGCAGCGCCGATGGTCGTCCCCGCGATGGGGGCGCCCTCCCGGACTGCCAGCTTTCGAATCCGGGTACCGGCCTGCCGGAGGATCGAGAGGAGTTCGTACTCCCGGCGCGTCCCCCGCGACTGGACGGCGAGACGGTCGACCGCCGAGCCGAGCAGCGACGACGCCTGACCGGCGTCGACGGCGACGGTCACGCGGCCGTCGCCGCCGTCGGCGACGGGGAGGGACGGGGCGACGGCCGGATCGGGCGTCGGCTCCGTCCCGCCGTCGGTGGCGTCGGCGCCATCGTGGACGCGGTCGCTCCGGAGGCTGAGCACGTCCCCGCGGTAGGTTCGATCCGGAGTGACGACCGCCACCTCGTCGCCGCGGGCGGTGCCGGTGGGGAGGAGCGCACGCACCGAGACGCCGCGTTTGCCGGGGGGGACCCGCTTCGAGAGGCCGCCGAGTGGCGGCGCGGCGCTCACCGTCGCTCGCGCGCGCTCGTCGAGCGTCACCGCCACGTCCGCGAGGTCGAACTCCGTGCGGAGGCGGTCGGCCACCCGACCCTCCAGTTCGACGACGGGCACGTCGGCGGGGAAGGTGGCGGCCCACTCCCGAATCTCACGGCGGAGGTCCGCGGGCACGGACGGATACCCCTCCATGTCGCCCACGTCACCGGAGACGCGCACGTCGACCTGACCGCGGCCGCCGACGAGTTCGACGACGTCCGTCGAGAGCGTGCGGTCGGTGAGTTTGCGCAGGGAGAGCTTGCGGGGGAACTCGACGCCCATCTTGTCGCCGGCGTTGTGGGCGTACAGCGAGAGCATCAACACGACGATGAGCGCGACGCTGAGGCGAATCTGGTTCGACGACCGGGTGAACGTCGGATCGTTCAGCGCCATCAGCCCGCCGTTGACGCCTGCGATGGCGACGGCGAGAACGACGACACCGAACGCGGGGACGGTGACGCCGGTGACGTATTTGAAGACGAATCCGAGCGCCCAGGAGACGAGCGCCGGGATGATACCGGTCAAGACGCCGAGATAAATGCCGAGTACCACCTCAACCGGAACGGAGGCCATAGTCCGGTCACGACGGCGAGGCCTAAACCGCTAACGGGACGGGTCCGACGAGTCCTTTATCAAGCCCGTCCGCGAGGGCGTAGGCATGGCCGCGAGTCGGAGCGATCGGTTCCTCGGCGTGCGAGCGGCGGTGGGGCTGACGCTACTCGCTGGCGCGCTCTCGATGGTGACGGGTATCGTCCACATGGGGTCGCCCACGGGACGGCCGCTCGTCCCCTTCGTGCCGCCGGTGGCCCGCGCCACCGCCGGCTTCACCGGCACGCTCACCGGCTTCCTGTTGCTCGGGAGCGCGCTCGGCCTCCGCCGGGGACTGCGTGCCGCCTGGCTCTCGACGCTCTGCCTGCTCGTCGTCTCGGCGGTACAGGGGCTCGTCCAGGCGAGCGAAACCTCGATTCCGCTCGTGGTACTGTCGGTGTTGGCGCTGCCCGCCGTCGCGCTCAACCGCCGCCGGTTCGACCGCTCGGTCGACTTCTCGGCGACGCAACTCGCCGCCCTGCTCGCCCTGGGCGGCTCGCAGGTGTACATAACCACGGGCGCGTACGCCCTCCGCGAGGAGTTCGGCGGCATCAGCACGCTCGTCGACGCCGTCTACTTCGCCGTCGTCACGTCCAGTACCGTCGGCTACGGCGATATCACGCCCCAGACGGCGGTGGCGCGGCTGTTCGGCATCTCGGCGCTCGTCGTCGGTACGGCGAGTTTCGCCATCGCGCTCGGCGTCCTGCTGACCCCGGCCATCGAAGCCCGACTCGTCAAGGCACTCGGAAGAATGACACAATCAGAACTCGACTTACTCGACGATCACGTCCTCGTCCTCGGTTACGGCGACCTGACCGAGGCGATCATCCAGGAACTGAACGGGAAAGCGCAGTTTCTCGTCGTCGTCCCCGACAGCGACGTGGCCCGGCGGTTGGGCGAACGCGACGTCGACACGCTCGTCGGCGACGCCAGCGACGAGGGGACGCTCCGGCGGGTCCACGTCGAGGAGGCACGCGCCGTCGTCGCGGCGACGAACGACGACGCGGCGGACGCCCTCGCCATCCTGACCGTCCGGCATCTCGCGCCCGACGCCCACATCGTCGCGGCGGCAACTCAGCGCGAGAACGTTGACAAACTCCGGCGTGCGGGCGCCGATACGGTGATCAGCCCCGCGAGCATCGGCGGCCACCTGCTCGTCGAGTCGGCTCTCGGCGGGGCGGACGTGGACACGGAGGCGGTCGCCGACCGCTTGCTCGACGAGATATAGCCAGACCGACACCAGCGAGCGCAAGCGGTCGCCGACCGCTACGGCTTCCCCCGGTCGACGATCGCCACGTCACACTCCACGTCGTGGAGCCGTTCGAAGGTGGGCGGCGAGACGAACCGGGAAGCGCGGGAGCGGTCGCCCGACGACCCGACCACAAGCAAGTCGTACGCGCCGGCGTTGGCGCCGATAAAGTCGGTGACGTTGCTGCGCGCCACCCGCGTCTCCACGTCCGCGTCCACCGTCTCGGCGAGGTTCGCCAGCCGCGATTCGGCGCGCCGGCGCTCCACTTCGGCGTCGATGCAGGTACAGACGCTCAGGCTCCCGCTCTTGCCGGCCAGTCGCGCCGCAAAATCGAGCATCGCGTGGGCGGTGTCGCCCGGGCGGGCGACCGTTACGAGAATCCGCCGCCACCGGCGCGTCCCCGTCGTCGACCGGAAGGCAACGGCGTCGAACTCGCTGTCGAACACGCCGCGGACGTACGGCGAGAGCAGGCCACGGTCCTCCTCGTACGGCGTGACCACGAGGTCGCAGTTCGTGTTCGTCGCCGTCTCCATCGTCGTCGGTACCGGCGCGTCCCGCGCCACGACGACTTCACAGGGGACGCCGGCACGCGTTCGAACCGTTCTGGCGGCGTCTTCGAGCCGTGCCGCAGTTTCGGTCGCGGCGTCGTCGAGCGTCGGGGCGGCGTCCCCGTCGGGCCCCTCCTCCAGCACCGAAAGCAACACCACTTTCCCGGCGTCGTGGGCGGCGGCGAGCGTCGCCCCGAAGAGGGCCGTCGTCTCCGCGGCCTCGGGGTCGCCACGCATGGGGACGAGGACGTGGTCGTCGCCCTGTGCGGTGTCGTAGAGATACTGCGCGCGGCGTTCGTAGAACCGGGTGCGCCAGACCGAGAACACCAGCGCGACGAGGGCGCCAAACACCGCGACGCTCGTGACGTACGCCTCGGGCGACGCGTCGTCGGTGACGAGGACGAGCAACGCCGTCGAGAACGCCGCCGGCTCCTCCACGTCGAGCGCCCACGTCGCGGCGCCGGTGAGGAAAATGGAGAGGGCGGCGCTGACCGGCGATACGGAGACGATAGTGGCCATCGGGAACAGAGGTGCAGAAAGGCCGAGCGCCGCCCACCCACACAGCGCGCCGACGACGAGGCCGACGACGAACTTCCGGGGGGAGGCGTACCGGCCTTCCGGATCGGAAAAGAGCGTGTACGCGCCGGAGGCGAGCGGCGGGAAGAGGAGAAAGGAGAGTTCGGCCAGTGCGTTCGAGACGAGGGTGACGAAGCCGATGAGCAACGGCACGGCCACCAACACCGTCAGGTGGAGGAGGTTGCCGGTGTGCTGGACCCAGCGGCCGAAGGCCGCGAGTTCGCGGCGCTCGAACCGCCGGAGCCGACGGGCAACGGCGACCAATCGGGCGAGCACACCCTCGAACATCCTAGCCCAGCGTGGCGGCGGCGTCGAGCGCGAGCCCGATCATCCGCTCGACGTTGTTGCGGGCTTTCGGCGGCAGTTCGTCCTCGGTGGCGTCGCCGGTGCCCTTCTGTGTCCCCTCGACGAGGTTGCCGTCGACGGTGCAGATGGCGCCGGCCCGGAGCCCCTTGCGCCGCGCGAGGGTAAAGAGCGCGGCCGCCTCCATCTCCACCGCGAGCAGGCCCGCGGCCTCCCAATCGGCCACGTAGTCGTCCGTCTCGGCGTAGAACGCGTCGTCGGTGACGACGGGGCCGACGTGGACGGCTTCGTCGTTCGCCTCGCTCGCGTCGACGAGCGCGCGAACCACCTCGAAGTCGGGGACCGCCGGATACTCGGCCCGCTCGTACCGCTTGGTCGTCCCCTCCTCCTTGGCGGCGCCGGTGGCGACCACCATGTCGCCGATCTCGATGCCGGCTTGGAGCGCGCCGGTCGTCCCCGGCCGGATGACCGTCTCGACGCCGACGGCGGCAAGTTCTTCGAGCGCGATGGCCGCCGAGGGCGACCCCACACCCGTCGAACAGATGGTCAGCGGGACGCCGTCGTACTCGGCGTCGACGAGGCGGTACTCGCGGTTGTGCGCGAGGTCGGTGGCCGAATCGCAGGCGGCGGCGATTCGCTCGACGCGGCCCGGATCGCCGGGCATGAGCGCCACATCGTGTACGTCGCCGTCGCCGACCCGCAGGTGCGGCTGGAGTGTCATACTGGAGTCACACCGGGCCGGAAAGAAAACAGTCCCGGCTGACGGGGATGACTCAAGCGGCCGTCGTAGTCACCACAGTGTACAAGCGGCCCGGACACGAGGGAACCCGTATGGATTCGACACGACGGGGACTCCTCGCGGCGGGCGCGGTCGGCGGCCTCTCCTCGCTCGCCGGCTGTCTCGGCGCGTTCGGTGGGTCGGACGGGGCTCTCGAGGGCGACGGCGGGGGTCGCGGCCTCCAACTCGTCCTCTCGGACGCCCCGACACCGCTTCGGTCGGGCTACGTCGTCGACTTCGCGGAGACCGAGCGCCCGGACGACCGAGCGGCGTTCGAGGCGGCGCTCGCCGGCGAGCATTACACCAGCCGGCATCGGACGCCCTTCGGCGCCCGCCCCGACGACCCGAAATACGTCCGCCACGAGGGGACGTACTACCGACTGGGCCACGTCGTCGTGAACGAACGGGCCGTCACCCACCCCGTGGTTCGGCTGTTCGAGGTCGCCGACGCCGACGACGGGGGCGCCCCCGAGGCCGTCGACGCGGACGCCCTCTCCGAAGCGGACCGGACGGCCGTCCACGTCGCCCACATGGCCGCGCGGGCGCGGGAGAACGAGGGCGGGGTTCCCTGGGGCGCGGTCCAACGTGGCGGCTTCGTCTTCCGCGACGCGGCCGACATCGCGGAGAGCCGGTTGGTCGGCGAGGACGCGCCCAGCCACGTCGTCTACCGGGAGACGGTGTACGAACTCGCGGTGCGTCGCGAACGGTTCTACGAATCGGTCTACCGGGCGACGGTCGAACCGGTCGCCGAGTCGCCCGAGCGGATGGAAACGATCCTCCGGGCGCAGTTCGTCGACGCGCGCCTCTCCGGCGGCGACCTGTCGGGGCAGGCGCGGTCGCTCCTGCGGGACGCGATGGGCGAGGGCTACGCGGAGTCCCACCCCGTCTCCGAGCCGTATCGGACGGTCCTGACCCGACTCCACGCCCGCGCGTACCTCGACGGCGACATCGAGAAGGACGCGTACGTCGAGGACCCCGGCGTCGGGATGGCGCTCTACGACGGGTCGTACTACCGGTATCGGCTGCGGTTCGTCGACAGAGGCTGACGGTCAGGGAGCGACGGTGAACAGGAGGACGTTGTGCGCACCCGGACCCAGTCCGACGGCGGCGACGAACCCCAGCAGGAGTCGGCCGGTCGTCGGCTCCTCGCGGACCGTCTCGGTCAGCGCGACGACCACGGCCGAGGCGACGACGAGTTTCACGAGGACGAACAGCCACGCGCCGCCGACGGCGGGGGCGGTGGGGAGCGACGCCCCGAACTCGATGACGAGCCGCGAGAGCGGGGTGCGCTCGCCGAACCCGAGGAGGTCGACGCCCACGGCCGTCGAGACGCCGTCGAGGGCGTGGGCGCCGACGGCGAGGATGCCGAGGCGGCCGGTGACGGTCACCGCAGGGCGAAGGCGTCGGAGGAGGAGCCACGTGCCGGCGGCGGCGACGCCGGCGCCGACGAGGATGCCGAGCGCGTAGCCGAGACGGAGCGTCCCGGCGCCCGCGCCGACGGCGAGGACGGCGGCGACGACGGGGAGGGCGAGGAGGATGCCGACGCGGCGCAGTCGGCGGGCGGTTCCGGCGTCCGCACCGACGGCGAGCCACGCCGCCCCCGCGACGACGGCGACGGAGAGGTAGACGGCGGGGGTCCCGGCAAACGGTCGCACGACCGACGGGAGCGCACCGAGGACATAGAGGACGTGTAGGGCGGAGCCGAGAACCATCCACGGCACGAACGCGCGTATCGTCGCGTCCGTGACCGGAGGGCGGCGACGGCGGAGGAGTGTGCCGACGGCGACCAGACCGGCGACGAGGACGACCAGATAGGGGAGCGGCGGAAGCGCGAAGCCCTCGGGAAGGACGGCCATAGGTGATGGGCGGGGAGTCGGCGGGAAAGCCTTACGCTCCGGCGACGTGAGGACGCGGCATGGACCGAGCCGACTTCGCCGCACGCATCGACCACACCGTCCTCGGGCCGGAGACGACGCCCGCCGACGCCCGGCGGGTCGTCGCGGAAGCGGCCGAACACGGGACGAACGCCTGCATTCCCCCGTGTTACGTTGCCGAAGCCGTCGACGAGGCACCGGACGTGACGGTGGTGACGGTCGTGGGATTCCCACACGGCCAGCACGACCCCACGGTGAAACGCGAGGAGGCCGTCGAAGCGTGGGAGGACGGCGCGGACGAACTCGACGTGGTGGTGAACGTCGGGCGGGTGCGAGCGGGCGAGACGGACGCGGTGACCGACGAACTCGGCGAACTCGTCGCCACCGTGCCCGTACCGGTGAAAGTCATCGTCGAGGCGCCGCTGCTGACGGAGACGGAGATGCGGCGGGCCGCGGAGGCCGCCGTCGAGGCCGACGCCGACTACCTCAAGACGGGCACCGGCTTCGCGGGGCCGGCGACCGTCGAGGACGTGGCGCTGCTCGCGGAGTATCTGCCGGTGAAAGCGAGCGGGGGGATCGAAACCTACGAGACGGCGAAGGCGATGCTTGACGCGGGCGCGGACCGTATCGGCGCGTCGGCGGGCGTCACGCTGGTCGAGGGGTTCGACGGGTAGGCGAGCGTCTCGGACACACTCGCCGCGTTCGGCGACGGCCGGGACGAGTGGGGCAGATCACCACCGGACCGTCGCGCTTTTGTCCGCGGACGCGCTACCGTCGACAACCGAATGGCGCGGTATCACATCGAGACGTACGGGTGTACGGCCAACCGCGGCGAGAGCCGAGGGATCGAGCAACGGCTCCGCGACGGCGGCCACTACCCCGCCGACGGGCCAGCGGACGCCGACGTGGCCATCCTCAACACCTGTACGGTCGTCGAGAAGACGGAGCGCAACATGCTCCGCCGGGCCGAGGAACTGCAGGCCGAGACGGGCGACCTCGTGGTGACGGGCTGTATGGCGCTGGCACAGGGCGAGGCGTTCGCCGAGGCGGGCATCGACGCCGACGTGGTCCACTGGGACGCGGTGCCCGAGGCGGCGCTGAACGGCGAGTGTCCGACGACGACGCCCGACGCCGAGCCGATCCTCGACGGCGTGATCGGCATCCTCCCCATCGCACGCGGCTGTATGAGCGACTGTTCGTACTGCATCACAAAGCGCGCGACGGGGCGAATCGACTCGCCACCGGTCGAGGAAAACGTCGAGAAAGCACGGGCGCTGGTCCACGCCGGCGCGACGGAACTCCGCATCACGGGCCAGGACACCGGCGTCTACGGCTGGGACCGCAACCAGGGCGAGAGCCTCCTGCCCGAACTCCTGGATCGAATCTGTGACATCGAGGGCGACTTCCGGGTGCGGGTCGGCATGGCCAATCCGAAAGGCGTCCACGGCGTGCGGGAGGAACTCGCCGACGTCTTCGCCGAAAACGACGAACTGTACAATTTCCTGCACGCGCCGGTGCAGTCGGGGTCGGACGACGTACTCGGCGATATGCGCCGCCAGCACCGGGTCGACGAGTTCCTGGAGGTGGTCGAGACGTTCGACGACCGCCTCGACGAGTGGACGCTCTCGACTGACTTCATCGTCGGCTTCCCGACCGAGACGGACGCCGACCACGAGATGAGCATGGACCTCCTGAGGCGGGTGCGCCCGGAGAAGATCAACGTCACCCGCTTCTCGAAGCGGCCGGGGACGGACGCCGCCGACATGAAGGGGCTCGGCGGGACGATCAAGAAGGAGCGCTCGAAGGCGATGTCCGAGTTGAAACGCGAGGTGGTGGGCGAGGTCCACGAATCGATGGTGGGGACACGGCGCGAGGTGCTCGCGGTGCGACCGGGCACCGGCGACTCCGTGAAATGTCGCGACGGCGCCTACCGTCAGGTGATCGTCACGCGGGCCGACGAGCGAGGGATCGAGCCGGGTGATTTCGTCGACGTGGAGATCACGGGCCACGAGACGATGTACGCCTTCGGCGAGCCGGTATGAAGTGGCTCCGGAGCGGCCTCCGCCGCGATATCTGTGTCGTCGTCGCGAGCGAGGGCGCGCCGACGGCCCAGAGGTGTAAGGCGGCCGTGGAGTCGCGATACGACGACCGGATCGACCCCAAGACCTTCTACGGCGCGCTGGACGCGCTGACGGATACGGGCCACCTGAGGAAGACGGTCGACGGCCTGCACGACCGCTACGAACTCACGGCGGCGGGCGAACGGGCGCTCCGGGACCACTACGAGTGGGTCGACGGGGCGCTCGCGGACGACGGTGCGGAGTGATCACCGCACCGTCGTCGACGCGGACGACCGTTCGGCGGCGTCTTTCCACTCGCCGAGGCCGGCGGGATCGAGGTGGACGTGCACGTCCGAGACGGGTTCGATCTCCCGCACCCGTTCCCGGAGTTGGGTTTCGAGGTCGTGAGCCTCGGCCAGGGAGAGGTCGCCGTCGACTTCGGCGTGAAACTCCACCTCGATGACGTGTCCGGAGTAGTAGGCGACGAAGTCGTGGAGGCCGTGGACCTCGGGATGCGAGCGAATCGCGGCTTCGATCCGATCGCGTTCCTCCGTGGGGGGCGCGCCGTCGGAGAGATAGCGGATGTTCTCCCGCGAGACATCGACGCCCTGATAGATGACGAGGAGGCTCACGACGCCGCCGGCCAGCGGGTCGAAGATCGGGTAGCCAAGCGCCATACCGGCGACGCCGGCGACGACAGCGATGGTGGTGTAGATATCGTTTTTGCTGTCGGCGGCGAGGGCGCGGAGACTCGGCGAACCGACTTCGCGGTTGACGCGGACGGTGTAGACGTAGCAGGCATACCGGACGACGAGGGCGACGAGGAGGCCGGCGACGAGGACGACGCTGTACTCGGCGGCCGGGCCATCGAGGAGGGCGTGCCCGGAGTCGTAGAGGAGTTTCAGGCCCAGAAGAACGAGAACGCCACCCACGAACAGGGCGGTGAGGGGTTCGAACCGGTCGTGGCCGTGCGGGTGGGAGGCGTCGGGGTCGTCGTAGACGAACCGCCCCCAGACGAGGACGACGGCGCTCGCGAGGAGGTCCGCGACGGAGTGGGCGGCGTCGGCCATGAGCGCGAGGCTGCCGAAGGTGACGCCCAGGAACCCCTCGACGCCGATTTTGACGACGTTGGAGGCGACGTTGACCCACGACGCCTTGAGGAACGATTCACGATCCGCGCTCATACGCGACTTGACGAGTTAAACCCACATAAGCAGTGTCATTAGGCCAGTAGAAGCCAGTTTTTGATTGAGTCTAATCCATCGAGAACGATATCGCCCGGTCGTCGCCGGGGACCGTCGCGCCCGGTTGGGCGGCGAAGGCGTCGCGGAGACGGTCGTACGTCTCGTCGACGGCTTCGACGATGACTGTGGTGTCGGCGACGACGGGCATGAAGTTGGTGTCGCCGGACCACCGGGGGACGACGTGGGTGTGGAGGTGGTCGTCGATGGAACCGCCGGCGGCACCGCCGCCGAGGTTGAGGCCGGCGTTGTAGCCGTCGGGCGCGAAGGCTGCGTCCATCGCGTCGAACGTGCGTTGCTTGAGGCGGGCGTGGTCCAGAAGTTCCGCGTCGTCGAGCCCGCGGTAGTCGCCCTCATGTCGGTCGGGGATCACCATCGCGTGCCCGGGATTGTAGGGGTAGTTGTTCAGGATGACGAACGCGTGGTCGCTCCGGGCGACGATCCGACTCGCCCGGTCGTCGTCGCGGGTGGGGAGGACACAGAACGGACAGCCCTCCACGTCGCCGTCGTCGTCGCGGCTCACCCACTCGATGCGCCACGGCGCGAACAGTTGGTCCATATCCCCGCGGGGGCGCCCAGCGATTTATACTGTGGGGCGCTCGCCGCCCGATACGGATCGGTGTGTCGGTTCGCCGGCCTAGCGAACAACCGGTACTGACTGCCACCGAATCGTCTGACGCGTGGCAGACGACGAACGTTCTCACGCGTGAGAACCCGATTGAGCCGGAGTTAAGCGGGTTTAATCCGGGTTAACCGACTGCCGGGCTTATGCGCAGGGCGTCGGTATGGGTAAGCGATGAAGGCGAAGCGTCCCAACCCAGACACTAACCTCGAACTGTGTCCCGACTGCGGACGGGAAACCAGGCACGCGGTCCGGGTCGAAATCCGGACGGAGAACCCTGCCTCGGCGAACGCCGCGTTCTCGCGGGAGCCGTACCGGGTCGCGGTCTGTGGGGAGTGTGAGGCGGAGTCGATCCAGCGGATGAACGACGCCTAGCGTCGGCAACCGGGTGTGGTGAACGCTCTGTGCCCGCCGGTCGACGGCGGATCTACGCGGTCGTGATCTCACACCCGTCGTCGGTGACGATGAGGGTGTGTTCGGCCTGACTCACCAGCCGTCCTGCCTCCTCTTTCAACACGGGATAGCCGTGGATCACGTCCTGCTGTTTGAGCCGTCGGAGCGCCATCTCCGCGCGCGAGGCGTCGATCCACCGGGCGGCGAAGGGGAGGGTGCGGTACTCCTCGGTCACCTGTTCGAGCACCTGCCGAGCCTGGCGGTTCCGGACCGAACGCTCCCGTTCGAGCCCGTAGATCTCCTCTTTGTTCCCCTCGCTCACCTTGCCGCGGCCGTCGGTGGCGAAGGGTTCGATGGCGACGACATCGCCGACCTGGAGTTCCGAGCCGTGTTCGATACCGCGGTTGGGGACCGACGGGCCGGTGTGGGCGTCCCACTGCGCGACGCCGTGGCCCGAGAGGTTGAGGACGGGCGTGTAGCCGTAGCCCCGGATCACGTCCTCGATTTCGCCGCCGATGTAGCCGGTGTCGACGCCGGGAGCGACGGCGTCGATGGCCACGTCGAGGGCCTCCTCCGCCGCCTCCACGAGTTCGGGATTGCCCGAAAGGTCGACCGTCGTCGCGGCGTCGGCGATGTAGCCGTCGACGTGGACGCCCACGTCGAGACAGACCATCCCCTCGTCGAACGTCGTCTCGTCGTCGCGGGCGGGGGTGGAGTGGGAGGCCTCCTCGTCGACGCTGATGTTGACGGGGAAGGCAGGCCCGTCCGCGAGTTCGTAGATCCGATCCTCGGCGTGTTCGGCGACTTCGAGGTGGGTGACGCCGGGTTCGATCATCCCGGCCGCCTCGTCGAGGACGGTCCGCAACGCCTCGCCAGCCTGGCGATACTTCTCGACGGTTTCCTCGTCGAGGGGTCCTACGCTCATGGACGCCCTTGGCGTGAGCCGGGGAAAGAGGTTGCGACGTTCGGCTGCCAGGGTGAGTGTTATATAGACATGGAGGGACCAATTAGCGCGCTTTATGTAAGTAGACGATCCTGTTCGAGCCATGATCCGGACCGACGCGCTCGACGCCAGCCTCGACCTGGCCCTGGGCGACGAGCACCGGGAAATCGACGCCGACGCGTGGGACGATATCTACGTGGTCGGCGACGTGCACGGCTGTCTACAGGAGCTACAACGACTCGTCGACCGCCTCGATCCCGGCGCGAACGACCTCGTCGTCTTCGTCGGTGACCTCGTCCGAAAAGGTCCCGACAGCGGCGGCGTGATCGACTTCGTGCGCTCCCGCCCCAACTTCGTCACCGTCCGCGGCAACAACGAGGAGAAACTCCTCCGGGACGAGAAGTCCCTCGACTCGCTCTCCGAAGACGATCTCCGGTGGATCGCCGACCTCCCCGTCGCCGTCCACTGGGACGGCGCGCTGGTCGTCCACGCCGGCGTCGACCCGCGGAAGTCGCTCGTCGAACACACCGTCGACGACTTCGAGAACGTCCGCGAACTCGGCGACGGCGACTACGAACCCCCGTTCTGGTACGACGAGTACGCGGGCGACCACCGCGTCTTCTTCGGGCACACGCCGCTCGAAGCGCCGGTGGTCCGCGAACACGCCGTCGGCCTCGACACTGGCTGTGTCTACGGCGGCACACTCACCGCCTACGACTGCCGCGGCGACCGCTTCGTGAGCGTCGCGCCCGACCGGACGGTTCAGGAGCGCCCGGCCCGGAAGTTCGTCACGCCGCGTCGCACCGTCGCCGCCGACTAACGCTCCGCGACGGCTACCTGCATCGACTCGCTGTTTCTCGCCGCCCCCGTCCCGTCCGGCCCGCAGACGATGACGCCGGCCGTCGAGCCGGTCAGTTCCTCGAACGCGTCGATGGCGAGCGATGCGGCCCGGTCGGCGGGAGCGCCGGCGGCGAGATGATCGACCGCCAGCTTCGCGAGGGTGACACGGGCGATATCCTCGCCGGCACCCGTTGCGCTCGCGCCGCCGGCGGGCGTACAGAAGAACCCGGACCCGACCTGTGGCACGTCGCCGACGCGCCCGGCGAGCGCGAACCACCGGCCCGCGGTGGAGGTGGCGGCGGCGAACCGCGCTCCGTCCTCGCCGGCCGTGGGTCGGCTTCCCGTGGAGCGCGGCTTCAGGGTTGCGACGGCGCCGACGGTGTCGTGGTCGTGGCCCTCACCGCGGCCGAACCGCTCGCGGAGCCAGTCGAGATGCGTCTTCGGGGACCCCGTGGGCGGATCGGCGTCCGCGAACCGCTCGCGGGTGCGTTCGGTCGTCAGATCGACGCCCGTCTCGATTCCGAAGTCGGCCGCGAGCGCGGCGGCGTACTCGCCGGCGACACAGACGTGTGGCGTCTCCGTGGCGACGACGCGGGCGGCGCTCACGGCATCCTCGACGCCGGGAACGTTCGCGACGGCGCCGACGGCCCGGTCGCTCGTCATCAGCCCGGCGTCGACGCGGACGACGCCGTCCGATTGGATCGCGCCGCCGCGGCCGGCGTTGAACCGGTCGTCGGCCTCCAGTCGGCGAAGCGCCGTCTCGACGGCCGAAAGCGGCGTTGCTTCCGCCGCTCCGTCGGCCGCGGCGGCGTCGAGGACGGCCTGACGCTCGGGCGTGGGTCGGCCGGGACCGGTGCCGGAGCCAGCGCCGCCGTGGACGATGATGCGCATACGGATCGATAGCCGGGACGGAGAATAAGCCTCGTGCCCGATAACGGCAGGTCTTTTACGGTGGTCGGCGAATTCGCCGACGATATGAGCTACGACAAGGTCGAGGTTCCCGCCGACGGAGAACGCATCACCGTCGACGAGGACGGCGAACTCGACGTACCGTCGAATCCGATCATCCCGATCATCTACGGCGACGGGATCGGGACGGACGTCGGTCCAGCCGCCCAGATGGTTCTCGACGCCGCGGCCGAAGCGACGGGGCGTTCGATCAACTGGATGCGCCTCTACGCCGGCGAGTCGGCCCGGGAGAAATACGACGAGAACCTGCCCGCGGAGACGGTCGAGGCCATCCGCGAACACCGCGTCGCGATCAAGGGCCCGCTGACGACGCCCGTCGGGAGCGGGTTCCGATCGCTGAACGTCGCCCTCCGGAAAAAACTCGATCTCTACGCGAATATGCGGCCGACGTACCACCTGAACGGCGTCCCCTCGCCGGTCACGAACCCCGAGAAGATGGATATGGTCAACTTCCGGGAGAACACCGAGGACGTCTACGCCGGCATCGAGTGGGAAGCCGGTACCGACGACGCCGAACGCGTCCGCGAGTTCGTCGAAGAGGAGATGGGCTTCGATAACACCATCCACGACGGGCCGGTCGGTATCGGCCTCAAACCCATCTCGGAGTTCGGGAGCAAGCGCCTCATCCGGCAGGCGATCAACTACGCCATCCGGAACGGCCGCGATTCCGTGACGCTCGTCCACAAGGGCAACATCATGAAGTTCACCGAGGCGGCCTTCCGCGACTGGGGCTACGAACTCGTCGAGGAGGAGTACGGCGAGAACGTCATCACGGAAGACGAACTCTGGGACGACTACGACGGCGAGGCCCCCGCGGGGACCGTCGTCGTCAAGGACCGCATCGCCGACAACATGCTCCAGCAGTTGTTGACGCGGACCGAACAGTACGACGTGCTGGCGATGCCGAACCTGAACGGCGACTACCTCTCCGACGCCGCGGGCGCCCAGATCGGCGGCCTCGGCATCGCGCCGGGTGCGAACCTCGGCGAGGGCGCCTGCCTCGCTGAACCCGTTCACGGCTCCGCGCCGAAATACGCGGGCCAGGACAAGGTCAACCCGACAGCCATGATCCTTTCCGGCCGGATCATGCTCGAACAACTCGGCTGGGAAGACGCCGCCGGCCTCGTGCGTGACGCCGTCGAGGAGACCATCTCCTCGGGGACAGTCACCTACGACCTCCACCGACAGATCGAGGGCGGCACAAAGCTCGCGACGAGCGAGTACGCCGAGGCCGTCGTCGAGAACGTACACGACCTGGCGTGAACCGACCGCGCGTCGCTCGGTGATCCCACCCGTTCGGATTCCGTCAATATCGCGGCGGTTCCTTCACTAATTTATACTCGGAGGGGGGAGAGTCCTACATGAGCGAGCCTCATGTGCTGTTGCTCGGCGCACCGGGAGCGGGTAAAGGAACCCAGAGCAAGCGCCTCGCGGACGCGTTCGGCATCGAACACGTCACTACCGGCGACGCGCTCCGTGCGAACAAGGACATGGACATCAGCCACATGGAGACGGAGTACGACACGCCGCGGGCGTACATGGACGCCGGCGAACTCGTCCCCGACGAGGTGGTCAACGAAATCGTCAAGACGGCGCTTTCGGCGGCCGACGGCTACGTCCTCGACGGCTACCCCCGCAACCTCGAACAGGCCGAATATCTCTCCGACATCACGAGTCTCGACGCCGTGGTCTTTCTCGACGTGAGCGAGGCGGAACTCGTCGAGCGTCTCACCGGCCGCCGCGTCTGTGACGACTGCGGCGCCAACTACCACGTCGAGTTCAGCCCGCCCGCGGAGGACGGCGTCTGTGACGACTGTGGCGGCGACCTGATCCAGCGCGACGACGACACCGAGGACACGGTGCGGGAGCGCCTCCGCGTCTACGAGGAGAACACGGCGCCCGTCGTCGAACATTACCGCGACGAGGGCGTCCTCGTCGAAGTCGACGGCGAAGGGACGCCGGACGAGGTGTTCGAGTCGATCCGCGAGGAAGTCGAGGCGGCGACGTAGCGGTCGAACAGCAGATTCGTCGGCGCCGGCGGCACGCGCACCGATGCGTTCCCGCCCGCCGCGAGCGAGCCAGAGTAAAACCTTCTTAACCGCCGGGTGGTTACTGATCCTCAATGGCACGGATCGAGCAGAAAGTGCGGGACCTCGTCTCCGAGGACGCGGAGATGGAGGCGGTCGTTCGGACCGTCCTCGACCACGCGGACGACGGCGAGGTCAAGTGGGTCGACGTTCGTGAAGACCTCTCCAGCGGGCAGTGGGGTCGACTCATCGAGACCGGCGTACTGGTCGACGGCGACGCCGGCTTCCGGCTGGCCGCCCCCGAGGCGACTCGTGACGCCCTCGAAAACGGCGAGGCGGAGACGACCACGTCCACGACCACTACCTCGTCGAGCGACGACGACGAATCCTCGTGGTCGAAGTGGGACAAGGGCGCGGCGGTCGTCAGTATCGCGCTCTTCGCCGGCTACTCCTGGGCGCCGATGCGGAACGTCATCGGCAACGGGATGAACGTCTTTCTCGGCCCTCTGAACACGGCGCTCCCCTTCTACGCCGTCGTCATGATCCTCGCGGTCGTGACGGGGCTGTACTCGACCATCCTGCAGGCGAACCTGATGGACTCCGAAAAGATGGGCGCCTACCAGGAGAAGATGCAGGAGATCCAAGAGAAACGCAAGGAGGCGAAAGAACGGGGCGACGACGAGGCGCTCGATCGCATCCAAGACGAGCAGATGGAGGCGATGGGCGACCAGATGGGTATGTTCAAAGAGCAGTTCCGCCCGATGGTGTGGATCATGTTCCTCACCATCCCCGTCTTCCTGTGGATGTACTGGGGAGTCGGCATCGGGGCGAACGCGACGCCCATCTTCGACCTCGAACCGCTGGTGCTCCCGTTCGCGGGCGAGAGAGCGTGGACCGATCAGGTGCTCGGTCCGATCCAGGTGTGGATCGTCTGGTATTTCCTCTGCTCGATGGGCTTTACGCAGATCATCCGCAAGGGGCTGAACATCAACATCAGCCCGACGGGGAGCTAGCGGTTCCACCCGAGTATCGTGACGAACGGGCGGCGATATAAGGACACGCTCTTTTAGCCGGCTCTCATGAGTGGCGGTATGTTACTCACCGTGTCCGGCCCGGCGGGCAGCGGAAAGAGCACCACCGCGGCCGGCCTCGCGGAGGCGCTCGATCTGGAGCACGTCAGCGGCGGCGACATCTTCCGCGAACTCGCGGCCGAACGTGGCTACTCTCCCGTCGAGTTCAACGAACTCGCCGAGGAAGACGAGAGAATCGACCGTGATCTGGATCGGCGGCTGTACGAAATCGCCCGCGACCGCGACGGCGTCGTCCTCGAATCGCGACTCGCCGGGTGGCTCGCCCCCGACGCCGACTTCCGCCTCTGGCTCGACGCCCCCATCGACGTGCGGGCCGCCCGCATTGCCGATCGTGAGGAGAAATCCGTCGAGCAGGCCCGCGAGGAGACGCGCCGACGCGAACGGAGCGAACGAAAGCGGTACCGCGACTACTACGACATCCCTATCGACGACCTCTCGATCTACGACCTCGTTATGAACACGGCACGGTGGCCGGCAGCCGCCGTCCTCGCCGTTCTCACGACCGCCGTCGAGCAGTACGACCCGGCGGCCGACGAGGGGCGGTACGCCATCGAGGGCGTCGACCTCGACGGTCTACAGCCGTGACCTGCCTCCGTGACCCACCCGACGACCGCGACCTCGACGCCCTCCTCGCGTTCGGCGTCGTCAACCTCGACAAGCCACCCGGCCCCTCCGCCCACCAGGTCGCGGGCTGGGTGCGCGACCTCGTGGGCGTCGACCGCGCCGCTCACGCCGGGACGCTCGACCCGAAGGTGACCGGGTGTCTGCCCGTCACCCTCGGCGACGCCACCCGCCTCGCGCCCGTCTTCCTGGAGGGCCGCAAGGAGTACGTCGCCGTCCTCGAATGCCACGGCCGCCCACCCGCCGACCTCGACGACGTGGTCGCCGAGTTCGAGGGAGAACTCTACCAGAAACCGCCGCGGAAAAGCGCCGTCGCGCGCCGCCTCCGCACCCGGACGGTCCACGGCCTCGACGTGCTCGAAACGCGTGACCGCCAGGTCCTCCTCCGGATCGAATGCGCGAGCGGCACCTACATCCGCAAGCTCTGTCACGACCTGGGCCTCGCCCTCGGGACCGGCGCACACATGGGCGCCCTCCGCCGGACCGCGACCGACCCCTTCGACGACCGCGACCTCGTGACGCTTCATGACCTCGCCGACGCCCTCGCGTTCGCCGAGGACGGCGACGAGGAGCCGATCCGGGAGGTCGTCGCCCCCGCCGAACGGGTATTGCGGGATCTGCCCACGGTCACCATCGCCCCGAGCGCCGCCGAACAGGTGGCGACCGGAGCGCCCGTCTACGCCCCCGGCGTGATCGACAGCGAGGTGTCGGCGCCTCGGGACGCCGGCGAGTCCGGCGACGAACCCCCACTCGTCGCCTGTGTCACACCCAGTGGGGCCGCAGTGTGTCTCGGGCGGTTCGTCGGCGACCCCGACGGGGACTCGGGGACCGTCGTCGATCTGGAACGGGTGCTCGTCTAGCCCAAAGCGACACGCTTAACCCACACACCGCCCTCGCTCGAAATGCGGGACCGTGGGGTAGTGGTATCCTCTGCGCATGGGGTGCGTTGGACCCGTGTTCGAATCACGGCGGTCCCACTCCCTTTTCGACGCAACTGATGCGGAAAGCCTTCCGGCTGCTGATTTGAGCGCCGGCGACGTGGTTGTCGTCGACCGTTCGGTCGTCGCGATCGATAGCCGCGGCTCGCGGCTGGTCGGTGTCGATCGTGTCGACGAGTCTTGGGTATGTGCCACCCCCTTCGGCAACCCTTCTTCCGTTCCGGCGGGATCGGTGTCCCTGACGAAAGAGCGTGGCTGCAAGTCCAAGGAGAGTCGGAACGACCGATTCATACTGTTTATTGTGCCGGTTTACCGGTGGATCGGCAGAACGGGTCGGTGAACCACCGGTGATGACTTACAATAATCACTATCAGAACTCGTCCACGATCTCCTCGGCAAACTGCGTCACCGTCTCCTCGGGATCGTCACCTGCCAGACTCACGATGACGTGATCCAGCCCGTAGTCGTCGAGCCGCCGGAAGTAGTCGCGGAACCACTCCACCCCCGCCCGGTAGCCGAGGTGGAGATGTTCGGGCTCCGCGGCGGGGTCGTCGGCCAGGGCGACACGAACGGCGATGACGAACGGCTTCTCACCCGCGAGGTGGCGCCACTTGTCGACGTAGGTCCGGAGGGTGTCGTCGGGGAGATGGTAGAACAGCCAGCCGTCGCCGTGTTCGGCGATCCACTCGACGGACTGCCGTGCGTGGCCGGTCGGAAGGAGCGGAAGGGTGTCGGTCGTCGGGTCGGGGAGGACGGTCAGGTCGCCGTCGAGTTCGCCCCAGGAGCCGTCGAGGGTCGGAAAGTCCTCGCGCCAGAGCGTGCGGAGCGCGTCGACGCTCTCGCGGACCCGTTCGCCGCGCGTGTCGGCGTCGACGCCGAAGGCGGGATACTCCGGGTCGCGGTCGCCGGAGGCGACGCCGAGGACGAGACGCCCGTCGGAGAGTCGGTCGACGCTCGCGGCCGACTTCGCGACGTGGATCGGGTGGCGCAAGGGAAGGACGACACTCGACGTACCGAGGGCGATGTCGTCGGTTCTGGCGGCCAGATATGAGAGGAGTGGCCACGTGTCGAACGCGCCGCCTGCGTCACCGAATTTCGGCCAGTAGGTCGGCACGTCGCGCGCCCAGAGGGCATCGAAGCCGACCGATTCGGCGTGGGTCGCGAGCGCGACTTCGTCCTCGATAGCCGGCGTCGACATCCGGTCGGCTGTCAGTGGCAGTCCGAGGCCGATGGAGAGATCGGCCGACCCGAACAGCCGTCGGTACCCCCGATTCGCGTACGCGGCGTCGGTCATCGGGCGTGCTTGGTGGCGGGGACGTATCCGTGCTCGGATCGGAGCCGCGGGGCAGGCGTGAGGCGGGCGAACACGCGGTTCCGTCGCCGCCGTCAGTTCTGCCGTTCGAACCGGTGCAGCACGATTTCGGAGGTGTCGTCCCACTCGAAATGGTCGTGGGCGCGCTCCAGAATCTGCTTGTAATGGTCCAAGTCGCGGGCGCCCTCGGCCTGGGCGTCGGCGTCGGTCATGTCCCCGAGGGTGCGGTCGGCCACCTCGACGACTTCGAAGGTGGCGCCGTCGAGTTCGAAGGTGTCGCCCTCGTCGGCGTACTGCTGGCCGCGATGGATCTGCGTCACTTCGCCGTCGAGTGCCTGCTGGCGCATCCGGTCGTTCGGCAGGAGCGTGCCGGGGTCGATGTCTGCCATACGCGAACGTAGGACTCGACGGTCAAAAACGGTCGGACGGGAACGAGCGCCACCATCCGGGTGGTGCGGCAAAAATCGTGCAAATATATAAACAAAGACAAATGATACACCAAAATAGACTACATTCAAAACACTATTTCTCCAATTTAGGCTACTATGTCCGATAAATATTTATTCCTCTGCCTGAATGGTCAGGTATGGTAGAACGCGACGACGGATCGACGGTCGCATCGCACACCGAGTACGTCCGGACTCGGGTCCAGTGTGTCGGCTGTGGGATGAGCGTCCCGACGAGGAAGGGAAGCGGTCGGCGGCTATGCGGCCGCTGTCGGCGGAGCAACTGATGGATCGCACGGACGCGACGCTCCAGCAGGCCCCGGAGTTCGAACTGGAATGTCTCTACGACGATCCATCGAGCCCGTCGGAGCTGACGGTGTTCTCACCGGAGACGCCGGCGATGGCGACGGAATGGCTCACCGTCGACCGGTCGGCGGCGGTCAGCCTCGATCGGATGCGATAGCCTACTCGTCGGGGCGCACGAAGCCGTCCTCGTCGTCGGACGACCACACGCCCGACACGTCGGTCGGCTCGATCGGTACCTCCTTGCGGCTCCCCATCGCTCCCACTTCCCGCGTCGGAAAGTCGTCGTCCGGGGCCGTGATCGTGATGTCGGAGTGAGCGAACAGATACTCGGCGGTGATGCAGACGTCTCCGGAAAGCTCGCCGCGGATCACCCCGTCGGCGTCGGTGAACGTGAGCGCGCGTCGGTACGGCCGTTGGCAGGCCGGACACGTTCCGCCGTACGGCTGTCCGTCGGCGTCGCCGGCCATGATGCGGTCGTCTGAGTCGACCATACGGTTCCCACTGCGACCGGGGAGTATAGGCGTTGCCAGTCGGCCCGCAGAGGGGCGGCGGAGCGTCGCGATCCTAAACCGTGTTTAATCACCTAGTACACTGCCCCACACACCAATGCAATTTGGAATAATAGATGGCAAAACGATATATACTTGGATATATTGAGACATAATCGACGTGTTCGAGCACAATAGCCCAAAGATTTCGGAGAATAGTGCAAAATTGATCGAGATTGATTCGGAGACGGGAGCCAACTGACGACCAATGTTCGACAAATCGGATCTGGAAGGGCCACGTATCGATCGACGGACGGCGACGAAACTGCTCGCGGCGGGGGGTCTCAGCGGCCTCGCCGGGTGTAGCGGTGGCGGTGATTCGGGCGGTGACGACGATGCCGGTGGGGGTGGAACCGAGAGCAGCAGTGAGTCGACCAGTTCAGGTGGGTCGAGCGGCGGGTCGATCACCGCCGGGTGGAACATCGACGAAATCGAGTATCTCGACCCCCACTACATCGACAAAGGACAGGAGATTTACCTCTCCTCGAACATCTACAGCGGCCTCGTGAAAATCGGGGCCGACGGCTCCATCGTCGGCGACCTAGCCACCGACTGGTCGCTCCCGGACAGTTCGACGTACGTCTTCGACCTGAAGGAGGGGGCGACCTTCCACAACGGCGATCCGCTCGACGCCGCGGCGGTGAAGGCGTCGTTCGAACGGCTGATGAGCCTCGACGACTCGCCGCATCTGGGCAAGGTGTCGTCGGTCGACAGCGTCACCGCGGAGGACGCCACCACCCTGCGGATCAGCCTTTCACAGACCGTCGGGCCGTTCATCTCCTTCCTGACGCGGGGGCCGGGTCGTGCCGGCACCATCGTCCACGCCCCGAGCGCCACGTCGAACCCAGACGAGTACAACCGGATGCCCGTCGGCAGCGGCGCGTTCGAACTCACCGAACGCGAGTCGGGCGAATACCTCCAGCTCGAGGCCCACGACGGCTACTTCGGCACCGACAGCGAGGGGAACTCGCTCCCGTATCTGGATTCGGTCCGGGTCGACCTGATCCCGGAGCCGTCGACGATGTGGACGGCGATCCGCGGCGGCGAGATCGACTACTCGATCAGCATTCCCGCCCAGAACGCCGGGCAGGCCGAGTCGATGGGCAACCTGAACGTGACCGGGACGAACCCCGGCGCGTGGTTCTGTATCGCGCCGCTGTGTAACGACCCCGCGGAGGTAGAGTTCGCCCAGTTCGCCAGCGGAAGCGCCCAGCCGACCGATAAGTGGTCCAACCAGGACCTCCCGACGGCGGACAAGCGGGTCCGGCAGGCCATCTCGATGGCCATCGACCGCGAGGCGCTCATCGAGCGTGCCTTCTTCGGCTACGCGGAACCGGCCCACTCCGTGTTCAACCCCGCGCTCGCGTGGCTCTACGAGGAGGAGCCCGATCCGGGCCAGTACTACGACCCCGAGACTGCCACGCAACTCCTCGACGAGGCGGGCTACACCGGCGATCCGCGGATGAGCCTCTCACTGCTCGGAACCCCCAACGACGAACGCCGGATGACCGTCGTCCAGGAGATGCTTTCCCAGGTCGGCATCGAGGTCCAACTCAACGTCCAGCAGTCCTCGGCGTACTGGGACAACCTCTACCAGTACGAGAACGAACTGGTGATGTACGACGGCTACGTCGACATCGACCCGTGGATGTCGCTGTGGAAGCAGCTCAAAACGCCCGTCGAGAACGGCTCGGCCGGGAAGTGGCAGGCGAACCTCTACAGCAACCCCAAATTCAACAGCCTGCTGGAACAGGACTACGGCACATCGGATCAGGCCCAGCGGAAGGAGATCCTCCGGCAGGCCGAGGAGATATTCGTCGAGGACACCCCGTGGGCGATGACGACGTTCCCGCTCATTCCGAAGGCGAGCACGTCGGAACTCTCCGGCATCGGTAATCAGGCCGGCCTGAGCAACTTCCACACCGCACGGCTCGGATAGATGGGACTGCAACGGTACGTCGCAAAACGGGTGCTACAGGCGGTGCTGGTGGTGTACGTCGTCGCCACCGCAGTCTTCGTCGCCGTCCGGTCGGTTCCCGGTGATCCCGCCCGACTGGTCCTCGGCGGCAACGCCGGGCCGGAGGAGCTCGCCGCGGTGCGAGAGGAGCTCGGCCTCGACGAGCCGATCTACGTCCAGTACGCCGACTGGATGGCCGACCTCGCGCGCGGCGACCTCGGGCAGTCGATTTTCACCGGCGAAGCGGTGATCACGCGCATCCTCGGCGCCGCCGAACCGACGTTGAGCATCGGTCTCGTCGGCATCTGTATCGCCCTCCTGGTCGCCATTCCGGGCGGCATCGTGAGCGCGACCCGCAAAGGAGGATGGGAGGACTACGCCGTCACGAGCGTCGCCTTCCTCGGCGTCAGCATGCCGTCGTTCTGGATCGGTATCGTCCTGCTGCTCGTGGTCAGCACGTTCGTTCCGTTCCTGCCCTCGTACGGCTACGTGTCGATCAGCGAGGGGGTGGTGCCGTGGCTCTCCCACGTCATCCTTCCGGGACTGGCGGTCGGACTACCGTACGCCGGCATCATCACCCGGATGACCCGATCGTCGATGCTCGAAGTGCTGAGCGAGGATTACATACAGACCGCGCGCGCCAAGGGGCTCCCGCCACGGACCGTCCTGCTCAAACACGGGCTCCAGAACGCGCTCCTGCCGGTCGTCACCGTCGCCGGCATCCTCTTTGCCCTCCTCCTCGGCGGCATCGTCGCCGTCGAGGTGGTGTTCGGAATCCAGGGCTTCGGTCGCCTGCTCATCCGCTCCATCGAACGCCAGGACTTCCCCATCGTGCAGGGGTCGGTGATCGTCATCTCGATCATCTTCGTGTTCATGAACCTGTTCGTCGACCTGCTGTACACGTCGATCAATCCGAAGATTCGGTACGGAGGTGAGGCCTGATGGGCGCCGACTACGGCGGGTACGGGAGCGACGAGGAGACCCGCGTGTTCGGGGTTCGAATCGACCGATTCGACACGTTCCGGGAGACGCTCGCCGGCGATTACAAGGCCACGCTCGGTCTCGTTATCGTCGTCACCTTCGTCCTCGCGGCCGTCTTCGCGCCAGAGCTAGCGCCCTACGACCCGATGGCTCAGGAGTTCGCCATCATGCAGCCGCCGTCGCTGTCGAGTGCCCACCCGTTCGGCACCGACTCCTTCGGCCGGGACCTGCTCTCGCGGATGATGCACGGCGCCCGAATCAGCCTCGCGGTCGGGCTCGCCGCCGTCTCCGTCGCCGCAGTCGTCGGCATCGGACTGGGCCTCGTCGCCGGCTACTACGGCGGTGCCGTCGACGACGCGCTCATGCGCTTTGTCGACGTGCTCTGGGCGTTCCCGTGGCTCCTCGTGGCGATCATGCTCGTCGCCATCTTCGGCCAGGGCGTCTGGAACGTCATCGCCGCCATCGCCTTCGCGTACATCGACGACTTCGCCCGTATCGCGCGCAGCGAGGTGCTGTCGATCCGCGAAGAGGAGTTCGTCCTCGCGGCCAAGAACATCGGCCTCGGCGACAGGGAGATCATGATCGAGGAGGTGCTGCCGAACGCGGTGGCGCCGCTGATCGTCCAGTTCACCGTCCTCGTCGCCCGCGCGATGCTCGCCGAGAGCACGCTCTCCTTTCTCGGTATCGGCGTCAAACCGACCACACCGACCTGGGGGGCGCTGCTCGGCCAGGGCCGGAGCCTCATCGGCCAGGCCTGGTGGATATCGATCATCCCCGGCATCGCCATCGTCGTTACGGTACTCGGCATCAACCTCTTCGGCGACGCGCTCCGCGACGCCTTCGACGTGCGTGGGGAGGAGGGATCGGCGTGACACTCCTCGACATCGAGGGACTGGAAGTCACCTTCCCGGTCGAGGGCGGGCCGGACGTGCCCGCCGTCGACGGCGTCGATCTCTCGGTCGAAGCGGGCGAGATTCACGGCCTCGTCGGCGAGTCCGGGTCGGGCAAGAGCGTCACCGCCCGGTCGATCATGCGCCTGCTCGACGGCGCCGAGGTGGCCGCGGATCGCTTCGACTACCGCGGCGAGGACCTCTACGCCAAATCCGATGCCGAGATGCGACGGGTCCGCGGCGACGAGATCGGCATGGTATTTCAGGACTCGCTCTCGGCGCTCAACCCGGTGATGACCGTCGGCGAACAGATCGCGGAGGTCGTCAGACACCACGGCGACGTGGACGAGTCGGCCGGCCTCCTGGGCGAACTCCGCCGCAAATACGTCACCGGGACGAGCAAATCCGCTCCGTCGTGGCGTCGCGCCGTTTCCCTGCTCGAGACGGTCGGGATCGCGGACCCCGAGGCGATCGCCACCTCGTACCCCCACCAGCTCTCCGGCGGCCAGCGCCAGCGCGTGATGATCGCGTCGGCGCTCGGGGGCGATCCCTCGCTCATCGTCGCCGACGAGCCCACCACCGCACTCGACGTGACCGTCGAAGCGGGCATCCTCAACGAACTCCGGCGGCTCTGCGAGGAGTTCGACGTGGCGATCCTGCTGATCACTCACGACCTCGGCGTCGTCGCCGAGACGTGTGACAGCGTGACCGTCATGTACTCGGGGTCGGTGATGGAGCACGGAACGACCGAGAGGCTGTTCGAGAACCCGGCACATCCCTACACCAAGGGGTTGCTCCGAAGCATTCCCGAAGGGGCGGCGACGGGCAGCGAACTGACGACGATTCCGGGATCCGCACCGGAGCCGACCGAACGCCCCGACGGCTGTCCCTTCCGGGACCGCTGTCCCGCCGCCTTCGACGCGTGTTCCGAACCGCTCCCCGAACACGTCGTCGACGAGGGCCACGTCGCACACTGTCACCTCTACGCCGAGGGTGACGGGCCCGGCGAAGTGACCTGGGACGCCGCCGCGGCGGCGACCGAGAGCGTCGACGACGGAACGACCGATGCGGCCGAGCGGACGGCCACGACGGAGGTGACCGACCGATGAGCACGACCGATACGACGAGCGACGCGACCGACGCACGGCCACCGGAACTCCTGCGAGCGACGAACCTGAAGAAGCATTTCCCGCTCGACGATGGGCTCTTCGACCGCCTGTTCGGCAAGAGTCAGGTGGTCCGCGCCGTCGACGGCGTCGACCTGACCGTCCACGCCGGCGAGACGGTCGGCATCGTCGGCGAATCCGGGTCGGGCAAGAGCACGCTCGGCCGGACCGTCTCGCGGCTGTACGAGCCCACGGACGGGAGCATCACGTTCGACGGCGAACATATCGAGACCCACTCCGGGCGGGAGCTTCGCCCGATCCGGCGACGGGTCCAGTACGTCTTTCAGGACCCGATATCGGCGCTCAACCCGCGCAAGACGGTCGGCGAGAGCGTCGCACGCCCGCTCTCGGTCCACGACATCGCCGACGGCGAGGCGAAGTGGGAGCGCGTCGCCGACCTGTTCGAGGAGGTCGGACTCGCACGGTCACAGCTCGGCGCCTACCCCCACGAACTCTCTGGCGGCCAGCGCCAGCGGGTCGGCCTCTGTCGGGCCCTCGTGACCGAACCCGACCTCGTCGTCTTCGACGAACCCGTCTCGGCGCTCGACGTGACCCTACAGGCACAGATCCTCAACCTCATCAACCGTCTCCAGCGGGAGTTCGAACTCTCCTACCTGCTGATCTCGCACGACCTCAACGTCGTCCGGCAGGTGTGTGACCGCATCGCAGTGATGTACGCCGGCGAAATCGTCGAACGGGGAACGGTGGCGGACATCTTCGAGAACCCGAAGCATCCGTACACGCGGGCGCTCCTCGACGCCATCCCGCAGGTCGAAGGGGGGAAACGGGGCGAGCGGAAGTCCCTCGGCGGCGAACCGCCGAGCGCGACGAACCCGCCCACGGGCTGTCGGTTCCATCCCCGGTGTCCCGAGTTCATCGACGGTTCCTGTTCGGGGCAGAAACCGGCGCTCCAGTCCGTCGACGACGCCGGCCACGAGGCCGCCTGTCACTGGCTCGACCGGAGCGAGGGCGAGCGGGCGACACACACCCCGCCCTCGCCGTCCGAACGGGAGGTCATCCGGGAGTCGAGCGACTAGTCCCCGGCCCGCCAGCGCCAGCGGCCCGGTCAGCCGGGCCGCCCGGTCGTCCGCCGCGTCCTCCCGGTGTCGCGAGTACGCCTGCACGACGGCGGTGAGGAGGAACAGACAGACGGCGACGAGGTGAGGCCGGCGACGACGACGGCGGTCGGGACGGGCCGTCCACAGGAGGCGAAGCGCGCGGTAGGTGGCGACGGAGAGGGAGGCGTGAACCGCCTCGGGGTCAAGCCCCGAGGCACTCGGCCTGTTCCGCCTGTAGACGAGGAGCGTGACAGCCACCGCGACGACCCGGAGCGCCGGACCGCGTCGCATTACTCGTCGACGCCGATGACGGTGCCGACGCCCTTGCTCCGGCCTTCGCGGAAGACGAACCGCTGTCCCTCCTCGATCAGGTAGGGGCGGAACTTGAACTCGACCGACGCCGTGCCGCGGTCGCCGGGCAGGAGGTGTCCTCCCTCGGGGCGGAAGACGGCCGCCTCGCTGATCGTTTCGAGGTGGACGACGGGCTCGTACCCCGTTCCGATGCGGGTCGGGTGGTTGAGCACGACCACTTCGGCCTCGAACTCGCGGACGGGCGTGGGATCGGCGTCGGCAGGGAGCAACACCATCCCGCGTTCGATCTCGCGTTCGGCGACACCTTTGAGCGCGATGCCGACGATCCGGCCCGCCTCCGCGCGGTCGACGCGGTGATAATGCATCTCGATGGAGCGAACCTCCACCTCGCGGAACGTGCCGTCGGGCATCGGACCGAGGAGGAGGTCGTCGCCGGCCTCGACGGTGCCGGAGTTGACGGTACCGGAGGCGACGGCGCCGACGCCCGTCACCGAGTAGGTGCGGTCGATGTACATCCGGAAGTCGCCGTCCCCGCCGTTGGTCTTGGGGAGGCGCTCGAACAGGTCGTCGAGGTCGTCCAGCCCCGTCCCGGCAACGGCGCTGGTTTTCAGGATGGGCACCACGTCGCCGATCTCCTCGGCCGCCGTCGCCACGCCGTGTCGTTCGATCCGGAGCGGCGTCTCCTCCACGTCCCGCAGGAGGCGTTCGACGGCGCGTTCGACCTCGTGGACGCGGTCCTCGCTCACCACGTCCGTCTTGGTGATAGCGACCATCGTCGGCAGCTCCGTCGCGAGCAGGATGCCGAGGTGTTCGCGCGTGGTCTTCGTCGGGCCGTCGTCGGCCGCGACGGTCAACAGACCGTAGTCGAGTTTCTGGCCCACCAAGCCCCTGATCGTCGTCCGCAGCCACGGTTCGTGACCCACGGTGTCGACGAACGAAACCAGTCGGTCCGCCTCCTCGACCACCCGGGCGCGGTCGCTCTTTCGGTGGGGGTTGTCCATCCGCACCGGCCCCGCATCGTCGAAGCCATACACCGCGTAGGAAAGATCCGCCGAGAGGCCCCGCTCGACCTCGTGGGGCTGTACGTCGAGATACGAGCGCGTACTCCCCTGCCCGTCGTCGGCCTGTCCCGTCACCAGGGTCCCGACGAGCGTGCTCTTGCCGTGATCGACGTGTCCCGCCGTCCCGACGACGATGTGTGAGTCGTCGGTGTCGAGGATCGCTCCCTCACGGATGGTGGCGACGCCTACCAGCCCACTTTCGTCCTCGCCGCCGACACCCCACGTCTCCACGTCCTCGATGTGGGCGCCCGCCTCCTCGGCGAGCAAGGAGAGCACGTCCATCGATTCGGAGAAATCGGTCGGATGGATGCCGGCGATGTGGCCGTCGTCGGTGACGCCCACGACGTACGTCGCCTCGCCGTCGCCGGAGAGCACGCGGTGGCGCAACTGCGCCGCCAGGCTCTCCATCCGGCCGTCGACAAGGTGGACTTCGCGGGAGAGCCGCTCCTTAAACTCGATTGGGCCACCCTCCTCTTCCCCGCGCTCGAGGGCCCGTTCCAGCAGGGCCCGATCGGCGGTCATGTGGCGTGTTAGGCAACGACTCGGCAAAACGCTTTCCGTCGTATGGGTATAGTTATCACACTTTTCGAACAGCTGACCTACTCATAGTGTTTATTGTAACTGGTTACCGGTGAGTCGCCAAGACGGCCCGGCGACCCACCGGTACTGACTTACAACAAACACTATCAGCCGGCAGGATCGAGTGTGGCTTGGTGCGTGTACCCGTCGAGATTGCTCCGTTGCTCCTCGAACTCTTCGGGGGAGAGCGCACCACACCGCATCGTGTAGATTCTGTCGTCCTCCGTATCGGTGAGGTCGGACCCGAATACGGACTGTTTCAACTGAAGCGGTCGCGCGGAGTCCCCTTCCTCAAGGCGCGACCGAAGGGAGCGAGTAGGGAGGGGAGGAGCGCGTTCGTACGGGATACAAACATTATTTTTTAAGTAGCCACTCATCTACATTGAAACTGTGGCAGACGACTACGTGCGTCGGACCGCCATCACCCGCCTCTCAGTGAATGGTGAGCAACGCGAGTTGCTTGAGGAAACCATCTCCGAGTGGAAGTGTGGTTGCCAACTCGCTACGGACATGGCATGGGGCAAATGCAACGCCAAAAGCGACGTACAGCCCCTCGCCTACGACGACGTGCGTGAACAAACTGACCTCGGGAGTCAGCACGCGATTCTCGCCACACACCAAGCCGCACAAGCCATCACCGGCTGTATCGAACGTCGCTCGAACGGCAAGAAGGTCAGCAAACCAATCTTCACCGCACCCACGGTGAAATACGACACTCGGACAATGACGCTGTTTGACGACGATACCGTGTCACTCTCGACAACGGAGAGTCGCGTCCGGTGTGACCTTGCTCTCCCTAACGCCGACGACGGCTACCAACGGCAGTACCTCAACTCCAAGAAGTGGAGCGTCACGGAAAGTACGCTCACCGCCCGTGACGGCGATTACTTCCTGCATATCGGTTTCCGCCGACACAAGAACGATACCGAACGGAACACCGCCAAGGACGGAATGGTTCTCGGGGTTGACCTCGGTATCGAAAATCTCGCCGTTACGAGTACTGCCTCCTTCTTCAGCGGGCGGGAACTAACCCATGACCTCCGCGAGTTTGAGAAGGTACGCACCGGACTCCAACAGACCGGGACGAGAAGCGCCCACCGAACGCTTGAACAGTCCAGTGGTCGGGAACTTCGATACGTCAGAGACGTGCTTCACCGAGCGTCGAACGCCATTATTACGGAAGCACTCCGCTACGAGTGCGACGTGATCGCGTTCGAGGACTTAACCTATATCCGCGAGCGCACGGGAGCGTCGTGGGGCCACAAGTGGGCGTTCCGAACGCTCTATGAGCAAGTGGAGTACAAGGCTGAAGCCGAAGGTATCTCGGTGAAACAAGTTGGTTCGGCGTACACATCAAAGCGGTGCGCTGAGTGTGGATTCACGGCAGATGAGAATCGACCGACTCGAAATGCCTTCCGATGTGTGAAGTGCGAGTCGGAAGCGAACGCGGATTACAACGCGGCGAAGAACATCGGTATGCGGTATGTCCGTCGGGGCCAACAGTCGTCCCGGCGGACGGGCAACAGTCAGCTTGCCCTAAAGTCTGGAACGGTGACGCCGAGCGGGGGATTTACAGCCCACCCGGACGGGTTCAAGGCCGAGTTCATGGACAAGCCCCACCCTCCACGAGCGAACCCGTCAGGGTGAGCGAAGTAGGGTGGGGTAGTTGACATAATAGCTCGATACCTATCCGTCCCGAAGCCGCTCGTACGCGCGGTTCACCCGCTTGAACGCCTCCTCGTCGCCCCCGTCGGCGTCCGGATGAACCTCCTTGACTTTCGATCGGTAGGCCCGCCGCACCTCGTCGTCGCTCGCGTCGGGGTCGAGTCCGAGCGTCTCGTAGGCCTCGCGCCGACTCGGGCCGGCGTCTGTCCCGGGGGCGCCGGTCCGCCGCCCGGACGCCCGGGCGCCCGACGCCGCGCCGCGGGCCGTCGCACCGAACCCACCGGGGGCACGGCGCTGCCGACGGCCGGCGGACCCCCGACTCGCCCGCGCCTCCCGACGGGCGCGCTCCTCGATCCGGCCCGTCGAGTGGTGCCACATGAGGTACGTCGTCGCCGCGAACGGAATCGCCAGAAAGAGCAAGAACAGTTGGTAGACGAACGCGATCACTACGAGGACGACCGTGAGGCCAGCGAACATCGCCGCGAGGCCGAGAACGAGTCGATCCCTGTCCACACCGGAACGTGGGGTGGCCACGGTTGTAAGCGTCTCGCCCGGGTGACCGTGTGGATCGAACACCAGTCGGTCATCCCGGTCGTGTGGCTCCCTCGTGACGACACTCGAGGGGTCGAGACACGGCGGGCCGACGACGTGTGCGGCCACACGGCGACGCTCTATCTCGGACCCGAAGACGCGCCGGATTCGCTCGATCCGGGGCACCTCGGCGACCACTTCGACAGCCTGGAACGGACGGGGGGAGTCGCCAACATCTCGCCGTCGAGACGCCGGGGCGGACGTATCGATACGACCTGCAACGCCGCGGCTACGAGTGATAGTGTGTATTGTGACTGTTTACCGGTGGGTCGCCAGGACGGGTCGGCGAACCACCGGTACTGACTTACAACGATCAGTATGAGCCACCCGGTGGCGGCGTGTTTCAGTGCCGTCCGTACTTTCAGGTCCCCCGGCGTCGAAGGGGCGAATCGATGCGTACCGTCGACGGCGCCGACGGCGGGGGCCAGTTGCTCCGGACGGCATTGAGCCTCTCGGCCGTCACCGGGACCCCGTTTCGGATCGAGAATATCCGCGGCGAGCGTCCGAATCCGGGGCTCAAACCGCAGCATCTCACGGCGGTCGAGGTGATGGCGGAGCTCTGTGGCGCCGACGTGGAGAGCGCCGAACTCGGTGCGGAGTCACTGACCTTCCGTCCGGGGGACAAACGGCACACGTCGCTCCGGGCCGACATCGGCACGGCCGGGAGCGTCACGCTCCTGTTCGACACAGTCCTGCCGGTCGCGGTTGTCGACGACGAACCGTACCGGCTGACGGCGACCGGTGGGACGGACGTGAACTGGTCGCCGACGATCGAGTACCACCGGTCGGTGAAGTTTCCGTTGCTCGCCGCCCAGGGGGTCGACGCCGCTATCGATCCGGCGAGGACCGGCTTTTATCCAGCCGGCGGCGGGAAGGCCACCCTGCAGGTGACGCCCGCGTCGCTCTCGCCGTTCGGCCTCGACCGCCGTGGCGACCTCGACGGGGTCGGCCTCTACTCCAAAGCGTCCGAGTCGCTCGCCGACCGGAACGTGGCGGATCGGCAGGCGGCACACGCACGCGAGGAACTAGACGCGGCGGGAGTGTCGGCGACGGTGCAGCGCGTCGAGTACGTCGAGACGGCGTCACCGGGATCGTCGCTTCTCCTCCGTGCGAACTACGAACACACGGTGGCCGGGTTCGACGCCCTCGGTGAACGCGGCCGCACGTCAGAGGCCGTCGCCGAGGACGCCGTCCGACGGTTCAGAGCGTTTCACGACACGGCCGCGGCGGTCGATCCCCACATGGCCGACCAACTGCTGGTCGTTCTCGCGCTCGTCGGCGGGCGCGTCCGGATTCCGGCGCTCACCGACCACGTGCGGACGAACCTGGCTCTCCTCGATCGGTTCGGGAGCGACGTGGATATCGACCCGGCGGCGGACGGGACGCATCTGATCGAGGCGAACGCGCATCCGGCGGTCGATTGATCTCCGCGTTCGCCAAGGACCGCTCACGACCGGAGCTCGATCCGCGAGGCGCAGGTCCGCCGTCCCAACGTCCGTGCCGGGGCGTCGTCGGAGTCAGCCCGGCGACAGCGGTTCCACGGGGGAACGACGTTGCAGGAAGGCGTCGAGACAGTCGTCGACGGTCACGCGTTCCCCGTCGATGTCACACGGAAAGAGTCCCCACACGTGGGTGCCGGCGTACACCGCCAGCGTGATCACCAGGGGCTGGAAGACGTCATGAACGGCTACGTCGCCGTCCATCCCGGGGAACTCACGGACGTGATCGGTCAGTTCCGTCCGTGGCGACTCTCAGAAAATGACAACTAGCCCATGTTTTTTCGGGATGGTCGTCGTACCGGAATCGTGGAGGTCCAACCGTGAGTTCACCCAGTAACCCCTTTGACGAGTTGGAACGTCTGTTCGAACGAATGAGCCGGCAGTTCGACGATGCGACCGGTACGTGGGACGCGGAGAACCCGTTCGGTCGGATGGCTACGGGGATGGAGTCGATGTCGATAGATCTCGTCGAGGCGGACGGCGAGTTCGTCGTGACCGCCGACCTGCCGGGGTTCGAACGTGACGAGGTCGAGATCCAGGTGACGGATCACACGCTCCGCATCGAGGCCGACCGCGAGGAGGCGACGGAGGAAGGCGAGGGGGACTACCTCCGACGCGAACGGCGCCAGGAGTCGATGCACCGATCCATCCGCCTCCCCGACAAGATCGACACGGAGTCGGTGAACGCCCGGATGAAAAACGGCGTGTTGACCGTGACGCTCCCCCGTCTCGACACCGAGGAGGCACGGTCGATCGAGATCGAATAGCGGCGTCCCGCCCACAGCCAGGTAGTGTTTATTGTAACTGTTTACCGGTGGTTCGCCAGAACGGATCGGCGAACCACCGGGACTGACTTACAATGATCAGTATGAAGCCCCGCGACGCCGTACTCGGCGCCATGAGCGTGACGACCCTCTGTCAGGTCTGTGAGTCGGCGACGGCCAGTCACGCCTGTGACACCTGCGGCGCGGCCGTCTGTGCCGAGCATTACGACCGTGAGACCGGGCTGTGTACGGTCTGTGCCGCGAGGGTTCGGGGCGGCTAGCGGAACTGCTCGAGTCGTTTTTTGAGTCGCTTGGCCGCCTCGCCCGCCGCGCCGAAGTACGCGCCCTCGTCGTTGCCGGGGGCGTCCTCCCCCGCGAAGATGATCCCCCGCGAGGAGTTGACGAGGCCAACGCCGTCCGCGAGGCCGTACTCGACCGCCGCCTCGGCGTCGCCGCCCTGAGCCCCCACGCCGGGGACGAGAAAGGGGATGTCCGGAACCTCGGCGCGGAGCGTCTCCAGTTCCTCGGGTGCCGTCGCGCCGACGACGAGGCCGACGTTCCGGTGCTCGTTCCACAGATCGGCCAGCGCCGCCACGCGCCGGTAGAGCGGTTCGCCCGAGGCGAGTTCGAGGTCCTGCAGGTCCGCGCCGCCCGGGTTCGACGTGCGACAGAGGACGAACACCCCCGCCTCCTCGCGGGAGAGGAAAGGATCGAGCGAGTCCCGGCCCATGTACGGGTTGACGGTGATGGCGTCGGCGGTGTCGAGCAGTTCCGCGTACCGCCGCGACGTGTTGCCGATGTCGGCCCGCTTGGCGTCCAACAGAACCGGCACGTCCTTCCCGCCCGCGTAGGCGATCGTCTCCCGGAGCGCGCGCCACCCGTCGGCGTCCTCGTAGAAGGCCGCGTTGGGTTTGTAGCAGGCCGCGTGTTCGTGGGTAGCGTCGATGATCCGGCGGTTGAACGCCCACCGCGGCAGGTCGCGGTCGGACAGAAAGTCGGGAATGCGGTCCGGGTCGGCGTCGAGGCCGACGGAGACGACGCTGTCGACGCGTTCGATGCGCTCGCGCAGACGGTCGAAGAAGGCGGTCATAGGGGGAGTGGTCGGGGCACCGACTTCAATCCGACTCTCATCGGTCGTCGTAAACCACCGCGCCGTCGACGACCGTCAGCGACACGTCGATGTCGTCGATGGCGTCCGGTCGCTCCCACGGCGACCCGTCGAGGACGACCAAGTCGGCACACTTGCCCGGTTCGACCGTTCCCAAGCGATCCTCGTCGAAGCCGGCGTACGCGCTTCCGAGCGTGTACGCCCGCAACGCCTCGGTCACCCCGAGGCGCTGTGCCGCCGTCGGCGCGTTGACGGCGTGATGTACGCCGAAGAGGGGGTCGAGGGGCATACCGTCGCTCCCGAACGCGAGGTGGACGCCCGCCTCGGCCAGTCGACCCAACCGGTTCGTCTCGGTCCGGCGGTCGCCGAGGCGGTCGGCGTACAGGCCGTCCGCGCCGGCCCAGCGGTGGAAGTTCGGCTGGACAGAGGCGACCACGCCGCCCTCGGCGAGGCGGTCGATCGCCGCGTCGCTCGCGAGTTCGGCGTGTTCGATCCGGTGTCGTTTCTCCCCCGAATCGGCGCTACCGGCCCCTCCAGATGTCGCCGACGCCTCGCCCACGAACGCGTCGACGACTTCGTCGACCGCCTCGTCGCCGATAGCGTGGGCGGCGACCTGGAAGCCGGCGGTGTCGGCACTGTCGAGTAGGTCGCGGAACTCGGCGGACGTGACGATCCACTCGCCGCGTTCGTCGGGGGCATCGCTGTAGGGCGTCGAGAGCTTCGCCGTCCGCCCACCGAGGCTGCCGTCGGTGAACGTCTTGATCGCCCCCACCCGGACGAGGCCCTCGCCGTGGTTCGTCCGGAGGCCCGTCTCGACGAGGGCGTCGAGGTGGTCCGCCCAGTAGTTGAGGCGAACCCGGAGGGTCAACGCGCCGTCGCGCGCGAGGTCACGGTAGGCGCGCGTGGCGTGGCCACCCCGAACCATGTCGTGAACGCCGGTCACGCCGCGGGCGTTGGCGTAGTCCTGGGCGGCCCGGAGCAGGTCGACCATCCCCGTGGCGTCGGGGCCGAGGGCGTCGAGGACGGCGCCGGCGGCCGCCTCGACGACGACGCCGGTCGGCTCGCCGCCCTCGTGGCGGACGCCCGCCGCGGGCAGGTCGTCGACCCACCGTTCGAGCGCGGTCGAATCCAGCGAGACGACGTGGAGGTCCTCGCGGACGGCGACGACCGGCCCCGCGGCGTCGACGGCGTCCAGATCCGCCCGGGTGAGGTAGTCGGCCTCGACCCACGTGCTCTCGTCGTAGCCGAAACCGACGACGGGGTCGCCGGCGTCGACGGCGGCGGCCCGGTCGTCGAGGCGGGCGAGCACGTCCGTCCGACTCTCGGCGCCCGAGAGGTCGGCGTCGACGAGTCGCCGGCCGAGGATGTCGAGGTGGGTGTGGGCGTCGATAAAGCCCGGGAGGACGACCCGGCCGGCGCAGTCGACGACCCGGGTGTCGACGCCGCTCAGGAAGTCGAGGTCGTAGGCGTCGCCGACGCGGACGATCCGTCCCCGACGGACGGCGACCGCCTCGTGGGTCTCGTCGGGGCGGGCAAGGGTGTGGACCTCCGCGTTCGTCAGGATGAGGTCGGCGGCCTCGGTCATATCCGATCCCCCGGCGGCGAACGCGTTAACGCTTTGGGGAGCCGCGAGACGGACGGGTCCGTCGGGCGCCGGCCACCGGACGACGATCGGTCCGACTCGACGCGAAGACGACGGCCACCGAGGCGGGGGGAGAGACCGCCTCGTGTACAGTATCGAAAACGCCGGGGTCGGGGCGATGCATGGTCGATCCGACCTGACGGCTGGCCCCGCGACGGGGCATTCGGTCGTGGGTGAAGCGGCTATACAAACGTACCGCTCCAATTCTCAGTAGCTAAAACTGCGGCCCTACTCGGCGGGTGGCAGTCCCTCGTCGTTCACCACCGTGCCACCCTCGTCGACGGTGACGACACCGCGGTTGTTCACGGCGTAGGGATCGAGACCGATCTCCTCCATGAACCCTTTGTAGAGCCGTTCGACCGTCTCGCCGTCCTTCTGTCGGTCTGACGCGCGGTCACAGAGTTCGATCAGGTCCTCCGGAACGTCGTTCTCGTGGACGATCCAGTGGTTGATCAGGTCGGAGAGCCGCCGGATTGGGGAAGTGAAGTGGCCGTAGATGTCGAAGTTGAGGGCGTGGTGGCCGCCGAACGGGTCGTTCATGTACTTCGCGCGGGGCATCACCTTCAGCACCGCACGCTGGATCTTCGACAGCATCCGGTCGGGCGCGGTTTCGAGCGCCCCGTTGACCGCCTTTCGGGGGTCGTCCCACTTATCCGAGGGGATGGAGACGCCGTTCAGTTCCTGAATCTCGCGGAGCGCGTCGTTCCACTGGTCCGGCGTCGGCTGGGGGTGGACCCGGTACATCGCCTCGACGCCCCGGTTCCACATCAGTTCGTGTGTCACCGCCTTGTTCGCTTTCAGCATACACTCCTCGATGATGGTGTGGGCGCGGTCCCGCCGGGGGTTCAGGACGAGCGACCCGTCCTCCTTGCGCTGTTCGTGCATCCGATCCGCGAGTTCAAAGGCTAGAGAGTTCTCGGCGTGAAGGGGGGCGTCGGGGTCCTCCAGTCGGTTCTCACACTGGCTGTAAGTGAGGCGTTCGTCGCTCCGGATGACGGACTTGTAGATGTCTATCTCCTCGAACGAGAGCGTCTCGGGGTCGAGTTCCATCTCGACGGTGTGGGCGAGGCGGTCCTCCTCGGGCACGAGCGAACAGACCGTCTCCGCGAGCGTCGGCGGCAGCATGTGGATGGTGTAGGCGGGGAGATAGACGGTGTTGCCCCGCTGGACGGCCTCTTCCCACATGGCGGAGTCGGGGTGGACGTAGTGGGTCACGTCGGCGATGTGGACCCACAGCCGATAGCAGTCCTCCTCCTCGCGGACGCTGATCGCGTCGTCGAAGTCCTGAGCGTCGATGGGGTCGGTCGTCCACGCGGTCAGGTCGCGGAGGTCCCGTCGCTCGTCGAGTTCGTCCCGAATCTCCGCTTGAACGCCCTCGGTTCGCTCGCGCGCCTCGCGGAGAACTTCGGGCGGAAAGGCGTCACGGATCTCGAACTCCTCGAACAGATCCTCGCGTTTCTCCTGTAACTGGCGGGCCTCGGCCGGACTGATCTCGACTGGTCCCTGGCCCTCGGCCGTCCCGGCCTGGGCCTGCGCCTCGGAATCGTTCGTCATGCTCCGGACTATACGTGACGGGTAGTTAGACGTGTCGGGCCGGACGCCCCAGCCGTGGCCGTGTGCCGAGCCGTCTCAGGATTCCGGTTCCTCGGCCGAGCCGTACCGTTCCTCGACGGCGCCGTAGTACCGTTCGAGGAAGTCCCGCTGTGAGAGTTCGGCGTCGTCACCGACTTCGACGAGCAACGCTTCGAGTTCGTCCCGGGGCTGGTGACAGAGGTTTCGATAACACTTCTTGCAGAGATGCTCGAACTCCTTGCCGTGTCGGCTCCAGCGGTCACCCTCCTTGTCGTACTCCCGGGCCTCGGATCGGCGCAGCGAGGTGCCACACGCGATACAGACGACCGTCTTCCGATCCCGCCCCCCGTCCGATCCGGAACGCCACATGGCCGACAGCAGGCACCACGCCCACTTAGCGTTTGTTACGCGTCAGACGCGGCCGACGGCGACGCCCGATAATCAGTATTATCCGCCGAGGGATCTACCCTCACCTATGGAAGTCAAATCCCGCCACCACCTGCGGAGCGACGAGATACGGGACCTGGAGACGACCCTCGGAGACGCGCTAGGGGTCTCCCTCGACGGCGACACCTACGAGCGCGTCGACCTCGTCGGGACCGAGTTCGACCTGGTACTCGTCGACGGCGACCCGTCGGTGTTCTACGTCGACGGTGAACCCTTCCTGACGGTCCGCGGCGCGAACGCCTATTCCCCCGAGCGACGGGTCGTCACCGTCGACGCCGGCGCCGTCCAGTTCGTTAGCGACGGCGCCGACGTGATGCGTCCCGGGATCGTCGACGCCGACGACGCGATCGAATCCGGCGACCTCGTCGCTATCGTCGAGGAGACCCACGGCAAGGCGCTGGCGGTCGGTCGCGCCATCGAACCCGGGAGCGACCTCGTCGGCGACTCGGGGAAAGTCGTCGAATCCGTCCACCACGTCGGCGACGACCTCTACGAGTTCTCGGTGTAGCGGTCGACCGCCGCGTCGTAGCCGTGTTTCGCCCGTCGGTACGTCTCGCGCAGGTCGGCCACTGGCGTCTCCGCCGCGTCGACGCGCAGGTCGTGATACAGTGGCTCGGACGTCCCCGTCCGCACGGCCACCGCGGCGCTCCCGACCGGCAGATCACGGTCGTCGCCGCCCGCCCGCGCCCCGGCCGCGAGCGCGGTGATCAGGCGCCGAACGAGCGGCGCGTCCCGCTCGTTCTCCCGGTAGCCCTGTGCCAGCGCGTCGAGCACTCCCTCCTCCGCCAGCGACGTGCCCGCGACGGTGTAGCCGTCGCCGACGCGGCCCGCCGCGACGGGTCGGCAGTCCGCACCCGTGTGGGCGCCGGCCGAGTCGACGCCGACGCCGTGGCGCTGTGTTCGGGGATCGCCCGTCGCGGCCATCGCGTCGGCGACGCGGTCCCCGCCGGCGACAGCGTCGAGGAGCCGTCGCCCGGCGTCGGCGTCGGTCACGCCGGCCACCGCGACGGCGCCGGCGTCGCTCACGTGTGGGCAGACGCTTCCCACCGCCGGGACGCGGGCCGCGGCGGCGACGCCGAAGCGATAGCCCGCCGCCCCGCGCTCCCGGACGCAGATGCTGAAGGTCACAGTCGAGGCTGGGGGTGCGGGCTCAAAAGTTCCGCCGTCTGACGCAAGAACTATTGAGCCGGTGGGTCCTGTACGTACTATGGGCATCATGAGCAAGATCCTCGGCGGTGGCGGCACCCACAGCACCGAGGACTACGTCGAACTGAGCCTCGACGACTTCGATACGGCGCGGGCCGAGGCCGGGATGAGCGTACACATCGCGGAGATCAGCGAACAGCGCGACGCGATGGCGATCAAGGACGCCGTCTACGACGGCGACCTCGTCATCGCGGACATCACGCGTCTGAGCCCGAGCGACAGCGTGGCCGACCGCATCATGGAGGACCTCCGGCAGGTCGCCCGCGAGGTGGACGGCGACGTGGTGCAGAAAGGCGACGACCAGATCATCGTCGCGCCGACGGGCGTGGCGATCAGCCGCGAGAAGCTCTCCTGATAGTGTAACTGTTTACCGGTGGGTCGCCAGAACGGGTCGCCAAACCACCGGTGATGACTTACGGTGGTCACTACGAGGACCGGTTCCGGGGGCTCGCCGACGGAGAGAGCGGGACACCGGCACCCGGTTTCGACCGCCCGAACCGACAGCGTTTCAGCGGTCCGGCCCCCAGTCGGCCGTAGATGAGCAAGGACTACATCGAGGTTCGCGGGGCCGAGGAACACAACCTCAAGGACCTCGACGTCCGCATCCCCCGCGAGGAGTTCAGCGTCGTCACGGGCCTGTCGGGTTCGGGCAAGTCGTCGCTCGCCTTCGAGACGGTGTACGCCGAGGGCCAGCGCCGCTACATCGAATCGCTCTCCGCGTACGCCCGCAACTTCCTCGGGCAGATGGACAAGCCACAGGTCGAAGCCGTCGAGGGGCTCTCGCCCGCCATCTCCATCGACCAGAAAAACGCCGCCAACAACCCCCGGTCGACGGTCGGGACCGTCACCGAACTCCACGACTACCTGCGCCTGCTGTACGCCCGCGTCGGTACCCCACACTGTCCGGAGTGCGGACGGGTTGTCGGCGAACAGAGCGCGAGTCAGATGGTTCGGCGCCTCCTCGACCTCCCCGACGGGACGAAGGCCAAACTCTGTGCCCCGGTCGTCCGCGACCAGAAAGGCGCCTTCGAGGATCGCTTCGACGACCTGGTGAGCGAGGGGTACAGCCGCGTCGAAGTCGACGGCGAGCCCTACGACCTCACGATGGACCGGCCCGACCTGGACGAGAACTACGACCACACGGTCGACGTGGTGGTCGACCGGGTGAAAATCGATCCCGAGGCCCGGTCACGCCTCACGGATTCGGTGGAGACGGCGCTCGCCGAGGCGGGCGGCGTCCTGAAGGTGATCCTTCCCGACCCGCCCGAGGGTATCGAACTCGGCGGGGCAACGGCGCGGTCGACGGGGGATCTGGCCGCCGTGGACGAGGGGGACGGCAACGGCGACGGCGACGCCGACGAGGGCTCCGACCGCCTCGTCGTCGAGTTCTCCGAGGCCCTGGCCTGCACCCACTGTGGCATCGACATCCCCGAAATCGAGACGCGGAGCTTCTCTTTCAACAGCCCCCACGGCGCCTGCCCCGAGTGTGAGGGCATCGGCAACGCGAAGGAAGTCGATCCGGATCTCGTCGTCGAAGACGAGGGGAAACCGCTGAAAAACGTCTTCGAGCCGTGGAGCTACAACCGGTCGTACTACCGCCGACAGCTCGACTCGATGGCCCGACACTTCGGCGTCTCCGTCGACACGCCGTTCGAGGAGTTAGACGACGAGGTGCAGGACGCCTTCCTCTTTGGCACCGACGAGGACGTACTCTTCGAGTGGACGACCAAAAACGGCGTCCGCCGGAAGGAACAGCCCTTCGAGGGCGTGGTCGGCAACCTCGAACGCCGGCACGTCGAGACGGATTCGGACAACACCCGCGACCACATCGAGGAGTTCATGGCCGTCACCACCTGCCCCGAGTGTGAGGGCACGCGCCTCAAACCCGCCTCGCGGGCCGTCCTCGTCGACGGCACGGCCATCACCGAGGTGAACCACATGTCCATCGCGGACGCTCTCGACCACTTCGAGGGGCTGGAGTCCGCGCTCACCGACCGCGAACGCACCATCGCCGAGGAGATTCTGAAGGAGATTCGCGCCCGTCTCGGCTTCATGCAGGAGGTGGGGCTGGACTACCTCACGCTCGACCGCGAGGCGGCGACCCTTTCGGGGGGCGAGTCCCAGCGCATCCGCCTCGCCACGCAGGTCGGCTCCGGCCTCGTCGGCGTCCTCTACGTCCTCGACGAACCCTCGATCGGCCTCCACCAGCGCGACAACGACCGCCTGCTCGACACCCTCGAAGGCCTGCGTGATCTGGGCAACACGCTCCTCGTCGTCGAACACGACGAGGAGACGATGCGCCGCGCCGACAACGTGATCGACATGGGGCCCGGGCCGGGAAAACGGGGCGGCGAGGTGGTCGTCCAGGGCGACTTCGAGACGGTGGTCGACGCCGACGACTCCATCACCGGCGACTACCTCGCCGGCCGCCGCGAGATACCGGTGCCCGAGGAGCGACGCGACCCCGGCGACGGCGCGCTCACGATCCGTGGCGCCCGCCAGCACAACCTCGACGACGTGGACGTCTCCCTCCCGATCGGCCAGTTTATCGCCATCACCGGCGTCTCCGGCTCCGGGAAGTCCACCCTGATGCACGACGTGCTCTACAAGGGGCTCGCCCGCGAGATGAACGACAACACCTCGGTCGACCCCGGCGAGCACGACACCATCGAGGGGCACGACGCCATCGAGACCGTCCGCCTCATCGACCAGTCGCCCATCGGGCGCACCCCTCGCTCCAATCCCGCGACCTACACCGGCGTCTTCGACCACGTGCGCGAACTCTTCGCCGAGACCAAGCTGGCGACCCAGCGCGGCTACGAGAAAGGTCGCTTCTCGTTTAATGTCAAGGGGGGTCGCTGCGAGGAGTGCGGGGGGCAAGGGACCGTAAAGATCGAGATGAACTTCCTCTCGGACGTGTACGTCCCCTGCGAGGAGTGTGGGGGTGCCCGCTACAACGACGAGACCCTCGATGTGACCTACAAGGGCGCGACCATCGCGGACGTGTTGGATATGGAAATCGACGAGGCCCTCGACTTCTTCGAGGCAAATCCCGGCATCCGCCGGCGTCTCGAACTCCTGCAGGACGTTGGGCTGGGCTATATGCAGCTCGGCCAGCCCTCGACGACGCTCTCGGGCGGCGAGGCCCAGCGCGTCAAACTCGCGGAGGAACTGGGGAAGAAAGACGCCGGCGAGACGCTCTACCTGCTCGATGAACCCACCACCGGCCTGCACTCCGAGGACGAACGCAAGCTGATCGAGGTGCTCCACCGCCTCGCCGACGCCGGCAACACGGTCGTGGTGATCGAGCACGAACTCGACCTGGTGAAAAACGCCGACCACGTGATCGACCTCGGCCCCGAGGGCGGCGAGGGCGGCGGCGAGGTGGTGGCGACGGGGACGCCCGAGGAGATCGCACAGCGGGACGACTCCCACACCGGGCGGTATCTCCGTGATCTGTTGCCGGACGTGGATCTGTCGGGGCCGCGGTCCGATCGGCGGAAGCCGGCGAAGGCCGCGAGCGACGACTAGTCGAACGCCGTCCGCACCGCATCGGCCATCTCATACTGTCGGGTGTAAGTCAATCATGACGTTCGCCACCCTGGGTGGCGAATGTCTTGAAACAGTTACAGCCGACAGTATCACACGCCCGCTGGCCGTGTTCCGTCTCGTGATCCCGAACCGGGTCGTCGTAATCGAGGTGACCGCGCTCGACGAGTCGGTGCAGACAGACGCCGGCGTAGGGTTTGGTACACGAGAAGAGCACGTGCCGGCGGTCGGGCGTCGTCGCCGGGCCGTCCGGGCCGACGGTGCCCGTCGCCAGGTCGAGGACGAGGTCGTCCCCGTCGTACACCGACAACTGCGCGCCGTGGTGGAACCCCACCGTCGCGTGGCGCTCGAACACCCGCCGCACCCGTCCCGCCGGATCGGCGTCGAACGTCGATGGCATACGCGTCCCCTCTCGTGGCAGGACCGAAAGCCCGTCGCCGCTCGTTACTCAAGCTGGATTTCGTTAGATAAATTTATATTGCTAAGGGCGATCGGATCGGGCATGCACACGACACGGTGGGTTCTCGTCGTGTTGATCGTCGCCGCGACGCTCGGATCGCCGGGCGTCGGCGCCGCGGCGGCCGACACGGGCTGTTCGTTCCCCGTCACGCGGACGGACGCGACGGGGACGACGGTCACGATAGCCGAGGACCCGGACACGGTGGTGACGCTGAACCCCAGTGCGGCACAGACGATGTACGAAATCGGCGCGTGGGACGAAGTAGTGGGCGTCTCGTCGTTCGCCGACTACCTCCCCGGCGCGGACGAGAAGACGACGGTGGGCACCGGAAACAGCGACGCGACGGTCGAACGGACCATCGCGCTCGATCCGGACCTCGTGCTCGCGCCCAACACCATCTTCGATTCCACGGTGCAGCAACTCCGCGACGCCGGCCTGACGGTGTACAAGTTCGAGGCCGCCGAGGACCTCGACGACATCGAGGCGAAGACGCGGCTGACGGGCGAACTCGTCGGGCACTGTGAGGATGCGGACACCCGTGCCAACGAGTTCGCCCGGCAGGTCGACGTGGTCCGGGACGCCGTCGACGACGTCGACCGGCCGGACGTGTTCTACACCTTCTTCGGCTTCACGGCCGGATCGGACACCTTCGTCAACGAGGTCATCGAGACGGCTGGCGGAAACAACATCGCGGCCGACGACGCCGGCATCAACGCTAGTGGCGGCGACACGTCCGGTTTCTTCAGCGTCAACAGCGAGGTCGTGGTCGCCGCCGACCCCGCGTGGTTCGTCCTCAACAGCGACCAGTACGACACCGCCGAAGTTCCGTCGGGCCCCGGCGGCGTCTACGAGGGTACGACCGCCTACGAGGAGGGGAACGCCGTCGTCCTCGACGCGAACGAAATCAGCCAGCCGGCCCCCCGCATCGTCGACGCCATCGTCGACCTGGTTCGGGTGCTCCATCCCGACGCCTACGAGAACGAGATTGCGGGGCGGATCGATCCCGACCTCGCCGAGGGCGAGCGACGGGTCACGGCCGAACGCCTCGCCGACGGGAGCCTCTCCCTGCAGGCCGACAACATCGGCCGCGACGACGCGGTGAGCTTCGCGGTTCCGGCGCGGCCGAACGCGACGGTCGACGTGCGCCGACTCAACGTCACGCTCTCGACGGTGAACCCGACGTTCGAACTCCGCGTGCGGCCGGCGGGCGACCGCGCGGCGCCGACCGGCACCCGCACCCTCGACACGATGGAGGTGTCCGGCAACGGCATCTTCGCCCGCGACATCGATCACCTGACGCTCCGGTTCGCGGTGAACGGGAGTCGCCTCGACGGGGCCGACCCCGAGACGGTCACGCTCTACCGCGCGAACGAGAGCGGGTGGACGCCGCTCCGGACGACGCGGGTGAACGCGACGAACGGCACCCTCGTCTACGAGGCGCGGGCGACCGGGATGCCGACGCTGCTGGTGGCCGTCGACGAGCCGCGACCGGTGTCGCCCGGGACGAACGCGACGGCGACGGCGACGGCCACCTCGACGGCCGCGCCCACGGCCACTCCGACGCCCACGACCACTCCGACGCAGACGGCCACTACGGCGCCGTCGACGCCCGGCAGCGCCCCCGGATTCGGCCCGCTCGTCGCGCTCGCGGCGATCCTCCTCGTGGCGCGGGGGTGGCGTCGATGAACCACACCGCCGTCGCCGCCCTCGCCGTCGCCGTCCTGCTCGGCGCTGCGACGCCGGCAGCGGGCGCGGGCGTCGGCTTCGGCGACGCCACCGTCTCGCCGACGGCCGTCTCGACGGGCGAGACGACGACGCTCGACCTCTCGGTGAACGCCACGGGCGTGAACACCACCGACGGGACGACGGACGCGAACGTCACGGTGACGGCCCCCGAAGGACTCGATTTCGCCGGCGCGACGGCGACGACGCCGGCCGCGACGCCGAACGCGACGGGCGTGACCGCATCCGTCGACGGCACGGCAAACGCCGTCGTCGTCTCGTGGGACGACGACGCGGGTGTCGACGCCGAGACGGTGACGGTGACGGTCAGCGTCTCGGGCGTCGTCGTCGGCCGGACGGGGAGCCACGACCTGACCGCGTCCGTCGACGCCGACGGCGACGGGACGGCGGACGCGACGGGATCGCTCGGCACCGTCACCGCATCGGCGACGGGGAGCGACCGGAGCGTCACCGCGGGCGACGTGCTCTATCTCGGCGAGGAGGACGTGGACCTGACGCGTCTCGATGGGGTCGCCCCGGCGGGGTCGTCCCAGCGGTTCTACGGCACCAGCGGCGACGTCGAGGGGAAGCCGGCGACCGTCGACGACACCCTCGTCGCCGACGTGACCGCCGCCAACGGCTTCCAGCCCGGGACGTACGGTCCGGCAGGCGACACCGACGCGTCCACAGTCGGCGTCGAGCGCCCGAACGTAACGGACGTGGAGCTTTCCCCGGCGGACACGCCCGGCGGCACGGACGTCGCCGGGTCGTCGATTCCACGGAGCGTCGGGACGCTGGTCGTCGACCCGCAGTTCGACTTCGCGGCCGCGGACGACGCGACGGTCGTCGTCGAAAACGCGGACGGGCTGGATCTGACGGGTGAACTCACCGACGATCCGACCGTCTCGGCGTCGGGTGAGACGGTTCGGCTCGACGTATCCGGCCTCTCGGCCGGTACGTACACCGTCCGCGTCGAGGGGGCGACCGACCTCGATCACGTGAACGAGACGGTGACGGTCCGCCTCCGTCCGGAGGCACGGACCGTCTCCCTGAGTCGGACGCGCGTCCCGCGGGGCGAGACCACCGTCGCGACGGTGAGCGGGTCACCGGGGGCGGTTCGACACGTTCGCGTGCCGACCGACGCCCTCCGTGACGGGGAGACGGCGACCGTCGCCACCGCGGAGGCGGTGTTCGGCGCCGCGGAGGGCCTCGTCCTCGTCGGCGTCGACGCCGATGCGACCGCCCTCTACGCCGCCGTCCGTCTCGACGACGACGGCTTCGCAAAGGTCGAACTCGAAACCGACCGGCTGGACGAGGGGACCCACGAGATCGATCTGGCACGAAACGCCACCGCCGACCCCCGGGCGAGCGTCCCGCTCACCGTCACCGACCGTCGGCTCTCGATGACGGCCAACCGTTCGACCCTCGCCGTCGGCGAGACGGTCACCGTATCGGGGTCGGCCCGCGGTGCCGACACGGTGAAACTCTACGCCCACGTCGGCGGCGAGTACGCCCCGCTGTACGCCGACACGGACACCGACGAACTGGCGGAGGCGCGCGTCCACGACGGCTCGTGGGACGTGGACCTCGACACCCGCGCGGTGGTGACCACCGCCGACAGCTACCGGATCGCCGCCGTCGCGGACCCCGGCGAGGAGTTCCTGGGATCGACGGCCCGCATTTCGGAGTCGACGCTCCGCGGGTTCGACACCGTCGCCACGACCACCGTCGAGACGGTCGACCCGTCGCCCACGGCGTCGGTGTCACAGTCCCGCATCGCCACCGCCGCCGGCGACGAAGTCGAGGTCACCGGCACCGCCCCCGGGCCGGGCGAGACGGTTCGGGCCTACGTCGTCTCCCCGCGCGGCGCCGTCGACCCCCGCGACGTGGACGTCGCCGAGGACGACGCCTTCGACTTCGACTACGCCGCCTTCGACGCGCCCGGTCGGTACCGCATCCTCCTCGTGACGACCGGGCGCGACGCGACGTTCGGGTTCGCCGACGGGGGCGACGCGGCGGCCATCCGAAGCGAACTTTCGGGGTCGGAGACGCCCGACGAGGCCGCGGCCGTCGTCCGCGACGCCTACGGCGGCGCCGGCGTCGACGACCGGATCGTCGGCCTGACCGTCACCGCCACCGATCCCCAAGTGCAGGTCGAGACGGTTCGTCACCGGGCGGGCGAACTCGTCGTCGCGGGCACGTCGAACCGCGAGAACGGGACGACCGTCCTCCTCGACGTTCGGGACGGGACGCGTCTCGCCGCGACGGCCGACGCGACGGTGAACGCGTCCGGCCGCTGGCGGACCGCCATCGACGTATCGGGCGTCGACGCCGGCCGATACACCCTCCGGGCCGAGACGGTCGACGCGACGGACACCCGAACCGTGCGGGTCGGCGACGCGTCGTCCGCGACGCCCGTGCCGAGGGCGACGGCGACGGTGACCCCGATGGACACCCCGACGGCGACGACCACACCACCCGCCACCGACGCGGCGGCCGCCGGTGGGGAGACGCGTCGGGCGACCGACCGCGCGGCCCGCACGGGGGCGGGCGGCGACGGGTTCGGGGTCCTGCCCGCCGTCGCCGCGGCGCTCGCGGGCCTCCTCCTCGCGGCCGGTCGGCGTCGGTAGCGCCGGGGCCGCGTCTCCGTCGCAGTGAAAACCCCCGCGCGCCTAGCAGGGGTATGATGGACGACGAACTCCCTGCCCCGCCGGCACTGGCCGGCCGATCCGTATGAACGTCCGCTGTCGCGGTATCTACACGACTGCGCTCACGCGCCGCTTTCTCGACGCCGGACACGACGTGGTGTCGGCGTCCGATCCGATCCGCGAGCGCTTCGACGCCGACTTCGGGACCGATCCCCACGACGTGACCGTCGAGACGACCGACGACCGGCAGGGCGTCGGCGTGGCCGGCGCGCCCGACGCCGTCTCCCGGGCGGTCGGGATGCTCGACCCGACCCGCGACACCTTCGCGTGGGCGTCGCCCGCGCCCCGCGACGCCGTCTTCGACGCCCGCATCACCGAGACGCTGGGGAGTGGCGCCGTCTGTGACCTGGGCGACGCCGAGGGCTTTCTCCCCTTCGGGAGCGTCGACGCCCACGTCGAAGTCGGCGACGACGTTCGCGTCCAGGTGTCCGAGTCGGCGGCGCCGTGGGTCGACCGCCGGCCCGTCCTCGACGGCGGCGTGTGCGCCCGCGCCGGCCCGGCGACGCTCGTTCGCGGCGAGTCCGGCATCACCGTCGATAGCTACGACGACGAGGCGGGACGGGAACTCGCGGGCATGACCGACCTCCTCGGCATCGATCCGCCCGACGGGTGGGGGTTGGTGTGGGCGGACGCCGCCACCGAGGCCGACATGGGGGCCTTGGAGACTGCCTTGAAGCGGGCAGTCGAGCACGCCGAGACGCTGGAGTCGGCTCTCGACGGTCCAGTCGACGCCCCCCGCAGCCTCGCCGCCCCCGCCGCGACGACGTGGGTGTGGTTCGGCCGCGAGGCGCGCTTTGCCCTCGACGAGGACCGCCGGGCGGTGACGCCGACGATGACCGGCCACCACCGGATCAAGGCCGCCTCCACCGAAGCGAGCCGCGCCGTCGACTTCGTGGAGGCGCTTGGCTCCCACGACGGCGACTTCGCCTTCGAGGCCGTCACCGACACCTTCGGCCCCGTCGCGGGCGACCACGTCCGTCTCGACCACGGCAAACCCGACGGTCGGCGGATCGTTCTCGGGCGCGCCGAGGTGACCGACCGCGACGCCGACGGCACGCTCACCCTCCGACGCGAGATGACCGCCGGCGGCACCTACGACGCCCTCGGCGTCGACCGTGAAGCCGGCGACGTAGCGATCACCAAGGTCCGCGAGGGGCGGTGGTGGTATCCGACCGTCTACCGCGACGCCGACGGGGCGCGCAAGGGCACCTACGTCAACGTCTGTACGCCCGTGGAGTGTTTCCCCGACGCCGTCCGCTACGTCGACCTCCACGTCGACGTGGTGAAGGGTCCTGACGGCGAGGTGCGCCGGGTCGACGACGACGAACTCGACGATGCCGTCGGTGCCGGACAGGTGTCGGCGCCGCTCGCCGAGAAGGCACGATCGGTCGCGACGAGTCTGGAAGGCGCGCTCTAGCGGTCCGCGGGGTCGCCCGTGCCACCCGTGATCGCGCTCGCGAGCGCCCCCCTGACGACCGCGTCCCCGTCCCGGTCCGTGAGCCGTATCTCGGGGGTCGACGCCACGTGGACGTGCGCCGACAGCCCCTCGCGGATCGGCCCGAGGATTCGCTCGGGGTTGTTGCGCGCGATGCCGCCGCCGACGGCGACGACCCGCGGCGCGTAGGCGTGGACGACCATCGCGACGCCGACGGCGTTCCACCGTCCGATCCGGTCGACGACCCGTCGGGCGAAGTCATCGCCCGCAGCGTCGGCATCGAACACCGCCGCGGCGTCGGCGGTCGCGAGGTCGAGCCGCGTCGCCTCGCCGTCGTGCATGTCGCGGGCGTATTCCGGCACGTTCGCGCCGCCACAGTACGCCTCCCAGTGTCCCTTACCCCCGCAGCCACAGGGCCGGCCGTCGGGGTCGACCGTCACGTGGCCCACTTCGGCGGCGTTGCCGCCCCACCCGGAGAGGACGTGCCCGTCGACGACGGCGCCCGCGCCGATACCCGTCGAGAGCGTGAGGTAGACGAGGTTCTCCTCGCCGTCGCCGAAGAAGCGCTCGCCGATGGCGCCGGCCGTCGCGTCGTTGTGCAGGGAGATCCGGTCGGTCGAGACGAGCGTCCGTAGCGGGCCGGTGAGCGACACCCGATCCACGTCGGGCAGGTTCGCGGGGGCGACCGTCGCGCCTGCGCCGCGATCCAGCGGTCCGATGGCACCGATCCCCGCGGCGACGGTGGCTTCGGGGTCGACACCGGCGTCGGCACACGCGTCGCGGACGGCGTCGAGGACCGCGTCGGTGACGGCGACGCCGGTGGGTCCCTGCGGCGTCGGTCGTCGGCCCGCGCCGGCGACGCGGCCGGCACGGTCGCCGACGACGGCCCGAATCGTCGTCGCGCCGAGGTCGACGCCGAGATACACCGCCATCTACTCCGTACCGGTGCGGACGTAGAGGGTCGGACACGGGGCGTCGAGCATGATCGTCTGCGCGACGCTCCCGAAGATGGCCTTGCCGGCCGGCGAGCGCCCCCGCCCGCCGACGACGACGATGTCGGCGTCGACGGTTTCTGCCACCTCGACCATCGTCTCGCCGGGGTCACCGACCGCACCACGGACCGTATACTCGACATCGGCCGCCTCCAGTACGTCTTCGAGATCACGGATCGTCGCGCTGTGTGTCGCCACCTGCCCCGGCGTCGCGTCGTCGAAGTGGAGGTTCGACCGCGCTTCATCGAACCCATCCTGGGTGAACGCGTGCGCGAGGACCACGTCGGCGCCGGTCGGCGTCGCGATGTCGATGGTCTCTTCGGCGAGGCGTTCGACGCGGTCGTAATCCTTCGGTCCGATGGCGACGAGGAGTGTCTCTACGGCCATGCCGGTCGGATTGACGGGCCGGATACAAACCGTTACCGCCCCCCGGAACCCATTTGCGGCCCCCTCTCCATGCGTTCGTATGCTCACGACGGATCTCTCCGACCGGGTGGCCCTGGTGACGGGGAGCGCGAAGGGTGTCGGCCGCGAGTTCGCCCTCTCGATGGCCGAGGCGGGCGCGTCGGTCGCGGTGCATTACCACACGAGCGCCGAGGCGGCGCGCGCGACGGCCGCCGTCGCCCGCGAGGCAAGCGGCGAGGCGACGACGGTGCAAGGCGACGTGACCGATCCCGACGACGTGGACGCGATGTTCGACGCGGTCGAAGCGGCTCTCGGGTCGGTCGACATCCTCGTCAACAACGTCGGCGACTTCGCCCCCCGTCACTGGGAAAAACTCACGTTCGAGACGTGGAATCGCGTCCTCGGGACGAACCTCAACGGGACCTACCTCTGCTCGAAACGCGCCCTGCCCGCGATGCGCGAGGCCGCGTTCGGCCGCATCGTCAACGTCGGCTACGCGGGAACCGAGAAGGCGCTGGTCTACCCGAAGAACTTCCCGTATCTCGTCGCGAAAACGGGCGTCATCATGTTCACGCGGATGCTCGCGAACGACACCACATCCGACGGCATCACCGTCAACTGCATCTCGCCGTACGTCGTCGAGAACTCGGACGAGTTCCCCGACGAGGCGCCACGTGGGCGGTGGGCCTCCTTCGACGACCTGCGGCAGGTGCTCTTTTTTTTCCTCGATTCGGACAGCGACTACGTGAGCGGCGAGAACGTGGAAGTCGACGGCGGGTGGATTCCGGAGGCGCTGTAGGGCGGGTGCGGCTACGCCTCGGGCACGTCGTCGGGGTCGTCCTCGACGGAGCGTTTCATCGAGTCGCGGCGCGACTTGGCATCGCGGCCCGTCACTTCGAGCAGGAAGTCGTTTTTCGCGCTGACGGCGTCCTCGGCGGCGTCGGCGTGGCCCTCCTCGATGACCTGGGCCGCCGGCTTCTCCTCGAAGTGGACGCCGAGTTTGTCCTTTTTCCCGCTGTACTCGACGGCGCCGGCGACGATGCGCTCGAAGACCGGGTTGTCGGGGTCGCCGACGACGTAGAGGTCGCTTCCCTTGTACTCCTCCGTGCCCGTGACGGGGCCGAAGTACCCCTCGACGGTCCCTTTCAGATCAGGCGCGTTCTCCGCTAACGTCTCCCCACGACGCATCTTGTACTCCTTCATGGATTCCGGTTCGAAAGGCGGCGGTTTACCAGTTTCGTCCTCACGCTGCCGGCTATAGTAGCCGTCGTAAGTCAGAGCACACCTGATCGCACGCAGTCCTGCGATCAGGTGTGCAAACAGTTTCAAACGCTACTGTAGGAGTCGATCGAGATTCCCGACACCCCGGGCCGCGAGTGGCGTGAAGCGGTTACGGCCGACGGAATCACGTCTCGCGTTCGGCGATGTACCCCTTGTGGCAGTCGGGGCAGATGTCGCCGGCGCGCATCGACGACCCGCCGGCCTCGCGAGCGTAGCCACAGTTCGGACAGAAAAACTCCGTCTCGCCGGGGGACTCCTCGCCGACCGGTTCGACAGCCTCGGCGGCGACGAACTGCTTGCCTGCGACGGCACCGCCCTCCGTTCCAGCCTCGCCGTTCGTCGCCGCTTCGTCCGCTCGCTCGGGCGCCAACCCGCCGCCGAAGGACACGTCGGTGGGGGCACCGTCGCTCGGTTCGGCGTCGAACCCCTCGTCGTCGCCCTGCGGTTCGGGCCAGTTCTCGTCGCCGCTGACGACGGTCGTCCCGTCGTCTACGGGGCCTGGGTCCGCCGGTGTGTCGGCGTTCGCGGTCTCCGACCCCTCGGCGTCGGCGGCCGGCCACTCGCCGTGTTCGCGGCCGTCGTCGTCTTCGGTCGCCCCGTCGTCGAGGATGACGGCGTCCTCCTCCGCGGGGTCGGGTGCGGGGTCCGGGTCCGCGTCGTCGGGGACCGTCTCGGCCTCCGCGTCGGCCACCACGCCGTCGTCCCCTGTCGACGCCGGCGCGGTCGGCGTCGGCTCCGTGTCGTCCGTGGTGGGAGCGGCGTCGCTCGTCGGCGCGTCCGACTCCGAATCCGCGTCGCCCCCCATATCGGCCGTCACGCCGCCGCCGAGTCCGGTCGTCACGTCCTCATTCCGAGGATTTCGGATCGGTCGGACCTCCTTGTTCTCGCTGACGACCCGACGCTCGCCACAGCGGTCACAGGTCTCGACCGTCCGATACGTGACGACCACCTCGTCGCCGCGCTCCTCCCGTTCGCGCTCCACCTCGCGGTTCGCGTACTCGTGTCCCAGCAGGCACCTGAGTCCCATCGTGTAGGGGGTAGCGGCGCCCGACACCAAAAGCGTCCGTCAGACGCGCGTCCGACCCCGCGGGCGACGGGCGGTACTGGTAAACCATCCGCGGCCGTTACCTCCGTGCATGAAGGCCAAACGGGAGTTCCGCGACCGCGACGAGGTCGAAGTGGCCGTCCTCGATGCGCTGGTCGACCGTGGTGGCGACGGAATGACCGTCTTCGAACTCCGTGCAGCCGTCGACGTGGATATCGACACGCTCGAAGCCGCACTCGGGGAGTTGAAAGCGGACTCGCTCATCGCCGTCGAACGAGACGACGGGCGGACGGTCGTCCTCCCCGACGACCGCGTAGTGCCCGATCCGACCGAGACACCGGACGACGAGGAGGGACTGTTCGACGCGATCCGTGACCGCCTCGGCCTCTGATCCACGTCGGCAACCGCGTCACTTTTTCCCGCCGCCGACCTATCTCCCGTCGATGCAACGCGATGGGGGTCGTCACGCCGGCTACGGCGCCGAGTTCGAGACGCGCGGCGGACGGACGGTGGTCGCTCACTACGGTCGCCCCGAGCGCACCCACCTCGCCGTCCGCAACGGCGTCGGCGTCATCGAGATGGGCTACGGCGTCGTCGTCGTCGAGGGAAGCGACGCCGTCGACTTCGTCGACAACGCCGTCTCCAACCGTGTCCCCGCCGCCGACGGCGAGGGCTGTTACGCGCTCCTCCTCGACCCACAGGGCGGCATCGAAACCGACCTCTACGTCTACAACGCGGGCGAGCGCCTGCTCTGTTTCACGCCGCCGGACCGGGCCGACCCCCTCGCCGACGACTGGGGCGAGAAGGTGTTCATCCAGAACGTGGCGATCCGCGACGCCTCCGCTGAGTTCGCCGTCTTCGGGGTTCACGGCCCCACGTCGACGGAGACGGTGGCGACGCTGCTCGCCGGCGCGAGCGTTCCCGAGGAGCCCCTCACGTTCGTTCGCGGCTCCATCGCCGACGCGGGCGTTACCGTCGTCTCGACGGACGATCCGACCGGCGAGACGGGCTACGAGGTGATCTGCCGCGCCGACGACGCCGACGACGTGTGGGACTCCCTGCTCACCCGCGGAACGCCGACGACGCCAGTCGGCTACCGCACCTGGAACAGCCTCACTCTCGAAGCCGGCACCCCTCTCTTCGACACCGAACTCGTCGGCCGGATTCCGAACGTCGCCGGCGTCCGCAACGCACTCGACTTCGAGAAGGGCTGTTACGTCGGGCAGGAAGTCGTTTCCCGCGTCGAGAATCAGGGTCGGCCGAGCAAGCGGTTGGTCGGGCTTCTGGTCGACGCCGTACCCGACTCCGGGGCGGCCGTCTTCGACGGCGACGCGAGCGTCGGCGACGTGACCCGTGGCGTCGAGAGCCCGTCGCTCGACCGTCCCATCGCGCTCGCGTACGTGGAGAGCGCGGCGCTACGCTCCGCGGCCAGTCGGGCGCAGTCCGGCGAGAGCGCGGTGCTTGACGACGGCTCCGACCCGCCGCTCACCGTCCGCATCGGCGGGGACGACGTCGCTGCCGCCACTACCTCGCTCCCCTCCGTCGAGGGGAGTGGACGGTCGGGGCGGCTCCCCGATTACGACTCCGACTGAGGGCGGTCCGGCTCGTTCCCGGCGCCCGGCCACAGACTCCCCACCAGCGCCCGCAGGTGCTCGGCCGAAAAGAAGGAACTGGGACGGTCCATATGCACCCCGATTTCGCCGTCGAGCGCCCACAGTCCCAGCCGCTGGATCGGATCGGGCAGCGAGTACGCCCGGCGGATGGCGTGCCCCAACCGTATCTCCCGGCGCAAGTCGTCTCGCCACGCGCGTTCGTAGGTGTCGAGCGTCGACGGGTCGTCCGGATCGACGGCGTCGACGGCGTGGTCCGCGGCCGTCATACCGTAGAGGATGCCGCCGCCGGTGAAGGGTTTGGTCTGGGCGGCGGCGTCGCCGACGAGGAACGTGCGGTCGCCCGTCACTCGCGCCGGCGGGCCGATGGGGATGGCGCCCGAGCACCGGTGGGTCGTCTCGGCGCCGTAGGCGTCGGTCAGTTCCTCGAACCGCCCGGTCACGTCGGTACCCGGCGGCGCCGCGAGGCCGTATTCGACCCCCGCATCGCCCCGGGGGATTCGCCACGCGAAAAAGCGCGGCACCGTCAGATGCACGTCGACGAAGTCGCCGTTGTCGGGCGTCCCGTCGAACGCGAGGACGCCGTGGAGGGTCTCGGCCGGCTCCGGAAGGCCGATCTCGCGGCGCACCCGCGAGACGGGGCCGTCACAGCCGGCGACCAGTCGCGTCTCGAACGTCAGCGTCTCGCCGTCGGCGCGGGCGGTCACCGTCACGCCATCCGGCCGTTCGTCGACGCCGACGACCGTATGCCCCTCGCGCACGTCGGCGCCCGCCGCCCGTGCCGCGTCGGCGAGGGTCCGGTCGAGTTCGACGCGGTCGATCACGTTCGACACCTCGGTCGACTTGTAGAAGGGGTAGGATCGCGAGTCGGGGCCGCCGAGCCGGAAGTTCGCGCCGTACACCCGGTTCTGGAGCAGGTCCGCTCTCGACGCCTCGGGCACGAAGTCCCACACGTCCGTACTGACGTGGCCGGAGCAGGCAAGTGGGGTTCCGACCGTCCCCTTCTCCAGGGCGAGCACGTCGTATCCGGCGGCGGCGGCTCGGCGGGCGACGCGCGCACCGGCGGGGCCGACGCCGACTACGACGAAGTCGTACATGGCCGTCGTTGGGGTGTGAGCGGACAAATAGTCGGCGGTCTCACGAGCGAGTCGGCGAGCGAGTGAGACCTCGCGGACGAGCACCGCGAGTCCGCGGTGGTCCCGTGAGCGAGTCGGCGAGCGAACGGGGGGAGCAGACTAGCGAGTGAACGGACGTTCGTCCGCTCGTCGTCCTGGAAGCCAAGAACTTAACCGCTGGACTCCGAGGCGTGTGATATGTCGCGTAGACGGGACCCGGTCGAGGAACGCGCCCGCGACGGGACCGACCTCTACGACATCGCGACGTGGGAACGACGCGGGCCGCTCGACGCCGTGTCCGCCGGGCTCTATCGGCTGCTCGTCGCCTCGACCCGGCTGTTCGTCGTCGGCGTCGCCCTCCTGATCCTCGTCGGCATCGGCGGTCTGAGCGCCATCACAGACCCACAGATCGGGGCACTGACGCTTCTCTCGGCGCTGCCGGCGCTCGCACTCGCCATCTACGTCCGCCGGACCGACGTAACCAGCGGCGAACCCCTCTCGGTTCTGGTCGCCACGTTCCTCCTCGGCGTCCTCACCGCCAACTTCGCGGCGGTGCTCAACTCGGTCACCCGGCCTTACTTCTCCGTTCTCGGATTCGTCGGTAACGCGCTCTTTTTCTTCCTGATCGTCGGCCCCATCGAGGAGACGGTGAAGCTTCTCGCGGTTCGGCTGTACGCCTACGGCACCGACCACTTCGGCGCCGTCGTCGACGGCGCGGTGTACGGCGCCGTCGCCGGCCTCGGCTTCGCCACCATCGAGAACGCCCTCTACATCACGCAGAACCTCGACGCGCCGATGGCGAGTGGCCTCGGCCTCATCGGTGCCGGAGGCGGTATCACCGCCATCCGTGCCCTCGCCGGCCCGGGTCACGTCATCTACTCCGCCTTCGCCGGCTACTACCTCGGCCTCGCGAAATTCAACCCCGAGAACCGCGGACCGATCATCATCAAGGGCCTCCTGATCGCCGCGCTCATCCACGCCACCTACAACACCACCGTCGGCATCGGTTCGGCGGTCATCGGCCTCTCGACCGGCCTCTCGCAGCTTCCGTCCTTCCTGATCTACGTCCTCATCTACGACGGCGTCTTCGGATTCATCCTCTTCCGGAAAATCCGGCGGTACAGCCGCACCTACAGTGAGGTCCACGAGGAAGAAGACGCCAAGGAGTCGGCCATCGAGGCCGAACTTACCGAGTTCGAATCGTAATCAGGCGTACACGGGGTCGTCCCCGTCCCCGCCGACCAGCCGTTCCACGTACTTCGCGATCACGTCCACCTCGACGTGGATCGGATCGCCCGGCTCCTTCGCCGAGAGCGTCGTCAGGTCGTAGGTGGTGGGGATGATGGCGACGGTGACGGTCTCAGAATCTCGCTCCGCGACGGTGAGGCTGATCCCGTCGAGCGCGATGGAGCCCTTCGAGACGACGTAGCGCCCGAGTTCCGGGGGGAGCGCGAACTCGAACCACCAGTCGTCGCCGACGCGGTCGACGGCCTCGACGGTCGCGACGCCGTCGACGTGGCCCTGCACGACATGGCCGTCGAAGCGCCCGTCCGCGGGCATGGCGCGTTCGAGGTTGACGGCGTCGCCCACCTCGACCATGCCGAGATACGTCTTCGCGACCGTCTCGCTCGCCAGAAACACCTCGAACCAGTCGTTGGCGTGTGCTTCGACGGTGAGGCAGACGCCGCTGACGCTGATCGACTGGCCGCCCTCGACCGCGTCGAATCCGTGACGGATACGGAGCCGGCGTCCCGCCTCGGTCACGTCGACGCCGACCACCTCACCCGTCTCTTCGACGATACCCGTGAACATGGGCGTCCTTGACCGGCGCCGGAGTAAGGGGTTGCGATCCGCCACGCGGGGACCGCCCGGTCGTGCCCGCTGTCCCCGCAGGGGCGCCTCCGCCGCGGGCTTCGCCGGAACGACGGGTCGGCGACGAGGCGGGTGGATCTCGGCTTTTTTACGCCATCGCCGCTTAGGGCCGCCGATGCGACTCGGGATTCTGGAGACCGTCGGCCTCGCCGCCACGCTCATCTTCGCCATTCCGGTCGGCCTCTACGGCATCGAGGCGTTCGTCTCGGGGAATCGAGCGCTCGGCGCCGGCCTCGTCGTCGTCGCGGCCCTGATGGTCGTCCTACCCCGACGGCTCACGACGCCGGCCGACCTGCCCGGTGCCGTCCTCGAACGTGTCGTCGGGCGCGCGGTGAAAGAGCCGGACGACGAGGACGATCAGCCGGAGTAGGCGGCCGGCGACAGCGACGTGGGGAGATCACTCGACACCCGACAGCCGTCGTCGGTGACGACGTACCAGCCGCCGATGCGGACGCGACCACGGTCCGTGTCGGGGTCGGGGTCGCGCGCCGCCGGATCGAGGGCGAACCGCGTCCCCGCGTCGAGGGGCGTGTCGCCCGAGAAGTCGATACTCGTCCCGATGCCGTGGGCGACCGGGCCGTCGGCGGTGGCGAGGCCGTACGCCCCGAGTTCGGCGACCGCCTCGTCGACCACTCGGCGGGCGGGGACGCCCGGTTCGACGACGCGGCGGACGGCGTCGTGGGCCATCCCGACGGCGACGGCCGCGCGGCGCGTCCACCCGCCGGCCCCGTCGACGACGAACGTCCGCGCGAGTGGAGCGGCGTCGGCCGGGTCGACGGCGACGACGACGGGGTCGTCCGGGGGGAGGACACCCGCCCGTGTCTCGACCGTTACCGTCGCGTCGTCGCCGGCCGCGGCGCTCGCGACGCGTTCGAGAACCGACGGCGTGAGCGGGTCACCGACGTGCAGACGGTCGTCGACGACAGTCGCCTCGGCTAGCCGAGTCGCGGCGGCGACGAGGCCCCGTTCGGCCGCCGCCAGCGCCGCCTCGCTGCTCACGGCTCCGGTTCGGGCACCTGCGTCGCCTGTGCCTCCTCCAGCATCTCCTCGACGTCCTCGTCGCGGAGTTCGTTGTGTAACACGACGCTGACGGGCAAGGTCGGCGCGCCGCCGATGAGGTTCTCTAGGAGGACGAGGCGTTCGCGCGCCCGACTCATCCCGACGTAGAACACGCGGCGTTCGTTGTCGGTGAGGAGGGGGACCGGGCTGGTGTGGGCGGTGAACTCCTCGACGCCCGGCACGTCGGTCGGGTCGTCGACGCTCGCGGCCATCTGCTCGACCACCTTCTCGGTCAGATCGGTGCAGACGAAGACGTGGTCAGCCTCGCGACCCTTCGCAGAGTGGATGGTGCCGACGCGGACCCGACTCGGGTCCATCTCCCGATAGTCGCCGTCGAAGTAGGCGTCGACGGAGTTGCGCTGGAAGCTCGTCACCTTCCGGAGCATGTCGCCCGCGGCGGCCGGGTCGGGCATGAAGGGGACGTGCTCGGTCACCAGGTCGGCCGGCACCTCGAGTTCCGCGATGTCGTCTTCGTCCGCCGCCTCCTCCCGGTCGTCGAGCGTGTCGTAGAAGGCGTCGCGCTCGTTCGTTCCGAACGCGGAATCCTGGAGCATATCGGCGAGACGGCGCGCCTCCAGCCCCGTAATCGGCTCGCCCGCGTCCAGTTTCTCGACGGCGCGGACGTAGTCCGTCAGGCGGTCCGTCCACATCCGCTGGTCCGTCATCACGGAGAAGGGGATTCCCTTCGGGAGGAAGTCGTCGATGAACTGGAACATCTGGTAGCGTGCCCGAAAGAGGATCATCAGCGTCTCGTCGGTGGTATCGACCGTATGCTGGACGTTCCGCACCACCTCGAACATCGACGGGTTCGGAATTCCCTCGACGACGCCACCCTCCTTGCGCGGGTTGAGGTCTTTCTCCTGGCGCTTGTCGATGTGGCGAATCTCCCGGTTGACGACGTTCAGGATGCGCGAGGGAAGCCGGTAGGAGTTGGGCAACACCACGTCGTTGTCGACTTCGGCGTCGAGCAGGATGTTGGGGTCGGCGCCCTGCCAGGCGTAGACGACCTGGTCGTCGTCGCCGGCGATCAGGACCCCCTTCATGTGGGGTTTCCACTCCTCGTAGACGTCGTACTGGAGGGTGGTGATGTCCTGAAACTCGTCGATGACGAGGTAGTCGACGTGGGGAACGAGCGAGCGCTGAGCCACCCGCTGGAGCATGTCGGCGAAGCCGACCAGCCCGTGCTCGCCCTTGTAGGCCCGCCAGGCACGGATGACCTCGGGCACGTCGATCCGGTCGTCGTCGGTCGGCCACGTCGGCGTGTACTTGTTCCCGTCCTGTGCGTTGGGGTCGATATCCGGCGGGAGCCGCACCGTCTCCACGTCCCACTGGAAGGGTACGTCGTACCAGTCGGCCACGTCGCGCTGCGTGCGCTGGAGCCACTGGCTGGTTGCGATGATCTTGTTGCCGAGAGTCGTCGACCGGGCCGTCCGTCGGCCAGCGCCGCCGTACTCGTCCTCGTACTCGATGCCGTACTCCTCGCAGAACTCCTCCTTGTCGCTCTCGCCGACCACGTCGCCCCGCGAGAGGTCGAGCAGTTCGTACGCCTTCGCGTGCATCGTACAGACGTTCCCCTGCAGGGCGCGCGGCGACGTGTCGAGTCGCTCGGCGAGACGTTCGCGAACCTCGGCGGCCGCGGCGCGCGTATAGGAGACGACGAGCACGTCGCGGATGCTCACGTCGTCGTCTTCGAGTAGTTCGTCCACGCGGTCGAGGAGGGCCGTCGTCTTCCCGCTACCGGGGCCACCGAAGAGGCGGGTGACCGTAGCGTCGTCGCTCATTGTCCACGTACATGCCCCGAGGCTGTATAAACGGCGTGGCTCCGGGGACGCGTGGTGCCGACCCGGCTACGTCGCCGGATCCCAGCCACAGACCGAGCAGTCGGTCGCGGCCTCGTCGTGCAGCGCCCCACAGTCCGGGCACTGCAGCTTGTTATATGATCGCTCCCAGCGTACCGGTGTGGTGTCGTGGCCGTTGTCCGCGAGGAACTGGTCGAACAGCTTGTCGTCGCGTGCGCTGGGTTCGGCTGCCATACATGTCGTGGTACGTCATACCATCACTTAGACGTACTGGTTTGGGTAACGTTGACACGGAGCAACCGTCGCGGAGCGCTCCCCGGTTCCGGATATCCGGTCGGCGGCCGGCACGCCCACGGACGGTCCGCAGACGAAAGGACCGATGCGGCCGCTCACAGCCCGTACAACTCGCCGTACTTCGCGGTTGCGTAGTCGACGAAGGCGTCCGCGCTCACGTCCTCGTCCGTCGCCTGCCGGACCAGGTCGTTCGTCTCGAAGCGCTTGCCGTGGCGGTGAATCCGGTCGGTCAGCCACTCGTGGAGCGGGTCGAACTCGCCCTCGCGAATCCGCCCGTCCAGCCCGCCGAGGTCCCGTTCCGCGGCGTCGAACAACTGTGCGGCGACGACGCTCCCCAGCGAGTAGGTTGGGAAGTAGCCGAAAGCACCGTGGGACCAGTGGACGTCCTGCAGACAGCCCTCGGCGTCCGTCTCGGGCCGCAGCCCCAGATACGACTCCATCTTCTCGTTCCACACCGCGGGCACGTCCTCGACCGTCAGATCACCCCGAATCAGGTCGCGCTCGATTTCGAATCGCAGGACGATGTGGAGATGGTAGGTGAGTTCGTCGGCCTCGACCCGGATTGGGTTCGAGGGGTCGACGGCGTTGACCGCCTCGTAGGCGTCGCGGACGCTCACGTCGCCCACGTCGGGGAACGCCTCGATCACGCGGGGGAGAAACAGCTCCCAGAACGCCGTCGACCGGCCGACGTGGTTCTCCCACAGCCGCGACTGCGACTCGTGGATCGAGAGATCACGCGCCTCGCCCAGCGGCGTCCCGTACGCCTCGTCGGGCAGGCCGAGCGTGTAGGTGGCGTGGCCGAACTCGTGGATCGTCGACAGCAAAGCGCCGACGGGGTCGGTCTCGTCGTAGCGAGTCGTGATCCGGGCGTCGTAGGTCGTCCCCGTCGAGAACGGGTGTGGGGCCTCGTCGAGTCGGCCCCGTTCCCACGGGTAGCCCAGCAGGGAAAGCGCCTCGCACATTAGTTTCTCCTGTGTCTCGGCCGCGAATGTTCCGGCGAAGGTACCCGTCGCCAGGTCGGCGTCCGAGGCTCGAATCTCGTCGACCAGCGGCACCACCGCGTCCCGCAGGTCCGTCAGCACGTCCTCGGCGTGGTCGAGCGGGAGGCAGGGTTCGTACTCTTCGAACAACACCTCGTAGGGGTCGCGGTCCGGGTCGACGTGGTCGGCGTACCGCCGCTTCAACCCGACCAGTTCCTCCAGATGGGGCGCAAAGGCCGCGAAGTCGTCGGCCTCTTTCGCCTCGCGCCACGCGGTCAACGCCTCGGAGGAGGCGGCGGAGATGCGCTCGACCAGATCGGTCGGTACGCGGACGGCGCGTTCCTGCTCGCGGCGCACCTCGCGGACGACGGCCCGCTGATCGTCGTCGAGGCTGCGCGCCTCCAACTCGTCGAGGAGCGCGCCGAGTTCGTCGGCGGTGAGCAGGTCGTGTTCGACCGCCGAGAGCGCGGATAGCTGGCGCGAGCGGGCCGGCGTTCCCCCTTCGGGCATCATCACCTGCTGGTCCCAGGAGAGCAGTTCCTCCGCGTGCGAGACGTTGCTGATACGGCCCACACGGTCGAGCAAGTCGTCGTAGGCGCCCTCGGGGGCCGCCGTCGTGTCGCTCATGGGCAGACGTAGCTGCGCGTCGTAATCAACCCCTCGTCGGCAGTCGGTGATACTACCGAGTGGTAACACCTATACCGACGAGGCATCGACGGGAAGGCATGGACACCAACGACGTGACCAGGGCGGCGGCGGAGCCGGGGCTCACCGCACGTATCGGGGGCTACCTCTCCGGGATGGGCCCCTCGTGGGTTGCCGGCGCCATCGCCGCCGGCCCGGCGACCATCGCCAGCCTCGTGACCGCCGGCGCGCTCTTTGGCTACCAACTGCTCTGGGTGGTCGTCCTCTCCGCGGGCGCGGGGGCGCTCACCCAGTATCTCGCGATGCGTCTCGGCCTCCTGACCGAGCGTGGCATCGTCGCCGTCGTCGAGGACCACCTCGGCGAGTGGTGGGCGTGGCTGCTCGTCGCCGACGCGGTCATCGCCGCCGGCGTTGCCCAACTGGTGATCATGAAGACCGTCGCCACGGTTTCGTCCACCGTTACCGGCATCGACGCCCGCATCTGGGGCGTCGTCTGGGCGCTCGTTCTCGCCGTCGGCCTCGCCGGCCGGGGCTATCGCTTCCTCGAAGTCGCCGCGAAAGTGCTCGTCGCGGGCGTCGTCGTCGCGTTCGTCGCGAGCCTGTTCGTCGTCCCCATCGATCCCGGCGCGGCCGTCGCGGGGCTGGTTCCCTCGGTCCCCTCGGGTGGTGCGCTCGTCGCCGCGGGCATCCTCGGCGGCGCCGTCCACATCACGCTGATCACCATGCACTCCTATACGATGCGCTCGCGGGAGTGGACCCGCGAGGACTACGACCTCGCGACGTTCGACGTGGGCGCGTCGATGCTCGTCGCCTTCGGCGTCTACAGCCTTGCCATCTTCCTCGTCACCGCGAGCGTCCTCACCTCCGCGGACCTCTCGACTGTCGGCGCGGCACAGGCGCTCGGCCCGCTGGTCGGCCCGGGCGCCAAGTGGCTCTTCCTGCTCGGTCTCTGGGGCGCCGCCGTCTCGACGCTCGGCGGCAACACCATCGTCCCCCCGTTCCTGCTCGCCGACAAACTCGGGTGGGGCACGACCATCGAGGACTCACGGTATCGTGGCCTGCTCGTCGCCGTCGCGCTCCTCTCGGCGCCCGGCGCGTTCATCGGCGGCGCCGTGCTCGGCCAACTCGTCCTCGTCCTCGCGCTCGGGACGGTGGGCACGCCCTTTGCCATCGCTGTCGTGCTCTACCTGCTGAACTCCGACGCCGTGTCGGACCGCAACTCGCTCGTCGCCAACGTCGGCGGCGTGGCGCTCCTGCTTGTCACCGGCGGCCTCGCCGCCAACTTCGTCCGCTCGCAGGTCGCCGGGGGCGTGGGGCCGCTGGCGGGGTTCGTCCTCGCGTTCGCCGTCGCGCTCGCGCTCGCCATGGTCGGTCTGGGCGGCAAGTTCGCGCTCGAAGAAGTGGCCTGAGCCGTGACCGACGCCGACCACCCCGTCCCGCTCACGGGCACGACCCTGATCGTCGGCCCCTCGAACGTCGGTAAGACCCGGCTGACCGCCCGGGCGCTGTCAGCGTGGCTGGGCCGCGAGGGCCCCGAGGGCGTCGTCATCCTCGAATTCGCGCCCGAAATCGAGCGCGACGGCCGGGTGCTCGGCGGCCGCCTCGACCGCTTCGTCACGCCGCCAGCAGGGGTGTGGCGGGGCGTCCTCGACGCCCACGCGCCGCGAACGATGGCCGACACCGAGGACGAAGCAGTCGAACTCGCCGCCGACAACGCCCGTCGCGCCGGCGGGATGTTCGACGCCGCACCCGCTAACCCGCGGGCCGTCTTCGTCAACGACGCCACCATCCCCTTTCAACGTCCGGACGCCGACCCGACGCAACTGCTCGACTACTGTGCCGGGGCGGAAATGGCGGTGTTGAACGCCTTGGAAGCCGACGCCATCGTCGCCGAGGACCCCGTCTCGGAGGCCGAACGGGAGACGCTGGCGGCGTTCCACGAACGCGCCGACCGGGTGGTTCGGCTCGGCGGCGGCTATACCGACTCCGCGACGCCGCGGTAGAGCCGCTCGCACCGCTCCAGTACGTCGATAGCGACGCTCTCCCCGTCGGTGTGGGCCTCGCCGGGCTCCGCGGCGCCACAGACCACACACGTTGTCCCCGCCGCGGCCAGCCACCCCGCGTCCGTCGCGTGGGGTTTGGCGACGTGCCGTGGGTCGCCGTCTTGGGCCGCCCTCGCGGCGTCGAGGACGGCGTCCGCGAAGTCGGCGTCGTCACAGGCCATCGGCGGTAGGTCCTGATCGACGACCCACTCGACGCCCGGCAGCGACTCGATCCGTCCCAGGGCGGCGCGCTCGCCCGGCACCGTCCGCTCGTCCACCGTCACCACACAGCGGTCGGGAACGACGTTCCATCCCGACCCACCCTCGATTTCGGTGACCGCGACGCTTCCCGCCAACCGCTGCCCCAGCACCGTCGTCTCGGGGGCGTCGAAGCCGCGGACCACGTCGACGGCGTCGCAGGCGCGGTAGATGGCGTTCTCGCCCGCCTCGGGTTCGCTGGCGTGCGCGCTCGCTCCCGTGGCGACGAGCGTACTCCCGCGCCGCCCCTTGTGTGCCACCGCTACGTCGGTCACGCCCGGCGCGGAGTAGCCCGTCGAGCCCTCGCCGACGACGGCGTAGTCCGGCGCGAACCCCGAGTCGATTGCGGCACGGACGCCCACGCCGCCTTGCTCCTCGCCGGCGAAGGAGGCGAAGACGAGTTCGACTTCGGGGTCGGCGTCGCGGAAGGCGACCATGGCGGCGGCGAGGCTGCCTTTCATGTCCGCAGTACCGCGGCCGTAGAGGCGGCCGTTCCGTTCCTCGACGACGTACGTATCGCCGTCGTCGCTCACTTGCTCGTTCGCCGGCGCCACCACGTCGTGGTGGCCGACGAGGGCGAGCGATCGATCACCGTCGCCCCGCCGGGCGATCACGCCCGCGTCGTCCCGACGGACAGTCGCGTCCGTCTCCCCGCGGAGCCACGACGCCACGGCGTCGCCCACCGCCAGTTCGTCCTCGTGGCTGGGAATCGAGACGAGTCGGCGCGTCAGGTCCAGCGTGTCGCTCATGAGTCGGTCGACGGCCGCGTCCCGTTTATACGGACCGTCGTCCGCCCGTCAAAATGTTAGCAAAAGAATAGATTATCTACTCCGGCGACGAATAGGGTAGCGGTGATACACAGTGTCGGATAAAGTGAACGGCCGGATGGAACTCACGGAAACGCCGGACAGCGAGGATGTCGTGATCGCACTCGACGCGATCAAAGGTGAGATCGAATCGGGCGGGAACGGTCGGAGCGGGGCGTTACGTCTCAAAGGTGCCGTGCAGGACCGACTGATCCACCTCGACGCGGATCGAGGCCGCCTCCGGTTCACCGACGACCGGGGAGAGCAGGTGGTTCTCGGGGACGGCGACCTCTCGCTGGGTGGCGGCGGGGCGGACGGGGAACTCAACTTCCGCAACGCCGACGGCGACCTCCGCGTGCGAATCGGTGCCGGCAACGACCTCCTCGACCTCATCGGTCGGGTCGGGAAGCCGGTGCTGACCGTCGACGACGACGCGACGCTGACACTGGGCGGCGGCGGCGACGACGGCGACATCTTCGTCCTCGATCGGATGGGGGAGACGGTCGTCCACGTCGACGGCGAGACGGGGAACGTCCACGTCGGCGGCAACGGCCACGACGGCGACATCTTCGTCGACAACGCCAGCGGCGAGTCGACCGTGTCGATCCACGGCCAGTCCGGCAACGTCAGCGCCGGCGGGAGCGGGAGCGACGGCGACCTGCGACTGAACGAATCCAGCGGCTGTACGACCATCCACCTCGATGGCCGGTACGGCAACGCGACCCTCGGTGGCTGTGGACAGGACGGCGACGTGATGCTGGACGACGCCGACGGCAACACAACCATTCACCTGAACGCCCAGTACGGGAACGCGCGGCTCGGGGGGCATGGACAGGACGGCGACCTCTACCTCGACACCGGTGACGGCGACCGGACCGTCCACCTCGACGCCCAGTACGGCAACCTCACGCTCGGGGGGCACGGGCAGGACGGCGACGTGATGCTCAACGACGAGAACGGCGACCGAACCGTCCACCTCGACGCCCAGTACGGCAACCTCACGCTCGGAGACCACGGCCAGGATGGCGACATCTTCCTCAAGGACGGCGACGGCACCACCCGCATCCATCTCGACGCGCAGTCCGGCGACATCAAACTCAGCGGCGCGGACTGCGCCGAGGCGTTCGACGTGAGTCAGGACGTGAGTATCGGTCCCGGGACGGTGCTGGTCACGGCCGACGGATTCCTCGAGCCGAGCACCCGCGCGTACGACCCGCGGGTCGCAGGCGTCGTCTCCGGTGCGGGCGCATACCGCCCCGGCATTCGCCTCGACAGTGCGGAGGACGGCGACGAGACCGGCCGTGCCCCCGTTGCCCTCGTCGGGAAAGTGGTCTGCAAGGTGGATGCGGACCCCGCACCGATCGAGGTGGGCGACATGCTCACCACTGCGGACACGCCCGGCTACGCGATGAAGGCGACCGACCGCGACCGGGCGTTCGGGGCCATCATCGGCAAGGCGCTCGAACCACACCACGAAGGGACCGGTGAGATTCCGATCCTCGTGGCCTTACAATGACGAACCACATCGCACTGGCGCGCGAACGCCTGCAGGACCCCGAGCAACGCGAGTCGATCCGGCTCACCTACTGTGTCCACGGCGGCGTGCCGAGCGAGCGACTGGACGAGCGGGTCGAACTCACGGGAAGCGGCGAGATGCACGTCGACGTACGCGACGACACCGACCCCGAGCGTGACGGCGAAGCGTCGGGGACGGTCGAGGCCGAGGAACTCACGGCGATTCTCGACGCCCTCGGCGACGCTGGGGAGCGCCTCTACAGTCGCGAGGACGCCTCCTTCACGCCGGATTCGATGGTCGGATGGGTGGACGTGACCGTCGACGGCGATACGGAGCGGTTCTACTTCGACGCCGACGCCGTCTTCGAGGGGTTGGCGAAAGCGCCCGAGAATCGACCGGCTGCGGAGCAGGACGACCCGCTAGAAGTCGTCACGTACCGGGTCGACCGCCTCCGGACGCGGCTCATGGGCGGTGGAGGTGGCGATGAACGATCTTAGCCTCAAAGGCGTTGCTCGCAAGTACGCCGGCGAGACGGGGAGTTTCTCGGTGAAAGACGACATCCTGAACGGGACGGGATCGCTCCGAACCCGCCTCGAAGCGCTCGCCGAGGAGGAAATCTCCTTCGGCGTCTCCGAGTGCATCTACGGGTGGACGGCCGCCTTCGAGCAAGTGTGGACACACGTCACGGTCCGCATCGACCTCGATCCGGACGCCGGCATCACCGCCTCGACGGTGAACTCCCTCCAGACGACGTGGGAGAACGGCATCGAATCGACGTGGAGCGACCAGTGGGCGACCAGTCGGGGCGGCGAACTCCCCTGTCCGTTCACCTTCGAGGTGCGGTGGGTGGGGAGTAACGAACACCACGAGGTTCGGATTCGACCCGGCGCCGCCCGGAGCAACATGACGACGTGGGACACCCTCGACTCCGGGGCGGTGGCCGCCCACGAGTACGGCCACATGCTCGGCCACGTCGACGAGTATCCGGACTCGAACTGCCCGGACCGCGACCCCGTCAATACGGGCATCGTGATGGACGACAACTCCGCGAACGTGCCGAGTCGGCTCCTCGATCCCTTCGCGGACCGCCTCGGGACGGGCCTCCGGAGCGCCTGACCGCGCTCGGACCGCCGCTTGAATACCCTTATCCGTCTCGCACTCCGATTTCGGGTATGAACGTCGTACCGGACACGAGCGCGGTCATCGACGGCCGCGTGTCCGAACACGTCGAATCCGGCGCCTACCAAGGGGCGAGGATCACCGTCCCCGAGGCCGTCGTCGGTGAACTCGAGTGGCAGGCCAACGAGGGCCACGACACCGGCTGGGAGGGTATCGAGGAACTGCAACGGCTGGTCGAACTGGCCGAGGAGGGAACCATCTCCATCGACTACTACGGTCAGCGCCCCAGCGCCGGCCAGATACACGGCTCCGACGAGGGCGACATCGACGCCATCGTCCGCGACGTAGCGGCCGACGTAGACGCCACGCTCCTGACCAGTGACGTGGTGCAGGCCGAGGTGAGCAAGGCGAAGGGCCTGGACGTGGAGTACGTCGAACCCCGCGGGCGCGACGCCGAGGGGCTGGAGATAGAATCCTTCTTCGACGAGACGACCATGTCCGTCCACCTCCGTGCCGGGTCGAAGCCGAAGGCCAAACGCGGCGAAATCGGCGACATGCATTACCAGGTCATCCGGGACGAGGTGACGACCGAGGCCGAGATGAAGGAGTTCGCCCACGACATCGCGGAGACGGCGCGGGCGAGCCCCGACGGCTTCCTCGAACTCGACGAACCGGGGATGACCATCGTCCAGTATCGATCCTACCGCATCGCCGTTGCCCGCCCGCCCTTCGCGGACGGCTTCGAGATCACGGCCGTCCGACCAATCGTCAAGACGGATCTGGAGGACTACGAGTTCGCCGAGGACCTCAAGGACCGCCTGCTTGAGCGCCAGCGTGGCGTCCTCATCTCCGGCGCGCCGGGCGCCGGGAAGTCCACGTTCGCACAGGCCGTCGCGGAGTTCCTCGCGAGCCACGACAACGCGGTGAAAACGATGGAGAAGCCCCGCGACCTGCAGGTCGGGCCGGACATCACCCAGTATACCGCGCTCGGGGGCGATATGGCGAAGACGGCCGACTCCCTTCTTCTGGTGCGGCCGGATTACACCATCTACGACGAGGTTCGCAAGACCGCCGACTTCGAGGTGTTCGCCGATATGCGCCTCGCCGGCGTCGGCATGGTCGGCGTCGTCCACGCCACCCGCGCCATCGACGCCCTCCAGCGACTCGTCGGTCGGGTCGAACTCGGCATGATCCCGCAGGTGGTCGACACGGTTGTCTACATCGAAGACGGCCGCGTCGACACCGTCTACGACGTGAAGACGGAGGTGAAGGTGCCCGAGGGACTGACCGCGGAGGACCTCGCCCGCCCGGTCATCCAGATTTCGGATTTCGAGACGGGCACGCCCGCCTACGAAATCTACACCTTCAACCGCCAGGTCGTCACCGTCCCCCTCGACGACGGCGAGTCGAGCGAGACGGGCGTCTCCCGGCTGGCGAAAAAGGAGGTCGAACGCGAGATTCGCTCCATCGCCCGTGGCCACGTCGAAGTCGAGTTGAACGGAGGGAACGAGGCCGTCGTCTACGTCGAGGACGACGACATCTCCTACGTCATCGGCAAGGGCGGCGGCCGAATCAGCGACGTGGAGGACCGCCTCGGGATCAGCATCGACGTACGGACGCTGGACGAGCGCCCCTCCCACGGGGGCAGCAGTGCGGGCAGCGACGCAGGCAGCGGCGGCGACGCCGGCCGGGCGGACCGTCAGGGCACCGTCGTCACCCCCGAGATCACGTCCCGACACGTCGTCGTCGACGTGAGCGGCGGCGCCGAAGTCGGCCAGACGGTCGAGGTGCGAGCGGACAGCGAGTATCTGTTCACCGCGACGGTGGGTCGCGGCGGCGAGATTCAGGTGTCACGCGGCTCCGCTATCGCCGACGAACTCGAACGCGCAATCGACGAGAAACGACGGATTACGGTCCAGCCGACGTAGCGTCACGTCGGCGGTCGACCGAGGGTGAAACGCGACGGCAGCCTCCGCGACCCCTAGTCACACTCGACGCAGGCGGCGTCGGCGTCGGCCTCGGCCAGTGCCGTCTCGTCGAGCTGGTAGAGGTTCTGTCGTGCGTCGGCGAAGTAGACGTCCTCGTCGACGACGCCGATATCCTCGAGTCGCTCGAGCGCGTATCGGACGGTTCGGGCCGACAGCATCGACTCCTCGACGATCCCTTTCTGGGTCAGCGACCCGTTGTATTCGAGGACCTTGAAAACCAGTTTCGCGCTCGGGGGAAGGTCGTCGAGACCCTCCTCGTCAGTTCCAGCCATCGTGTGATTCGAACGGGGCCACCAGCATAAAGGTTCACGACCCACACCGCCGGCGTCGGTCACACGAGCTCCGTCGAACGGCTCGAGACGCCCCGATAGACCGTCGCACCGCCGACCGGACGGCGTGGGTGCCGCCGTCATATTTACCCCGATCGGTAGTGGGCGTGAATAGCCTCGCCAACCTCGTCACGAAGGTGGGGGATCTCGTCGCCAAACGCCGGGAGGTGGCGGAACTCGATCTCAACCCGGTGATGGTGCGCCCGGAGCGAAGCGTCTGTGTCGACGCGTTCGTCAAGACGGACTGAGTCGGATCGTCGGAACTGGGTCCGGACGGTGAAGACGGCGACGACAGCCCACGTCGCGGCGTTCCCCGTATCGAACGCCTTTTCATGCCCGGCGTCGCAGTGGCGTGTATGGCTACCGAAACGGAATCGGGGACCGGCCTCACCGGACACGTCCGCGGGGTGACGGTCACCACGCTGGCCTGTCTCGGCGGCGTCGCGGCCGCCGTCCTCGGGGGCGCCATCGTCGGGACCGGCGCGGAGGCGGCGTCCGATACGCGCACCCTCATGTTCGTGGTCGCCGCCGTCGCCGGGCAGTACCCCGTGCTCAAGGCGATCGGGGTCGACGTTGCCGACTTCGGTGCGAAAGACCACCTGTACGTGGCGTTCATGACCTTCACGCTCTGGTTCATCACGTTCGCCATCCTCCTCACCACCGGCGCCTCCCTGTAATCATGGCCGACGACAGCATCGCGGTCGTCGACCTCGACCGGTGTCAACCCGACCGCTGTAACTACGAGTGTGCGAACTTCTGCCCCCCGAATCGGACGGGCGAGGAGTGTATCGTCACCCTCGACGAACGACACGACGACCCCGACCTCTACGAGGGTGGCCCGGACCAGATCAGCATCTCGGAGGAACTCTGTCTGGGCGAGACCTGCGGCATCTGCGTCGAGAAATGCCCCTTCGACGCCATCGAGATCATCAACCTTCCCTCCGAACTGACCGAGGACCCGGTGCACCGCTACGGCGAGAACGCCTTCTCGCTCTACGGGCTGCCGGTCCCCGAGTCGGGGACGGTGACGGGGCTGCTCGGGCCCAACGGGATCGGAAAGTCCACCGCGGTCCACGCCCTCGCGGGCGAGATGGTGCCCAATCTCGGGCGGTACGACGCCGACCCGGACTGGGAGACGGTGCTGGACCGATATCGGGGGACCGCGCTCCAGACCTACCTCGAACGGCTGATGGACGACGACATCTCGGTCGCCCGCAAGCCCCAGTACATCGACCGCATCCCGGACCAGTTCGGCGGGAAGACCCGCGACCTGCTGGAAGGGACGGACGAACGCGACGTCGTCGACGACCTGGTCGATCGGCTCTCGATCCGGGCGGTGATCGACCAGCCCATCGATACGCTCTCCGGCGGCGAACTCCAGCGAGTCGCGCTCGCGGCGACACTCGCCCGTGACGCCGACTTCTACTTCCTCGACGAGATCACTCCCTACCTCGACATCGGGCAACGCGTCACCGCGGCCAGACTGATCCGCGAACTCGCCGAGGAGGGCGACCGTTCGATGCTCGTCGTCGAACACGATCTGGCCGTTCTCGACCTGCTTGCCGACCGTCTCCACGTCGCCTACGGCGAACCCGGGGCGTACGGCGTCGTCACCGACCCCAAATCGGTGCGAAACGGTATCAACGAGTATCTCAAGGGCTACCTCGACAACGAGAATATGCGCATCCGCCCGAACGAAATCACGTTCGAGGAACACGCCCCGCGGGAGTCGGTGACCGGGACGCCGCTGGTCGAGTACCCCGACCTCTCGAAGTCCTACGGCGAGGGCGAGTTCTCGCTCGACGTGGCGGGCGGCACCATCTACAAAAGCGAGGTGCTGGGCGTGGTCGGCCCGAACGGGATCGGGAAGTCGACGCTCGCGAAACTGTTCGCGGGATCGCTCGACCCCGACGAGGGGGATCTGGATTTCCGCCTCGATATCGCCTACAAACCCCAGTATGTCGAGGTGGATCAGCCGATGCGCGTCGACACCTTCCTCTCCTCGATCACCGACGACTTCGGCACCTCCTTCTGGAATACGGAGATCGCCAAGCCGCTGCAGTTAGAGCGTATCATGGAACAGCAGTTGACGGACCTCTCGGGCGGGGAGCGCCAGCGGGTCGCCATCGCAGCCTGCCTGTCGAAGGAGGCCGACCTCTACCTGCTGGACGAACCGTCGGCCCACCTCGACGTCGAACAACGGGTGCAAGCGACCTCCGCGATCCGGCGGTACGCCGAGAACCACGACGCGACGGCGATGGTCATCGACCACGACATCTACATGATCGATCTGCTGGCCGACCGCCTGATGGTGTTCGACGGCGAACCCGCCGAACACGGTCACGCCTCGCAACCGCAGGACATGCGTTCGGGGATGAACGACTTCCTCGCGGATCTGGACATCACGTTCCGCCGCGACGAGCGGACGGGCCGCCCCCGAATCAACAAGCCCGAGAGCCAACTCGACCGCGAACAGAAGCGGGCGGGCGAATACTACTACGCCCCCTGAACTGGCCCGTCGCCCCACGCTGTCTCCGTGGCCCGTCGCCCCACGCCGTGGTCGTCCGCTCGCCACGCACGACCGCTGTAGCGTTAACTCGATTCCGGTCGAGGGATGGGTATGGGGGAGCCCATCGACGCCGACACGAACCGGACCGACGAGCAGACCCGTCCCCGATTTCGGGGCTGCGTATTCTGTTACACCGCCGAACTCGCCGCCTACGGCGTCCGGAAGCTACGTCGGTAGGCGATCGACCGTCCGCCGCCGGGCCCTGGATTAGCTGATTGAGGCGCTAAGCCCCCTTCCTCAGCGAGCGACCAACGGGAGCGAGCAGGGAGGGGATACAGCGCCGCACAGTTCTCAAACACCTTCGACGCTCGGCTCACAGGCCAACGCTTCACCAATACCATTATGCGTACAACGGGCATACCGTGCATTACGGTGAAACGGAAGACGATCACCATCCGGGAGAACCAAGACGAGTGGATAGAGGACCAACACCTCAACCTCTCGTCGTTCGTTCGAGAGCAGTTGGACGAACTCATCGAGGAACGAGAGTAACGGATGTACTACGCCTACAAGTACCGTCTCAAGCCGTCCGACGCCCACCGCGAGGAGTTGGACCGCCACCGAGACATTTGTAGGCAACTGTACAACCACACGCTCTACCGCCTCAACGAGTACCAAGACGAACACGGCGAACTGCCGTCCATGACCATCCTGCGGTCGGAACTCCCCGACCTCAAGAAGTGGTGGGACGGCCTCTCGGACGTGTACTCGAAGGTTCTCCAAACCGTTGTAGAAAGATTGTTCGACAATCTCAAAGGCCTCTCCGCACTCAAGGAGAACGGCTACGGCGTCGGGCAACTCAAGTGGAAGCCGCCACGGGAGTTCCGCAGTTTCACGTACAGTCAATCTGGCTTCAAGCTCGACAAGAAGGGCGGTCAGACTGTCCTGTCCCTCTCGAAACTCGCGGACATACCAATTCGGCTCCACCGTGCCATCCCCGACGATGCCACACTCAAGCAGGTCACGGTCAAGAAGGAACCGACGGGCGAGTGGTTCGCCACGTTCGGCGTCCAAATGGACCGCGAACCGCCTAAACCGCCTGAGAAACCCGAGCAGTGCGTCGGTATCGACGTGGGCATACTCAAGTACGCCCACGACACGGACGGCACGGCGGTCGGGTCGCTCGACCTCTCAGACGAACGTGACCGCTTGGAACGCGAGCAACGGAAGCTCTCGCGCAAACAGCACGGGTCGAACAACTACGAGAAGCAACGACGGCGCGTTGCGGAGTGTCACGCCGACCTCCGACGGAAGCGCCACGACTTCCTCCACAAACTCTCGAACTACTACGCTCGGGAGTACGACTTTGTGGCGGTCGAAGACTTGAACGTGAAGGGGATGATGGAGTCGCCGTCGAACAGCCGCAACACCGCGTCCGCCGCGTGGCGAACGTTCATCTCGTTGCTCAAATACAAGTGCAAACGAGAAGGGACACATTTCGTCGCGGTCAACCCTAGAGGGACGACCAAGGAGTGCGCGTCGTGCGGCGTTTCGACCGACAAGCCGTTGTGGGTGCGCGAACACTCCTGTCCTGCCTGCGGTTTCGAGGCGGACAGGGATGCGAACGCGGCGTGGAACATTCTTTCTCGCGGCCTCGAAGATGTAGGAGTGGGATACTCCGAATCAACGTCCCCAGAAATCTTCAATTTCTGGTGTGCGGACGAATCGTGTAGCGATTCGTCAACGCCTGTGGAGACTGCGCTCCCTGTGGACATCCCGGTGTCTGCAAAGCGCGTCGTGCAAGCAGGAAGCCCTACCCTCAAGGAGCGAACGGCGCAAGCCGTGAGCGAGTAGGGTAGGGTAGTTCACAGGTACAACCCAAGACCCCGTAACAGGGGCAGAAGGTGAACGCCTCGAAGGAGGACCGCAGTGACCCGACGCCCGTCCGACATGGCGGACGGGAGAGAAGACCAAGTAACGGGTCTCGTGTAAACGAGGCTCACGAACCCGGGAACCAGTGCCGGTCGTGAGGGTCGTGAAACGCATCTCCCGCCCGAATCCAAATCGTGGGGACCGACCGATGACCTCGCCCGAGAGCGACGGCATCGGATTCACGTTGCCGACACCCCGGACGAAAGGGGCCTCGAGAGACGATGGTACAGGGAGTGTCCGAGGCCCATCAGGACGGTAGAACTGTAGGTTTGAATATGTCAGGGTCGATCACAATATTTTCACCATCGTAGTGCATAAAATGCAATCTGGCCGATAGTATTAAATTGTTGACCTTCCACATTAGTGTGGGCACCGCGACATCGGCCCCAACAGAGGCACCCTGTTTCATCTCCCGGTGGCCCGCCGACCTTCCGTTTTCGATCGGACGACGTTCACACGCGAGAAGGGTCGACAGCCTCGGTCAGGACGTACGCATCGGGGGAGCCGACACGGCGAAATCCTGCGAGCGACCGGTGGGTACGAACGGGGGGAGTACCACTGCCACGGACCTCGAAACTGGACTGGCCCGCGGTGGGGACAGCCGTGCCGAGGCGCTCGCACAACTCGCCGAAGTTCTCGCGCTTCACGAAGGCGACAGTGAGCGGAGCGACGACCCGGACGCCTTCCTGCAGGACGAACTCGGCATCGAACCGAGCGACGAGGACTGGGACCTCTCGGAGTTATACTCCGAGGCGCCTCAGAATTTTGATTGGCTCGCCGGGTGGGTACGTCTGCCGGGCGAAGAGGGCTCGGCCGAAGGCTTATCATCAACGTCGGCCCTACTTCGCAGTAATGGCGAGCGCGACGCGTGACCACGACGAGGCGGAGGGAATCGTCTTCCACCGCGAGGACGACGGGAGTGTCACCGCCGAAGACCTCGAAACGGGACTGGCCCGCGGCGGCGACACCCGTGCCGAGGCGCTCGCACAGCTCGCCGAAGTTCTTGCACTCCACGAAGGCGACGGTGAGCGGATCGACGACCCGGACGCCTTCCTGCGGGACGAACTCGGCATCGAACCGAGCGACGAGGACCGGGACCGTCCCGACTTCCTGCAGTAGTTGATGGTTCGGACGACGTTCTCCGGCCGTGAGATCATTGCCGTCCTGCGGAGTTTCGGGTACGTCCCCGTCTCTCGGAGCGGGAGCCACGTTCGACTGCGGTACGAAAATACGGACACGGGCGAAGTTCGGAACGTCGACGCGCCGATGCACGACGAGGTGAAAATCGGGACGCTTCGCTCGATTGCCGGCCAGTGCGGTGCAGAGGATTTTCAAGAGTGGTGTCGCTGGATCGATGACCACGCCTGATGGCACTCTCGAACGTCCGTCACGAGGAGAACGACCGTGTGTCGGAGACATGGACGGAACCCACGGAATAGTTCGCGCAGAAACGGGATTCGTTTCTGACCGGAACGAAAGGTAAACTGTCGAGTGAGAAGCTATACCCGGCGTTACCCCGATATTTCGAGGAATGTCAGAAGTCCGATGGACTCGCCGGGAGTGCCGTGAGCGAAGCGAACGGCACGTCGGCGAGGGAACGAGACGAACGAAGTGAGCGCATGGACTCGCCGGGATTTGAACCCGGGGCCTCTTCCTTGCGAAGGAAGCGATCTGCCACTGATCTACGAGCCCGCACTGAAGCCGAACCGTCCAGCGTACTTGTATGCTTCCCTTTGGACGTGAAAACGCCTTAGCGCGGTGCCCTGGCGTCAGTCCTCGAGAACGATCTCGATGCTGACGTCGTTGGGCACCTGAATGCGCATGAGCTGGCGCAGCGCGCGTTCGTCCGCGTCGATGTCGATGAGGCGCTTGTGCACCCGCATCTCCCAGTGTTCCCAGGTGGCAGTTCCCTCACCGTCGGGGGACTTCCGCGCCGGGACTTCGAGCGTCTTCGTCGGTAGCGGGATCGGGCCGCTGAGACTGACGCCCGTCTTGCTCGCGATGTCGCGGACTTCGTCGCAGATACCGTCGAGATCCTCGGGGCTCGTGCCCGCCAGGCGAACGCGTGCCTGCTGCATCTATCGCTCGTTGACCGAGAGCACTTTGCCGGCCGCGATGGTCTGACCCATGTCGCGGATGGCGAAGCTGCCGAGCTCCGGAATCTCGGACGACGGCTCGATGCTGAGGGGCTTCTGCGGGCGGACGGTCACGACCGCGGCGTCGCCGGACTTGATGAAGTCCGGGTTCTCCTCGGCGACCTCGCCGCTCGCGGGGTCGAGTTTCTGGTCGATGGACTCGATGGTACACGCGACCTGCGCCGTGTGGGCGTGGAAGACCGGCGTGTAGCCCGCCGTGATCACGGAGGGGTGCTGCATGACGACGACCTGCGCCTGGAACGTCTCGGCAACCGACGGCGGGTCGTCGGCCGGGCCACACACGTCACCGCGACGGATGTCGTCCTTACCGATGCCACGAACGTTGAACCCGACGTTGTCGCCGGGGCCGGCCTCGGGCACCTCTTCGTGGTGCATCTCGATGGTCTTGACCTCGCCACCGACGTCCGAGGGCTGGAACGACACGTTGTCGCCGACGTTCATGACACCCGTCTCGACGCGGCCGACCGGGACCGTCCCGATGCCCGAGATGGTGTAGACGTCCTGGATCGGCAGGCGAAGCGGGGCGTCCGTCGGCGGCTCCGTCTCCGGCAGGTTGTTCAGGGCCTCGAGCAGCGTCGGGCCGTCGAACCAGTCCATGTTCCCGGACTTCTCGGCGACGTTGTCGCCTTCGAAGGCCGAAATCGGAATGAAGGACGCGTCCTCCGTGCCAAAGCGGACCTGCTTGAGGAGCTGTTTGACCTCCTCGGTGACTTCCTTGAAAGTGTCCTCCGAGTAGTCGACGATGTCCATCTTGTTCACGCCGATGATCAGCTCGTTGATCCCGAGCGTGCGGGCCAGGAAGACGTGCTCGCGGGTCTGGGGCGCGACGCCGTCGTCGGCCGCGACGACGAGCACCGCGTTGTCGGCCTGGGACGCCCCGGTGATCATGTTCTTCACGAAGTCACGGTGACCCGGACAGTCGACGATGGTGAAGAAGTACTCGTCGGTGTCGAACTCCTGGTGGGCGATGTCGATGGTGACACCACGCTCTCGCTCCTCTGCGAGGTTGTCCATGACGTAGGCGAACTCGAAGCCACCCTTGCCCTTCTCCTCGGCTTCCTCGCGGTACTGCTCGATTACGTGCTCCGGTACGGACCCTGTCTCGAACAGGAGTCGCCCGACGAGCGTGCTCTTGCCGTGGTCGACGTGGCCGATGATGGCCAGATTCTGGTGCGGTTTGTCACTCATGGTGGAATCACGCGCTAAGGCGCTTGGTGACGACTATTTGCCCCGAGCAACCTAAAACCATTTCGATACACATCACAGAACTCACCGACGCCGTCTTGCGGTTTGTGATGCCATACCGCACGACGGGGCGGGAACGGATGACCTCGACGACGCGGAGGGGAGAAGGGGCGCCGCGACGGGTGGACGACTCGAAACGGGGTACGGCGACCGCTCACTCCAGTCGGGTCACGTCCGAGAGAATCGCCGTCGCCGTCTCCGGCCCACCCGCGCCGCGCCCGCTCAGATGCAGTTGTCCGGCGTGCACCGTGTCGAACTGGACGATGTTTCGCGTCCCGGTGACCGCCAGCGCGTCGTGTTGGGGGACGAGTCGGGGGCCGACCCGGACGCCGTCGGCCGTCGCCTCGCCGATCAGTCGGACGGTCCGGCCGTCCTCCGCCGCCAAATCGAGCGCGCTCGACGGAATCGACCGGATACCCTCCACCTCGGCGTCGTCGAGGCTGTACACCTGTTCGCCGTCGCTCAACACGTTCGCGAGGATGACGAACTTCAGTGCCGCGTCCGTCCCCTCCACGTCGAAAGCGGGGTCGGCCTCGGCGACGCCTAAGTCCTGTGCCTCCGCGAGTACGTGCTCGTACCCCAGCCCTTCGGCGGCCATCCGCGAGAGGATGAAGTTGGCCGTCCCGTTGAGGACGCCGCGGGCCGCCGTGATCTGATCCGGTCCGAAGTCCGCGATGGTCGAGAGGATGGGGATAGCGCCGCCGACGGCGGCTTCGAACTGCACCGTCCCACCGCTCTCCGCTTCGAGCGCACGCAGGTCGGCGTACCGCTCGGCGACGGGGCCTTTGTTCGCCAGGACGACGTGTCGGTCACGCTCCAGGGCCGCGCGGACGTGCGAGAAGCCGGGGTCCGCGTCGCCGAGCGTCGTCGGCGTCGCCTCGACGAGGACGTCGTAGTCGGCCGCGAGCGCGTCCGCGGGGTCACCGCCCCCGACGACGCCCTCGCGCTCCTTCCGATCGAAGATGGCGTCGGCGTCCAACCCGCTCGGGTCGACGGCCGACGACTGCGAGTCCGCGACGGCGACGACGGCGTGGCCGTACTCCGGTGCGAGTTCGACCACCGACCGGCCGACGGCGCCGACACCGATGACGGCGAGTCTCATTCCGACACCTCCACGAGCGGTTCGATGACGTTCAGCGCCTTCTCGTCGGCGATATCGCGGACGTGTTCGAACACTTCGTCGGTCCGGCCGGTCCGGGTGGCCAGCCGAAGCCGGGCGCTGGACGCGCTTCCCCGGCCCTCGGGCGCCGAGAGCGACAGGTCCGCGAGCGTCGCGTCCGTGCTCGATTCGATCCGTCGGAGCGTATCGGAGAGGTCGGTGTCGACGATGTCGCCGACGAGCAGGAGCGTCAACTCCTCGCCGTAGCGCTCCGCGCCGGCCTGGATGACGTTGACTCCCTCCTCGCGGAGCGCTTCGACGATGGTCTCGAAGCGGTCCGGCGGACACTCCACGTCCACCTCGACGGGGATGTGTCCCCGGGGGGTGAGGTTGCCGCGCTCGTGGAATATCGAGAGGAGGTTGCCACCGTTCTCGGCGATGGGACGTAACGCCGACAGCAGTTCACCCGGCTTGTCGACGAGTTCGAGCCGGATCGTATGCGTCTGTGGGCGTTCGCCGCCGTCGGTTTCGGGATCGGTGACGGCGGCGTCGCCGTCGGCGTCCGCAGCGTCGGGGGTGGAAGCAGCCTCGTCGCTCATTCAGGCCGTCACCCCCGCGGCACGACCCGTCGACGCAATAATTGTAATCGGCGACGGGGAGGGGCCGCGGGGTGTCTCCGTGCCGACACGTCGACTGCCGGTAGTCGTGCCGCTGGGCATGGTACACAGTGTGCCGGTGGGGTATAAGATTGCATCGGTCGCGGATCGACCGATCAGGTCGCCGTCGCTGTCCGCGCCTCGCTCGACGCCGTCTGGGGCGCCGCTGCCCGGTCGTGCGAGAGGCGGACGACCGTCCGCTCGCCGTCCGTCCGGAACGTCAACTCCCCGCCGGCGGCCTCGGCGACGGAGCGTGCGACCCAGAGACCGAGCCCGCTCCCGTGTTTGAGCTGGGTGATCTCCGACTCGCCCGCGATCACGGCTCGTTCGTCGTCCGGGATTCCAGGCCCGTCGTCGACGACATCGATCCGGACCGTACCGTCGGCGTCGGCCGCGGCGCTCACGACTATCTCCGAGCCGCCGTGTTCGGCCGCGTTCTCGACCAGTTCGACGAGCGCCCGTTCGATGCTGTCGTCGGCCCAGATCCACAGGTCACGCGGTACGTCGACGGTGATCGCCATCTCGTCGTCGACGGCGACATCGTCGGCGACGGCCGTCGCGATGTCGTGGACGTTCAGCCGTGCGTTCGGCGACGACCGACGCTCCAGCGCTTCGAGCATCGTCTTGGTCTTCTCCGCCATCCCGCCGACCGCCCGGGACCGCCGATGGACCATGTCTGCGGCCTCCGCGAGCGCCCCCTCGTCGAGTTCGGTCGCCAGCCGCTCGGACTGGCCGATCAGCACCGTCGCGTCGTTGCGCAGGTTGTGCCGAAGGACGCGGCTGAGGACGGCGAATTTCTCGCGCTCGCGGGCCAGTTGCTCCGCGCGAACCCGCCGGGCGTCGTGGACGCCGATGATGACGTGGGCGGCCGCACTGACCGCGAGGACGTTCCCCGCCGCCAGTGCGTCCGCCGTGCTCACGGTGCCGAGGCTCCCGCGGTAGGCGCCGTGACCGAGTAGAACGCCCCCGAGGACGACGAGGCCGAGGAAGTTCCAGACGGCGATCCGCACCGCGTTCGGCGTCGAGAATCCGCTCCGATAGAGGCGGAGACCGGCCGCGACCAGGCCGACACAGACGACCGTGCCCAGCGCGGCCAGTCCCAGTCCGACCGCCGGTTGGCCCGTGGCGAGATACGGGGCGAGGTGGGGGATCACCAGCGCGATGCCGGTCAGACTGATCGCGGTACACGCGCCGAGTCGGGCGAGCCGTTCCCGACGGCGGCTCCCGTCGGTCGGCCCCGCCGCGAACATCCCGACGAGCGCCCGGTCGATCCGGCCGAGGAGTCCTGACATGCACGGGGAGTTGCCGAACGGTGATGATGAAACTAGCCGTCGGATTATCGCGAATGAGAGAAGAGGGGCCGAATCGAGCCGTTCGGGACGGGAACGGCTACAGTCCGATCAGATGTAGTCGATCGACGGCGGCAGTTCGAGCTTCATTCCCTTGCGCTCGCGGATCTCCGTGATGATGTCCGGCTGGAGGTTGTCGGCGAGCACGCGGAAGCCGGCGTTCTCCGTGTTCCACGAGGCTCGACCCTCGGTGGCGCTCCGGATGTCGGAAGAGAAGCCGATCATCTCCTCGACGGGCGCGATGCCCTCGATGACCATGAGGTCGCCCTCTTGATACATGTCGTCGACGCGGCCACGGCGACCCTGAATCTCGCCCGAGGCCGCCCCCATGTGTTCCGAGGGAACGTCGATACGCACGTTCTGGATGGGTTCGAGTATGCGGATCTCGCCGTCGATCAGGGCGCGGTGGACCGCCTCGCGGACGGCGGGGATGACCTGTGCCGGACCGCGGTGGATGGTGTCCTCGTGGAGTTTCGCGTCGTGCAGGCGGACGAGCGCACCCGAGACGGGTTCGGCCGCCAGCGGCCCGTCGTCGAGCGCCTCTTCGATCCCCTCGACGACCAGTTCCATCGTCTCGTTGAGGTGCTGAATCCCCTTCGTGTCGTCGATGAGGATGTTCGTCCCGTGGATGTGCTCCACGTTCTGGGAGGTGTCCTTGTCCATGCCGGCTTCCTGGAGGGCCTCGCGGCGCTCCAGTTCGGGCATGTCCATCGAGACGTTGCCGAGCTGAATCTCGTCGACGATGTCGTCGCTCAGGGGCTCGACCGTGATGTAGAACTTGTTGTGACGGTTCGGCGAGACGCCCTCGACTTCCCCGGAGGCCATCTGGGGCGACTCACGGAAGACGACGATCGGTTCGCCGGTGTTGATCGGGATACCCTGGTTGCGCTCGATGCGCTGACCGATGACTTCGAGGTGGAGTTCACCCTGACCGGAGATCAGGTGTTCGCCGGTCTCCTCGTTGATCTCGATCTGGATCGTCGGGTCCTCCTTCGCGACCTGCTGGAGCGTCTCGATGAGCTTCGGCAGGTCGTCCATGTTTCGCGCCTCGACGCTTTTCGTGATGACCGGCTCCGAGATGTGTTCGATGGACTCGAACGGCGTCATCTCGACGCTCGACACCGTCGAGCCGGCGATAGCGTCCTTGAGGCCCGTGACTGCGGCGATGTTGCCTGCGGGGACGTGTTCCACTTCCTCGCGCTCGCCACCCATGTAGATGCCGACGCTCTGGACGCGGTTCTTGCCCGCCGTCCCGGAGACGTAGAGCTCCTGGCCCTTCTCGATGGTGCCCGAGAAGACGCGGCCGGCCGCGATTTCGCCGGCGTGGGGGTCGATGCCGATGTCCGTAACCATGAGGACGAGTTCGCCGTCTTCGTCGACCAGCCGCATCGACTCCGCGATTTCGGAGGTGTCGTCGCCGCGCCAAATGCGCGGGATACGGCGGGGCTGGGCGTCCAGCGGGTTCGGGAAGTGCTCACAGACCATGTCGAGCACCACGTCGGAGAGCGGCGTCCGCTCGTGGAGCTCCTGGCGCTTGTCGGCGCGTTCGAGGTCGATTATATCGCCGAAGTCCATGCCCGTCCGCTGCATCGAGGGCATCGAGACGCCCCACTTGTAGAGGGCCGAGCCGAAGCCGACGGTACCGTCCTCGACGCCGACGGTCCAGTCGTCGTTGATGTCGTCCATCTCCTCGGTCATGCCGCGGATGAGCTCGTTCACGTCACGGATGACCGACAGGAGCCGCTCCTGCATCTCCTGGGGACCCTCCTGGAGCTCGGAGATGAGGCGGTCGACCTTGTTGATAAACAGCGTCGGCTTGACGCCCTCGCGGAGCGCCTGCCGGAGCACCGTCTCCGTCTGGGGCATCGCGCCCTCGACGGCGTCGACCACCACCAAGGCCCCGTCGACGGCGCGCATCGCCCGCGTCACGTCGCCACCGAAGTCGACGTGACCCGGCGTGTCGATCAGGTTGATCAGGTGGTTCTTGCCCTCGTACTCGTGGGTCATCGAGACGTTCGCGGCGTCGATGGTGATGCCGCGTTCCTGCTCGTCCTCCTCGGTGTCCATCGCGAGCTGCTGGCCCGCGGTGTCCTGCGAGATCATGCCCGCGCCGGCGAGCAGGTTGTCCGTCAGCGTCGTCTTGCCGTGATCGACGTGAGCGGCGATGGCGATGTTCCGGATGTTCTCCGGTTTGTCCATCAGCCGTTCACATTCTTGTACGATCTTCTTTCGTCGGCCCATTATAGGCCCATACCGTCAGGAGGGTCAAAAGGGTAGTGTTTTGCCGACAACGAAACGGCCGATTTCAGGCCGTTGATCCGGCGTGTCACGGGATACCACGAAACGGCCGGAGGGACCACAACCGTCTTACGCTTCTGCACCGTGGTACCAACGAGCATGGACGTACGAGTACAGGGTGGCGCCCCGCCGGACCCGTTTCTCGGGGCCGCCGACCTGCTAGCGACGGAACACGACCTCGACCACCCGGTCCGCGTGCGGGTCCGGGACGACCCCGACGAGCGAACCTGGACGGCCCACTACGACGACTACCACGTCCTCAACATCTCCCGTCAGGCCGCGACGAGCGCGATGGCCCGCGAACTCGCGCTCCACGAACTCGCGCACATGGCCCGCTACGAACAGGGGCACGCCTCCCACACTCAGTCGACCGACGAGGCGCTCTTTCTCGCCCTCTCCGGGCGCACCGTCGAGCGCCGCAAACTCGCCCACTGCTATCAGATCGCCAACCACATGCGCGATATCTACGCCGACGACATCACCCTCGCCGTCGCGCCCGCGGGGAAACTCGTCCAGTTTCTCGAATCCCAGTTGGCGGCGGCCGTCGCCGACGCCCCCGGTCCCGCCGGCTCCCGTCCCGCCGGCGCCGGCCCTGCCGACGACGGCGCCGACCCCGACATCACCGCCGTCAACGCCGCCTTCGCGCTCGGCCTCGTCGAACGCCATAGCCTGATCGACGCCGACCACCGGCTCTACGACCTCGCGCGCGCCGCTGCCGCCGACGCCCCCACCGTCGGGATGGAGGCGTTCAAGCGGCGCTTCCGGTCGCTGATCGACGATCCAAGCGAGAGCGACTTCCGGCGCGACCTGGTGACCGTCACCAAGGAGTACGCGCTCGAGACGGGGCCGGCGGCGGACTGATCATCGGCCCTCGTCGGCCGCCTCGAACACGCCGATCACGTCCTCGCGGTCCATCCGTCGTGGGTTCCGGTCGATGTTGTGCTCGGAGTGCTCGAACGCCACGTCGGCGAAATCCGCGAACGTCTCCCGGTCGAAGTCACCGTATTCGGCGATACTGGTCGGCACGTTCACGTCCGCCAGCAGGTCGAAAACCGCCTCGACGCTCCGGTCGGCGAACGCCCGGTCCGACTCGCCGGGACGACGCTGCTCGCCCAGCAGGTCGGCGAGGTCCGCGAACCGATCCACCTCCGCGGGCACGTTGTACCGCATCACGTGCGGGAGGAGGACGCCGTTCGCCAGCCCGTGCCCCAGCCCACACTCCATGCCGAGCGGGTAGGTGAGCGCGTGGACCGCCCCCAGGCCGGAGTTGACGAACGCCTGTCCCGCCAGGGTGGCGGCGAGGCTCATGTTCGCGCGCACTTCGTCGTTTTCCGGCCCCTGTGCCACCGCCGGCCGCAGGTTCTCCGCGACGAGTTCGACCGCCCGCCGCGCCAACGTGTCCGTATACGGCGTCCGGAGGACGGAGACGTAGCTCTCTATCGCGTGCGTGAGCGCGTCCAGTCCCGTCGCCGCGGCGACGCCCGGCGGCATCGTCTCCGTCAAGTCCGGATCGACCGCCGCGAGGTCGGCAAAGAGGAACGGCGAGAAGACGACCTTCTTTACTCCGCCGTCGCGTTCGTCGGCGAACACGCCGACGTGCGTCACCTCGCTGCCCGTCCCCGCCGTCGTCGGGACGAGCGCCAACGGTCCCGTCTCCCCGGGCACGTTATCCATGCCGAGCATATCTCGAACGGGGCCACCGTGGGCCGCCAGCGCCGCCGCCAACTTCGCCGTGTCCATCGAACTCCCTCCGCCGACGCCGACCACCAGATCGCGGTCCCCGACCTGCTCCGCCGCCGCCTCGGCCATCGCCAGTTTCGGCTCGGGCGCCACGCCGTCGTACACCACCACGTCGACGCCTGCGGCCTCCAGACGGGCGACGGGCGTATCGATGACGCCGCTGGCCGCGAGGTGGTCGTCCGTGACGACGAGCACAGAGTCGATACCGCGGTCGCGGGCGAAGGATTCGAGCGCGTCGACCGCGCCCGACCCGTACTCGACGTGGGCGGGGCTCCGAATCGTATGTGTGTCGGCGAGTGAGCCGAGTGTCATGCCAGCCCCGTCGGCCGGAGGATACGTAGCTGTTCGGGAGAAGAGACGAGACGTTACCGCGCGGCTGCGGCGACCCGCTCGGCTTCCTCTTTCTGGTTGATGGCGTAGGTGCCGACGTCGTAGTCGGCGGCACCCATCAGCTGCGTCGCGAGCGCCTGCGCGGCACTCGTCGGCGTCTTGTAGGAGCCGCGATAGGTGCCTTCCGCGAGGAACTTCAGGGCCTGGTCGACCCGGCGCTGGGGCGCCACGTCGACGGCCTGCGGGACCGAGATCCCGCCGTATTTCAGGCGAACGGTCTCCTCGCGCGGCGCGGCGTTCTCGACGGCCGTGACGAGCACCTGCACCGGGTTCTCCTTCGTGTCCTCGTGGACGATTTCGAAGGCGTCACGGACGATGCGCATCGCCTGTTGCTTTTTGCCCGTGTTCTCCTCGGTCTGCATCAAGCGATTGATCAGCCGCTCGACGACCGAGATTTCGCTCTTCTGGAACTGCTTGGAGGCGTGACGGCCCATCGTGTGCGCGATGGGGGTCACGTTGATATAGCGCTGCGTGCTGGGGTCGGTGTACGCGATGTCGCCGGTCTCCCAGACGCCAAAGAGGAGCGCGTCCGTCTCCTGCTCGTCGCTGCCGGCCGGGGCGTCCGGCTCGGGGGTGTCGCTCTCGGACATTATCGAACCGGTTTCTCCGCGTTCCCGCGCACGAGTTCGATCATCGACACGCCGTTGACCTTCTCCACTTTGTAGTTCACGCCCGAGAGGTCGCCCATCGCGCGACCCTTCGCGCCGCCGATGCCGGCGATGGTGACCTCGTCGTGTTCGTCGATGAAGGAGATGGCGCCGTCGCCGGGGCAGAAGGCCGTCACCTGCTTCCCGTTTTTGATCAGCTGGACCCGGACGCATTTCCGGATCGCGGAGTTGGGCTGTTTCGCCTCGATGCCGACCTTCTCGAGAACGATGCCCCGGGCCTGGGGCGCACCCTCGAGCGGGTCCGATTTCTTCCGGAGACCGCGCTCGCGTCGCGCGTACTCCGAGTCGGACCACCGTCGCGTCTGGCGGTCCTTCTTGAGTTTGCGGGCCGCGTACTTGCCGTTCGCCATAGTGCAACTTCGTTCCCGACGGAGCTACTTAAGCCTCCCTTTTCGCACTCGGCGAGACCGTCTCAGAACGCGTTAGGACACCCGCTACTCCGATCTGAGAGGGTCGACACGATCGATCGGCGACCGGAGAGCGACGTTCAGCATCGAAAGAGCGTCGAGAGACCGTGAGAAGCGGAGGACGCCCGAACGTGATCTCTCGCCGTCCTCGTCGCGACCCAGGCCGGCGACGTGTACGCGTTCGACGACGGCTAAGTGAGTCGCGTGAGCGCCGTCAGGTTAACTGCACGTCGTCCAGGTCGTAATGCCGCCGCGCCAGACGCCGCGCCGTCTCGATGTTTCGCCCGTCGCGGCCGATGGCGGCACCGCGGTCGGCGTCAGGGACTTCGGCGTACGCCACCCGGTCACCCTGCTCGCTGATCGTGACGTGTTGGACCGCCGCCGGCGCGAGCACGTTGGCAACGAACGCCTCCGGCGTGTCCGCGTCCTCGACGAGTTCGACCGTCCGGCCGAGTGCTTCCTCGACGCGCCCGACGGTCCGACCGCCGGGCCCGACCGCCTGGGCCATCTCGCCGGCGGCGACGAGGAAGACGACACGGTCCTGATCGTCGTACACCAGGCAGTCGCGGGCCGTGGCGCCGGTTTCGTCCTCGAACCGGGCGATGAACCGGCGGTCGCGATCGGAGAGGGTGACCCGCATCCGCTAGTCGTCCGACGGCTGCGTCGCGCTGAACGACCCCATCCGCAGGTCCACGTCGCCGGTGCCGATGGCGACCGGCTTGCCGACGATCACGTTCTCGATGACGCCGTCGAGTCGGTCGCGCTCGCCGTGGATCGCCGCGTCGAGCAGGTGGTTGACCGTCACCTCGAAGGCGGCGCGGGCGAGCACCGACTCCTTCGACCCCGAGATGCCGTGGCGGCCGATGGACTCGATGGTGCCGCGGTTGGTCATGATGTCGGCCACGAGCATCAGGTGACGGACGTTCACGTCGTCGAGCCCCTGCTCTTCGAGCGTGTCCATCGTCTCGTTGATGATGGCCTCGCGGGCCGCCTCGACGCCGAGGTTGCGATAGATTTCGTGGATGTTGTTACAGGTCGTCCGCGAGGCGTCGACGCCCTCTATTTCGATCACGTCGCCGAAGGCCGACCCCTCGGTGTAGAGGACGAACTCCTCGCCGTCGTCGAGACTCTCCTTGCGGATGACGACGCGAGAGACTTCCTCGATTCCTTTGAACACCACGTCGCGGAGTTCCTCGACCAACTGGAGCAGTTCGCGGTAGCTCGGCTCGGAGGGGCCGAACTCGACGAGCGTTCCCGAGCGCCGGGTCTGGACGCCGAGGGCGTCCTCGATGGTCTCGGCGATCTCCGCCGCGATCTCGCCCACGTCGCCGACGGTCGGCCACCGTTCGAGCAGCGTCTCGTCGTTCAGGTCGATCTGGACGAGCATGTCGGCGACGTTCGTCGAGACGTCACCCAGCGAGAGGATCTTGGTCGATTCGATCGACCACACCACCTCGTGGGCGCGCTCGCGGTCCGTCGCGTACTCCTCGTCGAGATACACCGTCATCATCGGCGTGTCGGGTGTCTTCCGCGCGTCGACGAGTTCGATGAGGCGGGGGAGCCCCTGGGTCACGTCGATCTCCGCGACGCCCGCGTAGTGGAACGTGTTCATCGTCATCTGCGTTCCGGGCTCGCCGATGGACTGTGCCGACACCGTGCCGACGGGGTCGAGCGGGTCGACCCGCGTGTCGACGTAGCGTGACTCCGTCGCCTGCGCGATCTCGTTCGCCTGCTCGACCGTGATCGGCCCCCGATCCTCGACCGTCTCGTAGATCTGCTCTTTCAGGCGGCGCGGCAGTTCCGTATCCTCGACGACCACCTCGATGTCCTCGGTGACGTGTTCGTACTCGGATTCAGTCATCGGACTCCACCTCCATCCCCTGGGCCTTGTTCAGACCGGGACCCGCGTACTCCGAGAGGTTCGTCGGCGGTTCGCGCTCGCCGAGGAACCGCTCTTTTTCCGCGTCGGAGTCGAACTCCGCCTCGATGACCCGATCCGCGATCCCCTCGACGTCGATGGGGTTGTCGTCCGTGGAGGACACCTTCACCGGGCTGGTGCCGTCCTCGCCGAACTCGAACTGGACGATGGTGTCGGAGGTGTCGCGGACGGTGCCGTCGTACTGCGACTCCAGTTCCGAGAGCGCGTTGATGAGGCGGCGCTGGAGGTAGCCGGACTTCGAGGTCCGGACGGCCGTGTCGACCAGGCCCTCGCGCCCACCCATCGCGTGGAAGAAGAACTCCCGCGGCGTCAGCCCACCACGGTAGGAGTTCTCGACGAAGCCGTGTGCCTCCGCAGAGAGATCGTTCGGCTCGTAGTGACTCAGGGTGCGGTCCTCGTAGCCGCGGTTGATCCGCTCGCCGCGAACGGCCTGCTGGCCCACACAGCCGGCCATCTGCGTGAGGTTGAGCATCGACCCACGGGCACCCGAGCGCGCCATGATGACGGCCGGGTTGTCCTCGTCGAAGTGGTCCTCGGCGATCTCACCCGCACTGTCGCGGGCCTTGCCGAGCGTCTGCATCACCTTCATCTCCAGGGTCTCGTCGATCGTTCGTCCGGGCAGGGATTCGAGTTCGCCCGCCTCGTACGTCCGAATGAGCTCCTCGATCCGTTCGTAGGCGTTGTCGATGGCCTCGTCGACCATCTCGTTTGCCTCCTCCGGGATGGACTCGTCGTCGATACCGAGCGAGAAACCGAAATGCATGATCGCCCGCATCGCCAGGGCGGCCACCTCGTTGATGAACACGCGGGCGCGCGTCTCGGAGTACACCTTGGTGAGCGTGTCGACGATTTCGCCGCCGAACGCGCCGACCGCGTCCTCGTCGATGGTGCCCGAGACGAGCTGGCCGTCCTCGATCAGGACGGTGTCGCCCGCCGAGGACGTGAACTCGAGGTTCAGGTCGTCCGGCAGGAGTTCGGAGAAGACGGTGCGACCCGTCCAGTAGGGCCCGCCGTTCTCCTCCCCGTCGGCCGGCGGGAGTTCGTCGACGCTCGTCGCCCGCAGCAAGTCGAGCGCCTGCGTCTCCGAGAAGTGGGGATTCTCGTGGGTCAGCAGGTAGGTCCCGCTGATGTGGTCCTGGATGGCGCCGATGATGTTCTCGCCGAACCGCGGAGAGAGAATCTGCTCCTGGACGCGCATCAGGACGCGTGCCTCCGCCCGCGCCTCCTCGTTCTGGAGGGCGTGCATGTTCATTTCGTCGCCGTCGAAGTCGGCGTTGTAGGGGGGACAGACCGTCGTGTTCAGCCGGAACGTCTTGTACGGCATCACGACCACTTCGTGGGCCATGATTGACATCCGGTGGAGCGACGGCTGGCGGTTGAAGATCACGATGTCGCCGTCGACGAGGTGACGGTTGACCTCCCATCCCTCCTCGACTTTGGTCGCGAGTTCCTCACAGTTCTTCTCGGTGACCTTCAGCCGTCGGCCGTCGGGCCGGCGCACGTAGTTCGCGCCCGGATGCCCTTCGGGCCCGTTGGCGACGTACTGGCGCGCCCCCTCGACGTTTCGCTCGGTGACGTTCAGCGTCTGGGTCATCTCCGTCGCGACCCGCTCCGGAACCCCGACTTCGTTCAGACTGAGGGTGGGGTCCGGGCTGATGACGGTTCGTGCCGAGAAGTTGACGCGCTTCCCGGACAGCGAGCCACGGAAGCGACCCTCCTTGCCCTTCAGCCGCTGGGAGAGCGTCTTCAGCGGCCGCCCGGAGCGGTGGCGGGCCGGCGGCGTCCCCGAAATCTCGTTGTCGATGAACGTGGTGACGTGGTACTGGAGCAGTTCCCAGAGGTCCTCGATGATGAGTTGGGGTGCCCCCGCTTCGCGGTTCTCCATGAACCGCTGGTTGATGCGGATGATGTCCACCAGCTTGTGGGTCAGGTCGTCCTCGGATCGCTGGCCGTTGTCCAGCGTGATCGAGGGACGGGCCGTCACCGGCGGCACGGGAAGGACGGTGAGTATCATCCACTCCGGCCGCGAACGGCTGGGGTCGATGCCGAGCACCTTGATGTCCTCGTCCGGGATGTCCTCGAACCAGTCCCGAATGTCCGAGGGCATCAGCTTGTTCATGTCCTCCTCGGTCAGGTCGACATCGAGGGCCTTCTCCAACTTCTTTCGCGTCCCGCTTTTCGGCCGGAACTCGCCGGCCATGATGTCGTTGACTCGCTCCAAGTCGATGCCGAGGCCCTCGGCCAGTTCCTGCGGGCTCGTCCCCTCGTCGTCCTCGTCGTCGGGATCGGGCTGCATCGCCTCCGCGATGCGCTCCGAGTAATCCCCGGAGAGCACGTCCTGCACCTCGTAGTAGGTGGTCGGCTTCTCGTGTTTGATGTCGTGCATCACGCCGTCGCAGTCCGGGAACGGACAGTAGCTCTGCTTGCGTGCCTGTCGGACCGCCGCCTTCAGCACGTCGTTGGGGTCTTTGCCCAGTTCCTCCGCGCGGACGAGGTTCTCCTCGTACTCCTCGCGCTCCTCCTCGGTGAGCGCGAGGCGGCCACACTCCCGACACGTCGAGCGCAGGAGTCGCCGGATGAGCTTCGTGAAGCCGACGTGGATGACGGGCGCCGCGAGTTCGATGTGGCCGAAGTGGCCGTTACACGAACCCGAATGCTGCCCGCACGTCCGACACTCCAGCCCGGGGTCGATGACGCCCAGGCGCGGGTCCATCAGCCCCATGTCGATGGGGTAGCCGTCGTCGTCGTAGGTGTCCGCCGTGATGACCTTCGTCGCGGACATGTCGCGATACGTCTCCGGGTCCATCAGCCCGAACTGAATGCCGCCGATCTCTTTTGGTGTCTGCATTGACATTGTTACACTGCGTCCTCGAGTTCCAGCCGCGGTCGAATGCCGAGCGCGATCATCTCGTCGAGGAGGAGCTTGAACGCGTAGCTCACCTCGAGCTCGTGGATGTCGTCCTCGTCGCCGGTGACGGGGTCGTACACCCGGCGTTGCTCGACGTCCTCGACGGCGACCATCCCCGTCTCGGCGCTGATGTAGACGTTCTCGCGGTCCGAGGAGTCGAGCAGACGCTCCTTGAGCGCCATCGCCGCCCCGTGACCGATCAGCACCTCACGCTCCATCTCCCCCACGCGGAGGCCGCCCTCGCGGGCGCGCCCCTCGGTGGGCTGGCGGGTGAGCACCTGCACCGGCCCGCGCGAACGGGCGTGCAGCTTGTTGCTCACCATGTGGTACAGCTTGTGATAGAAGATGGTGCCGACGAAGATTTCGGCCTCGATCTTCTCGCCCGTGACCCCGGAGTACATGACTTCCTTGCCCGAGGACTCGAAGCCGTGGTCCTCCAGCGCGTCGCGAAGCTCCGATTCGTCCTCGCCTTGGAAAGCCGTGCCGTCGACGCGGCGGCCCTCCAAGGAGCCGACCTTGCCGCCCAGCATCTCCAGTACGTGGCCGACTGTCATCCGCGACGGCAGGGCGTGCGGGTTGAGCACCAAGTCCGGCACGACGCCCTCCTGTGTGAAGGGCATGTCCTCCTGCGGTGCGAGGTGGCCGACGACTCCCTTCTGGCCGTGGCGGGACGCGAACTTGTCCCCGAGTTCGGGGATGCGCTCGTCCCGCACCGAGACCTTCGAGAGCTTCGACCCGTCCTCGCCTTCCATCAGCGTGACCGTGTCGACGACGCCGTCCTCGCCGGAACGCATCGTGACGCTCGTCTCACGGCGCTTCTGGGGCGACAGCCCGCCCATGTCGTCCGGCTCCTCCAAGAATCGCGGCGGGCTCGTCTTCCCCAGCAGAACGGAGTTCTCGTCGACCTGTGTCTCGGGGTTGACGAGGCCGTCCTCGTCGAGGTGGGTGTAGGCGTCCTCGCCGCGGGCGCCGCGTACGTCCTGACTCGGCACCTCGAAGCGGTCCTCTTGGCCGCCGGGATACCGGCGTTCTTCGCCCTCGTAGGTGCGGAAGAAATGGGAGCGAGCCAAAGCCCGGTCGACCGACCCCTTGTTCATCACGAGGGCGTCCTCGATGTTGAACCCCTCGTAGCTCATGACGGCGACGACGAAGTTCTGGGCCGCCGGTCGCTCGTCGAACCCGATCTGTTCCGTGGTCTGGGTCTTGACCATCGCCAGCTGCGGGTAATGCATCAGGTGCTGGCGCGTGTCCGGCCGAATCCGATAGTTGGCGGCCGGTAGCCCGAGGGACTGCTTCATCATCCCCGCGCCCATCGTGATCCGGGGGCTGGCGTTGTGTTCGGGGTAGGGGATCATCCCGGCACCGATGCCGAAGATGAGCTGTGGGTCGATTTCGAGGTGGGTGTGACGCTCGTTGAGTTCGTCCTCGTCGACGGCGACGTAGATGTCCTCCTCCTCCTCGGCGTCGATGAACTCGATGTAGCCGCGTTCGACCAGCTGTTCGAAGCTGAGGTCGCCCTCCTCGACCGCCTCGATCTCCTCGTCGGTGAGGAGCGGATCGCCGTCCTCGACGACGATCAGCGGCCGGCGGGCCCGGCCCGCATCCGCGTTGATGATGACCTCGCGTGTGCGCTCCTTGATCGAGACGTTGACCATGTCGCTGACGTCGCCACGCCGGCGCGCTTCGCGGATCTGTTCTGCGAGCTGTTCGGGGTCGGGATGTGTCCCGACCAGACTGCCGTTGACGTATACTTTCGCCTCGCGTGCCTGAGCCATGTTAATCCGCCATCGAGTCGACGCCTTCGATTCCGGGGATACCCTCGACCCCCATCGACGCCAGTTCGCGTTTGAGTTCCTGTTCGTCTTCGACGTTCTGGGAGAGCTCCATCGCCTGCGCGAAGTTCTTCACCAGTCCACAGTTCGGCCCCTCCGGCGTCTCGGAGGGACAGATGCGACCCCACTGGGTCGCGTGCAGGTCCCGCGCCTCGAAGTGCGGCTGCGAGCGCGAGAGCGGCGAGCGCAGCCGCCGCAGGTGCGACAGCACGCCCATGTAGTCCGTGCGGTCGACCAACTGGGAGACGCCAGAGCGCCCGCCGACCCAGTTGCCCGTCGCGATGGGGTGTTCCAGCCGCTCGGTCAACACGTCGGACCGGACGACGGTGTTGACCGTCAGCTGCCGGTTGCGCATGTTCGCGCGTTCGAGCTGGTATTTCACGTCGCGGGCCAGCTTGTTCAGGGCCGTCCGGAACAGGTCGCGCATCAGGTCGCCACTCACTTTCAGGCGCTTGTTCGCGTAGTGGTCCTTGTCGTCGGCCTCGCGACGTTCCAGCGCGAGTTCGAAACACGCCTCCGCCATCCGGCAGAGGTAGTACGCCTTGTTGATGCGAACCTCCTCCTCGTCGACGCCCTCCTCGTGGAGATGCGGGAGCAGGTAGCGGTCGATGACGTAGTTGGCGCGTTTCAGCTGGTAGTTTTTCCCCTGCCCGCCGGCGACCCGCTTGCCGAGCGTCTCGATGGCCTCCTCCTCGCTCTGGACCTCGGCCATCTCCAGGTTCTCCAGCATGAACTTCACGATCTCGGGGTCGTCGCTGACGCGGTGGACGATCTCCTCGTCCGATTCCAGCCCGAGTGCCCGGACCAGCGTCACGAAGTTGACGCTGCCCGACACGGAGGGGAACGAGACTTCCAGAATCCCTTCGCGGTTGCGCTCACAGAGCACCAGCGCGCGGTACCCCCGCCGCTGGGAGAACGTCTTGGCGACCTGAATCTCGTCGCCGTACTTCGTGTCGTACTCCGCGAGGATCTTGTTGGGTGCGAGGTCCTCGCTCGTCATCAGCACCCGTTCGGAGCCGTTGACGATGAAGTAGCCACCCGGATCCACCGGGTCCTCGCCGATGTCGATCAGTTCCTCGCGGGTCAGTTCCGCGATGTTGCAGCGCCGCGAACCGACCATGATCGGCATGCGGCCGACCTTCGTCTCGGTGGTGTCGACGACGACTTCCTCTTCCTCCTCGCCCCCGCGGACGATGGCCATCTCCATGAACACCGGCGCGGCGTAGGTGATGTTGCGCAGGCGGGCCTCCTGCGGGTAGAGGAGTTCCTCGCTCCCGTCGGCCTCGCGTACGCGCGGTGTTTCGACTCGAACGTCGCCGAGTTCGACGAACACCGGCTCCTGTCCTTCCTTGTCGCCGATATCCGTCTCGATCCGCTCTTTCTCGTCGACGACTTCCTGCATCCCCCGATCGAGGAAGGCGTTAAAGGAGCGGAAGTGGTGTTCGGCGAGCCGTTCCTGTGAGAAATATTCCCGTGAAATCGTGCGTCGGCTCTGTCGGTTCATTCGACCACCAGTCGGTATACGATTGCTTGGTCAGTGGTTCGAGAGTCGCGAACGATCTCGATCACGTCGCCCACCTCGGCCTCCTCGGGCAACGCCGGATCGCTCGTCTTGATCTTCGGCAGGTTGGTCTTGCTGACGTTGTACTCCGCGAGTACCTCGTCGACGCGGTCAGGGTCGTCGAGGACTGTATGCTCCGGCACCAGTTTGTGTTGGCTTACGTCTACCATGTGTGAGTGGGTGGAGAAGTTGTCACGAGATACTACGGCGCTTTTGTCGACCCACGCATTTAACCCTTGTCAAAGAAGCGCGAAGCAGGGCTAATCGACCCCACCGGCGGGCGAGGCTCGGTACGCGTTCCCATGCGTCCTTCCGGTACAAAGCCGTTTCGGCGACGTGTCGCGGTACCGCGACACACGGCGCCTCCATATGGCAAGTCTTATTTCCCAGTCCCCGTTCGAATTAGATGCGAAAGCCCGGATGGTGTAGTGGCCCATCATACGACCCTGTCACGGTCGTGACGCGGGTTCAAATCCCGCTCCGGGCGCTTTCTGTTGCGACCAACCGTCGAGCGAGGAGCGTAGCGACGAGTGAGACGCGGTCGCAACGAACCGCCACAGCGGCGATTTGAATCTGAGGACGAGCGAGCATCGCGAGCGAAGTCCTCCGGGTTCAAATCCCGCTCCGGGCGTATCGGCGCTTCGCGCCTTCTAACGGTTTTTAGGGTGCTTACAGGTATGAAACCATGTACGCATCGGGTCGTGCGACGAAGCGTACACGAGTCGATCCGAGTGGTGAATGCCGTCGGCGTGTCCCCGCGACAGGTACGACGTGTCCTTGCGGCGCCGGGCACCTGCGCCGCGCCAGCAACGGCCCGGGACGGCTACTGTCTACGAGCCGAGTGAACAGCCTGGGGCCGGAGAGGTCAACCCCCCAGTGTCGAGTCAAGAAGGAAGCCCGCTAAGGATGGACGATCCACCTCTATAGATACGCGGAATGTCCGGGCGTCGGACGTGCAAACGGGGGTGACGACATCCACGCCGGTGAGAGCCGCCGCCGAGGCAGCGCCGCCCGCGCCGTCGGGCACGGTAGAGGTGGTCGCCCCACCCGATTGATGCCGATCATGCCACCGACGTTCGCCTCCTCGAAGAACGATGTGGCTGTCGCCCCCGCGACCGCGAATGCCTACCACTAAGTGCTACGAACGTGTATGAGCCAAGCACGCGACCCCGAGGATGCTGGCGACGTGACGCTCACACTCGACGGGGAGTGGTACGTCGCCCGCGACGAAGAGACGGGCGTCGCGAGTCAAGGGAAAACCCGGGCCGAGGCCCTGGCGAATCTCGCGGAGGCGCTCGAACTCCACGAACGGCCAGTTCCGGAAGACCAAGACGTTGACGAGCCCTCAACGGCCCCCTAGCTGTAAGCGTCTCAATCGAACAGCGGGTATTTTTAATGTGCCGTCCGAATCTTGACAATAGTGGCGCGGCGAACTTGCTCCGGCGAGGAGATCGGGAAAGCTCTCGGGAAGTGGCGCTTCCGAAAGATCGATCGGACCGGGAGTCACGTCAAACTCCGTTACCAAGACCCGAATACAGGGAAAAGCGAACCGTATCAGTTCCGCTGCACGACGAACTCGCGACGGGGACGCTGAAGAGCATCGCCGAACAGGCCGGCGCCGAGGATTTTCAGCAGTTCCTCGACGCGATTGACGACCTGAGATAATCACTCAGCGCGGTACGACACGCACCGGTTCGAAGTTACGAGAAATCGAGGAGAAAGCCCCGCCGTTCACGGCGGGGATGAATCCGACAAATGCTATCCAACCGAAAGCTACACTACGCCCAGCATCGTACTATGATACAAGTCAACCGCGTAAAGTCTCAATCGGGAGATACGGGGTCGCTTCCCGCTGATACGGACGATTCCGCGCCCACCACCGGCAAACCCGGTGGGGAGTACGTGGTTAAGATTCGTTCGCCGTCCTCACAGTACCCCTACCCGTCACTGGAGACGGTCGGCAACGACCGCGCACACGAGGGGGTGACAGCATACCAAAACACGCCCCGTTCGCGGTTGCCCACTCCGCCGACGCGGGTCGGTGGAGTCTGGTCGATGGCACGACCCGTGTCGGTCGCGTCGAAACGACGGGGCCGAACACACCCGTTCGGACGGTCGCCCCTTGTTGCGGTTAGGTGACCGGGCGTGTGTGGAGCCACAAGCGGGGGAGTCCGCATCGAGACGGACTGGCGTCGTCACGCGCCCACCGCCCCGACGTGGTGCTCGCGAACCCGGTACTCCCTTCGGGGAGGAAGTTGCCTTCGGGGGCTGATGGACCGGCCCGATTCCCCACGAAGGAATCCTCGCGCTTCAGCGCGGGGAGGATGTCAACGACGGGTTGTGCTGTTCGGCTTGTTGCTCCCGCTCCGGGCGCTCTTCTTGATACTGCCGGCTGTAAGTCAATCAAGATATTCGCCATCCCGGGATGGCGAATATCTTGAAACAGTTACAGCCGACAGTATGATTCAACTCGGAGCGGGGGGAGAAGCCAGCAGATGACTTATGAAGCATATTATAATAACTATCCCCACTTGTGTCGGTAGGCTGTGTTCCCCGGCAAATCCGTCTATTGGTTTATAATCGACCCCGTCGTACGTATCGTATGATATCCCAGGTACTCGTTCCGATGGACGATTCGGAGATGGCTGAACACGCACTCGAATATGCGCTCGAAGCACATCCCGACGCGGAGATTACGGTTTTGCACGTTGTGGGTGAACCGTCTCCGATGATGGGAAAAGCAGTCGGACTCGCGCTCGAAGATGACATAGAGGAAGCAGCAGAGCAACATGCATCGAAAGTTCTCGGGCGCGCACGGAGCGTCGCCGAGTCGTACGATGCGACGGTTGACACGACGGTCGCGTGGGGATCTCCGGCACGAGTGATTCTCGACCGAGTGGAGGACTTTGATACGGTTGTGATCGGGAGTCACGGGGGATCGTTGGTAGATCGCTTGTTTGTCGGGGACGTTGCCGAACGGATATTCCACCGCTCACCGGTTCCGGTCACTGTTGTTCGATGACTCATCTGTAGTGAGCAATTCCGACTCCTAGTTCCCCGACGGTTACGTGCCGGAACGACGCGCTGACGACCCGGTACGGCCGAACGAGTGATGTGCCGGCACTGCCGGCACATCCCGCTATCGGCTGGCGGTCAGATATCGTCGGGGCCGAACCCCGGTTTCACACCGGCTCGAACTCGTGGATCGGCCACTCGGCCTCGTACGACAGCGCCATCTCCCGTTCGTCGGCGTCGGGCGGTCGCGCAACCAGCCGAACCGACATGTCGATAGCGGCGTCCGCGTACGGGACGGTCACCCGTCCAGTCAGCCGCGCGCCGGAGTCGAGTTCGACGACGGCGACGGTGTAGGGCGCCCGATCGGCGAGCGCCGACGGCGGCGTCCGAACCTCGGTGTAGGAGACGACCGTTCCGGTGTTCGGCTGTGGCTCGGCGTGGAGATTCCGCCCGCCGCAGGCGTAACACGCGGGTCGGGGCGGAATCAGGCGCTTCCCGCAGTCCTCACAGACGGCAGCGAACAGGTCGCCGTCGGCCAGTGCGGCGAAGAACCCGGGGAGGGTGAAGGGACTATCGGCGGTCACCTCGTCGCGGGCGAGCGGTGCGGTCGGGGTGTCGGTGTGATCGGTCATGTGGTGAGGACGTGGGCGACGGTGACGGCGTCGGCGACGCCGCCCTCGTTGATGCACAGGCCGGTCGTCGCGTCGTCGACCTGCCGGGCCGGCGTCGCCGTGCCGGTCAGTTGTTCGTACACTTCGACGGTCTGGGCGATGCCGGTGGCGCCGATAGGGTGGCCGCGGGCTTTGAGGCCGCCACTGGTACTCAGGTGCGTGTCGGTCCAGCCCTCGGAGCGCTCGGCCGGCGGGAGTGCGCTCTCGTAGCCGCGGCCCCGCGGGGCCAGTCCGGCGGCCTCGGCGAGCATCGCCTCGCAGCTGGTGAAGGCGTCGTGAACTTCCGCCACGTCGATATCCGCGGGGTCGATGCCGGCCTCGTCGTACGCGTCGGTCGCCGCCTCGTGGGCGCCCTCGACGAACGTGAGGTTCCGGTCAGCGACGCCGATGTTGTTGGCACCGGCGCCGACACCGGCGATTTGGACCGAGAGGTCGTCGGTCCCGAACTGCGCCGCAACCTCCTCGTTCGCGACGAGGACGACGGCCGAGCCGTCGGTCACCGGCGCACAGTCGAACAGTTTCAGCGGCGGCGCCACGTAGTCGGAGTCGAGGACGGTCTCTACGTCCGTCTCCCGCTGGAACTGCGCCCGCGGGTTGGCGGCGCCGTTCGCGTGGTTTTTCACCGCGATGCGGGCCAGGTCCCGTTCCGTCGCCTCGGTGTCGTGGAGGTAGCGCTGGGCGAGGAGGGCGTACTGGCTCGGCGCGGTGACGCCGGAGCGCTGTTCGAGCGCCCGGTCGAAGGCGGCCGAGAGCGCGTTCGTCGCCCCCGCGGTGCCGCCGGCGGTCATCTTCTCGACGCCACAGGCAAGCACCGCGTCACGGAGCCCGGAACGGACGTCTTCGACGGCGTGTCGGAGCGCCAAGGCGCCGGCGGCGGCACAGCCCTCGACTCGCTCGGCGGGGACGTGGCGCAGCCCACACCATTCGGCGAGGAGCGTGCCGTGCATGATCTGATGTTCGTAGGACTCCGACTGGTTGCCGACGTAGACGGCGTCGACCACCTCTGCGGGGTCGGGGCCGTCCCCGAACGCCTCCGCGACGGCGGCGCTGAACAGGTCCCGTCCCGTCAGGTCGGTGCGACCGAAGGCAGAGGTGCCGACGGCCGCGACGTGTGGGTCCATACCTCGGTCAACAGTGGCCAACGAATTAACTGTTGGCGCCGAACGCTTACGCCCACGCGGCCCGAAGCGTGGCTATGGGCGATCCGGCCTGCTATCTGGACTACTGTCCGGACTGTGCCGCCCCGGTCCCCGTCGTGGCGGGCGAGTGCCCGGACTGCGGGGCCGACCTCGACGGGGGCGGGTGACCGGCTCCGTGCCGGCGGTACGATCGGCAACGGTCGTCGGTGAAATCGACTACTCGGCGGTGATACGGGCGACGACGTACCCGATGACGACGCCGATGGAGAGCAACACGAGGTCCGAGTCGAGCGTCGCGATCTCGAACAGCGCCAGATAGCCGACGAGAATGAAGACGGCGAAGCCGACGACGAGCGCACCGAACAGCGGGACGATATCGCGGGAACCGAGCGGGAGGGCCATAGCCGACGGTGCATACTGTGGGTCATCGGTCTTGTGTTTTGGACGGCCGGTCGCTCGCCCGTGGGTCGGCCCCGCCGTGTGGGGTCTCGCGCGCCCGGACTTGCACGCCGTGAACCGACTCGGTGGCGTCGTCGACTGAAGCAACGCCTATGGGTTCGAGAGAGCCTGCGTGTGCGTGGGTGTGCCTGAACCGAGCCAGTGACGATGCCGTAGAGAGGGGAGGCGATGGTGTCTGCTGTCATAATCGGTCAGGAGATTTGAGGGGCGCGTATAGGATGGCTACGGGGCAGAACATCGTTGAGGGGATGTTCATAATCGACCTATACGGCCGCGAGAAGTGGGGGAGACTCGGACTCGGGTGCCGTGTCTGCTGGCACAGTCAGCAGTCGTCACCCCAGCCAGTCCCAGTCAGAACCACTCTTCTCGTCCGAAACTGGCCGCTGACGTCGCCAGCCACGGAGCGGGCAGTCGATGTACGCCGATCAATCAACCAAATCGCCCGACAACAACCGATTATGAGGAGTTCGGCACCCCAAGTACTCCCCCCTGACACGACGGGACTGGAACCGACTATCGACGAAACGCCAGTATGAGGCACGAAGACGATCGATAAGCGCACTCCATCAATTGGCGACGATCAGGCTAGTTCCGCAGTGTGATCGAAGCCCCCCATTCTTGCGGTCCACAGGATCGAGTATGATCTCACGCAGACAGGAGTGAAGCCACAAAATCGACAGTCTACCCGAAAATCCGTCCCAATTCCGATTATGAAGATCACGAGCCAGTACACATAGAATCGGGGACGGCGAGCGCGCCAGAAGCGGGCACTCACTCGGCGTCAACGCAACGGATTGGCACGCTGTGTTACATCAGGAGCACCCCGCAGACCGCCACAACGTCGGTAGGCAACGACTCAGTGAAGCCGAGAGACGATCAGATGTCGACACAGCCGACCAATAGATGCGACCGGCGGAATGGATTCCAGTAGCCCGGTCGGGGGAGATTTAAATACGAAAACGAGGCCAACCCATCTCGATGGGGGTCCGTCGCACAGTCAGAATCGCGCTAGAGGTCGCTCCCCAGAGTCAAGCAGCGCTTCACGAGACAGCGACGCAGTTTCTCTGGGCAGCAAACAGCGTCGTCGATGCCGGGTGGGGCGATGACGATATCGAAACCGACCGACAGACGCTCCACGAACGAACGTACGAGGCGGTTCGTGAAGCGACGGAACTCCATTCCCACTTGGTGCAAGCAGCCCGAAATCGGGCTGCTGAGGCGCTCACCAGTGCCGTCGCGCGACGAGAGCAGGGACAGCAAGCCGGCAAGCCGACGTTTACGTCGCCAACCATCCGGTATACGACGAAGAGCGCAACGATCGACACCGATCACGCGACACTCGCGACGGTCGAAGGACGGGTCCGTGTCGACTTCCGCCGGCCGACGACACCAGCCGGTACCCCTTTCGCATATCTGGACGATCCGGATGCGACGGTCACGGGCGCCGATCTCGTCTACGACGAGGTGGTCGATCGATTCGAACTGCATGTACGGGTCGAAACGACAGCGGCAGCCGGACAGGAATCCGAAGCCACATCGCAACGACGAGCCCAGACCGACAGCGAGCACAGAACAGTCCTCGGTGTCGACATGGGAATTGAGGCCCTCGTCGTCACCTCAACGGGGGCATTCTGGAGCGGTCGTGAGCTCACCCACTGGCGCCGAGAGTTCGAGCGGCGACGGCGATCCTTGCAGGAGCGTGGCTCACGATGGGCACACGAAGCGATGCAACGCGTTGGACGGCGTGAGGCGGGCTACTACGACGATGTCCTCCACACGATCTCGAAAGGCGTCGTCGAGGAGGCAGTCGCCCATGGGTGTGCTGCCATCGCCATCGAGAATCTCGACGGGATCCGTGAGCGATTCCCCCAGGCAGCGAGATTCCAGCAGTGGGCCTTCCGGCAAGTCCAGTCGTTCATTCAGTATAAGGCTCGGGCAGTCGGAGTCGAGGTGATCAGCGTGAATCCAGCCTACACCAGCCAACGGTGCTCACGGTGTGGACACACCGCGTCGACAAATCGACGAACACGATCGGCATTCCACTGCGGGGACTGTGGGTACAGCGTGAATGCAGATTACAACGCGGCCAAAAACGTCGCCATGCGGTCACTCCGGTCGGCGCAGATGTCGTCGGTCGGAGGCGCCCCCGTCGGCGTGCGCTTACACAGCGGGCAACTCATGAGGGACGGCACGTACGTGCCCGATCCGTCGTGAGTGCCACGCTGAAGGCACAGTCGGTGTCAGCCGACGATGAACATGTGATGGGGTTCTGACGGGTCGTCGCGCCGATCATGGTCGGAGACTGACGACGCAGAGTCACTAATGAATCAGCAGCACGGGCACCGGGCTGGAACGATGTCCGCCGGGGGCGGCTACGTCGACCGGCGTGGGAACACGAAGGTGCTGGTGGTGCGGAGGGGCTAGCAGTCCCCGCCACATTTGAGCCTAGCGTCCACAGACCACCTATGGGGTGGCGAACGATCGTGGTCGCGCTCGCGGTGGTCCTCGCGGGCTGTCCCAGCGCGAACACGGGTGGACCGACGCCGACGGTGACCGACACGGCGACATCGACGCCGACGGCAACGCCAACAGCGACTCCCACGCCGACGCCGGTACCGACGGCCGCACTACAGTCCCGGAACTACACGGTCGACGAGTCGTTCGTCGTCGGCACGGGCGACGACCGTCTCCGATACACCGTGACGAACGTCACCGAAACCGATCGAGTGGGCGGTGAGTTCGGCCCGGCGGCGGACCGGCAGTTCGTCGTGGTGAATCTGACAGTGACGAGCGTCGAAGGCTACGTCCGCCTCACGAGCGACGCGTTCGCACTCGTGACCGCGAACGGGACGCATCCGCCCGACGAGAGTGCGATGCTGTTCGTCGACGAGGCGCTGACGCTGCGAAACGTGGCGTCCGGCGCGACCCTGCGCGGCGTCGTCGTCTTCGACGTGTCGCCGGACGGGGGGACCCAACGGCTCCGGATCACGCCCGCGAACGCGACAGCGGGGCAGTCACAGTACGTCGTCCTCGACTGAGGCGGGGTGCTGTACGTCGGTCCCAGTGGGTCGTCAGGACGGGTCGGCGACCCACCGGGACACAGGGACAGCAATCCGTACGAGCGCGCTCACCGACGGCGGTGCCCGCGCCCGCCGTCGAGGCGGTCGTCCCAGTCGATCCACTCGTGTTCCCAGCCGGTGGGGGCGAAGTAGCCCTGCTGGGCGAACTCGCGGTCCTCGCGCTCGGTGCGGTTGCGCGTGACGCCGCCGGCCTGTTCGCCCTCGACGAGCAACGGTGCGAGCGCCACGGTTCCGAACTCCTCGATTACGGCGTAGCCCTCGGGGGAGTCGTCGGGAGCGACGGCGGCGAGTGTCCCCTCGGGCGTGCCGAGGGGCATCACGAGGCGGCCGTCGGGAGCGAGTTGGTCGAGCAGGGCACGGGGCGGTCGAACGGCCGACGCTTCGACGAGCACGCGGTCGAAGGGGGCGTACTCGGGAAGCCCGTCGGCGCCGTCGCGGCGGTCGACGAGGACGCCGTCGTAGCCCGCCCGCCCGAGATTCCGGCGCGCGTCGAGGACGAGTCGGCGCGCGATGTCGACGGCGTGGACGTGGCGCTCGCCGACGAGTTCGGCGAGGAGGGCGGCCGTGTAGCCGACGCCGACGCCGACGACGAGCGTCTCGTCCCCATCGTCGACGGCGAGGGCTTCGAGCAGGCGGGCGACGGTCCGGGGAGAGAGAACGTCCGTGCCGGCGTGGTCGCCGGTGCGGTTGTCGTACGGCCGTTCCTCGACGAACGCGTGGCGTGGCACCGTCCGCATCGCCACGCCGACCGCCTCGTCGAGGCCGTCGAGGGCGTGGTCGAGGCCGTCGACCATATCCTCGCGCAACACCGCAGGGTCCATACGTGAACGCTGGATGTCGGTGCTTATAAACACCAAGGAGAATACCCGCGTCTTTAGGCGCGGGATGAATCCGACACTACTCTCCACTATCCACCGACGACACCCCAGCCGGATATTCAACTCCCAGTCGTCGTTTTTAATAGTTATTCTTTCATAATTAGTTATGTCCCACAAAACGATGCTGGAGACGACCCGCACCTACGTCGCACGTATCACGAACCACCAGCAGGTTCGTGACGACCTCGACCAGTGCGCGTTCTCCGCATCCAAACTGTGGAACGTCGGACGCCACTACATCCAACAACGGTGGGACGAGGACGGCGAGATACCCGACGAAGCCGAACTGAAGACGGAGTTGAAAGACCACGAGCGCTACAGTGACCTACATTCTCAGTCGAGTCAGCGAGTTCTCGAAGAACTTGCTGAGGCGTTCACCGGCTGGTACAACTCCGACGGCGGCAACAATCCACCGGGCTACCGGAAACGTGGCGACGACCACCCGCGCTCCACCGTGACGTGGAAGAAACGGGCCATCAAACACGACGACAAACACGGCCAACTCCGACTCTCCAAGGGCTTCAACCTGAAAGAGAGCCGATCTGACTTCATCCTCGCGGAGTACGAGACACGCCCCGACGTAGAGGTTGAGAACATCCAGCAGGCGCGTGCCGTCTGGAATGGCGACCGATGGGAACTGCACCTCGTCTGCAAGAAAGAGATTCCAGTCGAAGACGCACCCGGTGACAAGACGGCGGGTATCGACCTCGGTCTCAGTAACTATCTCGCCATCGACTACGAAGACGGGTCGAGCGAGTTGTATCCGGGGAATGTGTTGAAAGAGGACAAGCACTACTTCACCCGCGAGGAGTACCAGACCGAAGGTGAGAACGGCCCAAGCAAGCGTGCGCGGAAGGCTCGACAGAAACGTTCGCGACGCAAAGACCACTTTCTCCACACGCTCTCGAAACATATCGTACAACGGTGTGTCGAGGAAGGCGTGGCGAAAATAGCAGTTGGCGACCTCAGCGATATCCGCGAGGACGAGAACGGCGACTCCCGGAACGGGGGTGCGTCAGGGAACAAGAAACTCCACGGGTAGGAGTTCGACCGATTTGCCCGTCTCCTCGAATACAAAGCCGAGGAACACGGCATCCTCGTCAACCGCGTGGACGAGGAGAACACGAGCAAGACGTGTTCGTGTTGCGGGCAGATTCGGGATCGCAACCGTGTGAGCGTGGGCTGTACGTCTGTTCGTCGTGCGAAACGATCATGAACGCAGACGTGAACGGTGCAGTGAACATTCGCAGAAGGATAACTCGGAGTCCCCCAACGGGGGATATGAGTAACGGCTGGTTGGCACAGCCCGGAGTCTTCCTGTTCGACCGCGAGAGCGGACGGTTCTCACCGAGAGAGCAGGGAGACTGCAAACCCTAATATCCCAACACTTGGGATTCCCGCGTCTTCAGGCGCAGGAGGATGTCAAGGCTTTGTTGCCCTGCGGCAGGCCGGGCTTGCGAGAACTGTTAACTATATGTAAGACTTGGTGCGGGTATGGGTGATCTCGACCGGGTGTTACGGAAGTACGCAACCAGTCAGAAGCTGATGGACCGGATCAGGTACACGGCCGAGACGCTCAGCATGGAGTTCGAACGCTGGGACGAACCGCACGTCTCCGGACCGAGCCTCTATTTTCTCGTCGTCGCGGACGTCGACTTCGACCACTACACGGACCCGCTGGGGGGGAATCAGTGGCCGGTCGAGCGGTGTCGGGTGGTCTCGGAGTCGACCGAGGCGTTCACCAAGGTTGCCCGCGACGTGGCGTTCAGTTGCGACGGCGCCGTCGTGGTCACCGGCGACGGCACCATCCAGGAACAGATGGTTCGCGTTCGGAGTCCGGGCCGGGGCGAAATCGGCGACGCCGGCGATCTCGACTACCCCGACTGGATGGGGACGAAACACCTGAGCGCGCTGGAGACATCGACCCGCGAGGGGGTGCTCTGGGCCATCACGTTGAGCGAGGAGGACGGCCGGGTGACGACGTTTCTCGACGGATCATACCAGGACTATCCCCGCCCGGAGATCGGGGGTCGGTGGCGCCCCGATCTGTAGGTACGAAGCGCACGTCAGCACGACGGCCGCCGTGTGTCTCGCGGGCGGCCCATCGTCGGCCCGGCGGGCCAGCCGAGGAGGTTCTGTCGAGGGGGCGACGATCCGCCCGCCTACCAGGCGGACCACGCAGCCGAGGTCACGTCCCGGCCGTACACCCGCTTGACGTCTTTCGCGAAGACGCTGTCGCCCTCGTGATCGAGTTTCTCGAAGCGGTACTCCGGGGCGTCGTCGCGCACCTGGACGCCCGTGATTTCGAACTCCTCGTCCGCGAACTCGGCCGTCTCGCCGACGACGAACTCGTGGTCACCGGGCACCGACACGGTGACGCTCCGGGAGTCGTCGCGCCGGCCGTCGTTCGGGTGGACGGTCACGTTGACGCGGACGTTGTCGACGGCGCGGGTCCAGAGCGTCGCCACGTCCGCCACGTCGGCTTCCTCGACCCGCTGGTCGTCGGGGAGTTCGACGGCGGTGATTCGCACCTGCATGATCGCCTCGGCCGTGTCGACGACGAACTCCTCGCCGCGGGCGACCGTCTCCTCGGCCGGCACGTCGACGGTCGTCGTCAGGGATTCGTCGCCCTGCGAGACCACCACGTCGACGGCCACCTCCCGGGGCGGGTCGTAGCGCTCCTTGTGGACGTGGCCGCAGTCGGTACAGCGGACGGTGACGTGGCCGCCGGGTTTCAACACTTCGTGGACCGTCGTCGCGGTCGGCGTACAGGAGGGACAGGCGAGGGCGACGCGGTCGCCCGCGTCGGGGCCGGGATGAGTCATACGGGCCGGTAGCCGGTCAGGCGGTAAAAATCCGCCCTTCCGAGGCTCGGAAGACGAACCGCTCGCGCGGCCGGCACCCGAGCAGTCGGGGACTGCTGTGACTCGCGGGATCGCGTCCGTTCGACTATGCGACGCCCCGCTTCCCGTTGCAGGTCCGCTCGACCGACGGAAGCGCCACGTCCGACCCGTCTCGCGGACTCACGTCCGCTCGGCTGTCGGGAGGTCTACGACCTCCCCGTCCGCGTACACCGTCGGCTCCCGGATGATCCCGTCGAGGTGAAGCGGGGCCTCGGTGTCGCCGCCGATGCTCGCGTCGTCGCCGATGGCGACGTGGACGGTGCCCGCGGCCTTCTCGTCCAGCAGCACCGATCCCACGAGCTCCGTCACGCCGACGTTCGTCCCGATACCGAGTTCGGCGAGGTTGGCGGCGGCGTCGCCCACCTCCTCGCGGCCCGCCTCGACCTGTTCGCGCACCGCGTCGTCGGAGATGTGCGTGACGTAGCCGTCTTCCACCTCGAACCGGAGGGGTTCCGGAACGAGCCCGTGGGGCATCATCGTCCCGTCGACGACGTAGGTGCCGTTGGCCGTTTCGGGACTGACGAACGTCTCGCCGGCGGGGAGATTCGAGAAATCGCCGGCGTCGTGGACCATTCCGGTGTCGGTCAGCCACTCGCGGTCGCCGGGGCGGACGGTCAGGTCGGTGCCGGCGGGCGCCGTCACGCGAATCTCGTCGGCGCCGTCGACCTGTGCGAGCACCTCGCGACAGCCCCGCTCGATGGCTTCGTAGTCGGCGTCGAGGCCGGCGGTCATCACCGCCTCGGTGACGCCGGGGAGGGTCGCGGCGCGGGCGCCGGCCTCGCAGGCGCGTTTCCGAGCGCGCGTGTGACTCAAACTCTTCGTCGTCGGCGCGAGCACCACGTCGGCGTCGGCCATCGCCGCCGCGACGGGCGCGGGCGGTTCGGTTCCGTGTTGCTCGCCCGGCGGATATCGCAGGAGGACGGCGTCGGCGGTCACGTCGCTCGCGACCTCGTACAGCGCCTCGCCGATCGGGAGGCGCTCGTCGTCGGTGACGACCGCACAGGACTCGTCGGCGCCGAGCGCCATGCACTGATGGACCGCCGTCTCGGCGGCCTCGCGGAGTGTGTTGGACATGGGCGAACGGAGGGACGCGGCGGGGTTAGCCCTTGCCCTCCGTCTCGGGTCGTCGTCGGACGCCTCGCTGTCGGACGAGTGGTACAAACACTATTCAGCGTAGAAACGCATCTTCGGGACATGGGTGAACCGATCCGCGTCCTCCACGTCGACGACGACCCGGACTTCGTGGAGTTGGCCGCGACGTTTCTCGAACGCGAGGACGAGCGGTTCGCCGTCGAGACGGCGACGAGCGTCACGGAGGGTTTGGATCGGCTCGCGGAACTCCCCATCGACTGCATCGTCTCGGACTACGACATGCCGGCTCGGAACGGCATCGAATTCCTCGAAACCGTGCGCGAGGAGCATCCGAAGCTTCCTTTCGTCCTGTTTACCGGACGCGGCTCGGAGGAGATCGCCAGCCGGGCGATCTCGGTCGGCGTCACCGAATACCTCCAGAAGCGGAGCGGAACGGATCAGTACACGGTGTTGGCCAACCGCATCGCGAACGGCGTCCGGGCCTATCGTGCGGAAACGGCCGTGAGCCGGAGCGAGGAACGCTACCACAACCTCGTCGACACCGCTCCGATTCCGATCATCGTCTTCGGCCGCGATCGGGAGCTGGTCTACTCGAACGACGCGGCCGTCGACTTTTTCGACGCCGACGACCCCGCGGCACTCGACGGGCGAACGGTCACCGACTTCCTCCATCCGGACGACAGGGAGCGCGCGCTCACGCGCTTCGAGCGTCTCATGGAGGAAGGAGAGCCACTCCCGGGGACCGAGTTCCGCCTCGTGACGGTCGACGGCGAGATCAAAACCGCCACCGTCGCGACCGCACCCGGCTACTACCGGGGACGGAAGGTCGCACAGGCGATGGCGTACCGGTAGCCCCGGCTCGAAACGATTATCACCGTCGCTACGCGACTCGGCGATATGACACAGGTCGGCGTCAACGGCTACGGAACCATCGGCAAGCGCGTCGCGGACGCGGTGGCGGCACAACCGGATATGGATCTCGTCGGCGTCGCGAAGACGCGCCCGAACTTCGAGGCGGAGACGGCCGCGCGGAACGGCTACCCCCTCTACGCGGCCGTCCCGGAGCGGGTCGACCGCTTCGCCGAGGAGGGCCTCGACCTCGCCGGCGAAGTCGAGGGTCTCGTCGCCGCGGCGGACGTGATCGTCGACTGCACGCCCTCGGGGATCGGCGCCGAGAACGCCTCGCTCTACACCGACCACGACACGCCCGCCATCTTCCAGGGCGGCGAGGACGCCGACGTGGCCGACGTGAGCTTCAACGCCCGTGCGAACTTTGACGAGGCGATCGGCGCCGACTCCGCGCGGGTCGTCTCCTGTAACACCACCGGGCTCTCGCGGGTTCTCGCGCCGCTCTCGGAGGCCTACGGCGTCGAGAAGGCCCGCGTCACGCTGGTGCGCCGCGGCGGTGACCCCGGCCAGACCGGGCGCGGACCCATCGACGACATCCTCCCCGACCCCGTCACCATCCCCTCGCATCACGGCCCGGACGTGAACACCATCTTCCCCGACCTCGACATCGACACGCTGGGCATGAAGGTGCCGGCGACGCTGATGCACACCCACAGCGTCAACGTGACCCTGGAGTCCGACGCCGACGCCGAGGACGTTCGCGAACTCTTTGCCGACGAGACGCGCCTGTTCCAGATTCCGGCCGGCGCCGACATCGACGGCGCGGGCAAACTCAAGGAGTTCGCCCACGACGCCGGGCGCCCGCGGGGTGACCTCTGGGAGAACTGCATCTGGGCGGAGTCGATCACCGTCGAGGGCCGTGATCTCTACCTGTTCCAGGCCATCCATCAGGAGAGCGACGTGGTGCCGGAGAACGTGGACGCCATCCGCGCCCTGCGCGGCGACGCCGACGCCGCGGAGAGCATGGCGACCACCGAGGACGCGATGGGCGTCGGCATCGACTACTGATCGCGGCACCACGCGCAGCGCTTTGTGGTCTCGGCCCGTACGAGGGGTATGAACGACCGCCCCCGTCGTCGAACCAAACTGGTAGTAGTCGGCGTCCTGTTGCTGCTCGTCCCGGCCCTGATCCTCGTCGCCACGCTTGGCTTTCTACTCGTCGCCGAGGGCCTCGTCCTGGGGGAGCTATCCCTGCTCGAACTGCTCGAACTCTACGTGATCGAACTCCTCCTCATCGCGGCCATCGCGTACGCGCTCTACAGGCTCCTCGGACGCTCGATCCGGCGGGTCGTCCTCGCCCCGACAGATGCGGGACGGGCCGATGACGACGCGGACGCCGGTACCGGCGTCGGGGCGGCGAACCAGCCCCGCGAGTAGGGTCACTCGTTTCGTGCCAGAACCTCGACGCCGGGGAGCGACTGTCCCGTGAGCGCCCGGACGTAGGCGCCGCCGGCGATGGAGACGTGCGAGAAGTACCCCTCGTCGAGGCCGTAGAGTTCGATGGCGCGGGAGGTGTCGCCGCCGCCGATGACCGAGAAACAGTCCGTGGTAGCGATGGTTTCGAGGAGGGCAACGGTGCCGTGAGAGAAGCGTTCGTCCTCGAAGACGCCGAGGGCGCCCTTGACGAACACGGCGGCCGACTCCTCGACGATCGCCCCGTAGCGCTCGACGGTGTCGGAGCCGACATCGAGGAGGGGCTGGGTTTTCGACACGCCGTCGACGGGGCACTCTGTGCGTTCGTTGTTCTCGTCTTCGTACGCCAGATCGAGGGGGAGGCTGATCCGGGCGGCACGGTCGTCGAGGAGCGAGCGGATGCGCTCCGCGTTGCTCTCCCACTGGTGGTCGTACAGTTCCCCGTCGCCCACGTCGTAGCCGACGTCGTAGCCGGCGGCACGGAGGAAGAGTTCGCCGACGATCCCGCCGAGGAGGTAGTGGTCGATTTCGTCGTCGAGCGCGCTCATCACGTCGATCACGTCGGTCGCTTTGGCGCCGCCGAGCACCATCGTCACCGGGCCGTCGAACTCCCGGTTGGCGATGCTGGAGTTGGCCTCGTACTCCGCCGCCATGACACGCCCGGCGTAGGCGGGGAGGACGAGCGGAAAGCCGACGATGGAGGCGTGCGAGCGGTGGGCAACGGAGTAGGCATCGTCGACGTAGCAGTCGAACTCGGGGGCGAGCGTCCGGACGAACTCGCTGTTTGCGTGTTCCTCCGGGGACCGCTCCGGCAACTCGTCGTCGCACATCCGGACGTTCTCGAGCATGAGCACCTCGCCGGCGCCGAGCGATCGAACGGCGTCGATGGCGCGGTCACCGTACACGTCGTCGACGAAGGCGATGGGGCTCTCGACGTACTCCGCGAGCAGATCCGCGTGCTGGTCGAGCGAGACGAAGGAGTCCCGACCCGGCCGACCCTGATGGGCAACGACGACGACGCGGTGGTCGGACTCGACGAGTTCCCGAACGGTCCGGGCGTGGCGGGCGAACCGTCGGTTGTCCTTGACGATACCGTCCTCGACCGGCGAGTTGAGATCCAGTCGGACGAGGACGCGTTTCCCGGACCCGAGATCGTCGAGCGTCTTGAACATGACCTTCGTGTCGTGGATGGCGGGACCAGTATTTCAAACGGGCGATTCCCGGCCGAACGACCGTGTCATTCCCTACCGGGGACAGAAGGCTTTTGACCGGAACTTCCCTACAGTGGTCCATGAGAGGCGACGACCGCGACGACCCGTTCGGCGACATTTTCGACGAGATCGAACGGATGATGAACGAGATGACGGGCACCGGAAACGGGGCCGTCGGCGACGGCTCCGGATTCACCTCCGAAACGCACGTGGACGTCTACGAGGAGGACGACCAGGTGCGACTCGTCGCCGACCTGCCGGGCGTCGAGAAGGAGGCCATCGGGCTGAAATGCGACGGCAAGACCCTCACCATCAGCGCTAGCTCCACTCACCGCGAGTACGACGAACGGGTTCGGCTCCCCGCCCGCGTCGACGAACACTCCGCCTCGGCCAGCTTCAACAACGGCATCCTCGAGGTCACCGTCGACAAGGTCGGGGACTCCGCAGCCATCGACGTAGAGTAGCTCACTTCTCTGCCGTCGTTCGAATCAACTCGGCCAGCCGATCGTAGAAGTCGTCGACGTACTTCGTCGCGGCGTCGACCGTCGGCCGCGCGTTCGTCTCCGCGACGACCACCCGGTCGTCCGTAACGAGGAGGTCGACCCCCAGATACGACACGTCGAGTGCCGCCGCCGCGCGTTCGGCGAGGCGTCGATACTCGACGGGCAGGTCGACGCCCGTCGCCTCGGCACCGCGGTGGACGTTGTGTTTCCAGCGGCCCGCCTCGCGGTCGGCGTCGTCGAGTCGGCGTTCCACCGCGCCGGCGTACGCGCCGTCGACGACCATCACCCGATAGTCGCGGGCGTCGGGCAGGTACTCCTGGAGGAGAAACGTCTTGTCGCCGGTCGCGCGGTAGTCGTGGACCAGATCGAGGTAGTCGACGACGCCGGACAGTGAGTCGAGGTCGCCCGCCTTCGCCACGCCGGTCCCGCGCGTCGTCGAGTTGGGTTTGACGACGACCGGCCAGCCGAGGCGGTCGGCGGCGGCCGCGAGAGCGTCGTCGTCGACGGGGCTCGCGGCCATCGTCGTCTTCGGCGTCGGGAGGCCGGTGGCACGAAGCGTCGCGAGGACGCCGCCCTTGTTCCGCGAGGTGAGGACGGCGGCGCGGTCGTTCACCCACGAGAGATCGTACAGCGCCGAGAGCGCGACGCCCGACTGGGTGCGAGCGGGGAAGACGAAGCCGGCGTCGAACGTCTCGGTCGGCGGAGTGTCGAGGTCGATCGTTCGCCCCTCCGCGGAGAGGTGGGCGACCTCGATTCCCCGGTCGGCAAGGGGTGCCCGGAGCCGGTCGAACGTCTCGGCTTCGGTGGTCACGGCGAGACGGAGCATAGGCTGGGTGGGGAGTGAGAACGGAAAAGGCCGCGGGTGGTCGGCCCGGACTGTCGGCCGTCGGTGCCGGGCGGATGCGACGACCCGATCAGGCGACGAGCAGCTTTTCGCCCTTCTCGACGACGATCCGACACGGCGGCGAAATCTTGTTGTAGGAGCGCCGGAAGGCGTCTTTGACCGTGGCGGCGTCCTCGGGGTTGCAGTAACAGGTGAACACCGTCTCGTTCGTCCCGATGCGGGCGGCGGTACCGACCGGCTTGCCGAACGCCTGGCGCATACCGTCGGAGACGCGGTCCGCGCCCGCGCCGGTCGCCTGCTTGTTCTCCCGGATGATCTGGTGGGGGAACTTCCGGAGGACCATCTTGTAGTTCTCCTGGCCGACCTCCTTCAGGAGGCGGCGGTTGGCGGAGAGCCGCGAGGCTTCGAGGGCGCCGTGGCGGAGCTGGCACTCCTCCTCGACTTCGAGGCTGATGTGAACCGGGTAGTCCTCGGGGCCGGTCTGCAGGTTACCCATGTTGTGCTGTGCGATCTTGGAACCCGGGATGCCCGTGACGTACTCGCGTCGGGTGTACGAGGGCTTGCTGATCTCCCGGTACATCGAGGCGGGTTTGTCGCTCATGGTTACTTGTCAAAGCCGAAGCCGACGCGGTGAATAAACCCTTCGATGCCGTACGGCGGCCCCAAACCGCCGATACCGAGTGCTGTCCCCGGCTCCGACACAGCCGACTATCCCGTGCTTTTCATCCCCGCGGCGATCCCTTTGACCGTCAGGCGGAGGGTGCGCTCCTCCGAGGGCGTGCGCTCGTCGCGGGCCAACAGACGCGTCTGCAAGTAGTTCAACGGATCGACGTAGGGGTTGCGTCGGTCGAGGCTCTCGCGGAGCCACGGTCGCCGGAGCGTGTCGTCACGGCCCGTGATCTCCAAGACGAGTTCCACGGCGCGTTCGTGTTCCCCACGGATGCGCGGGAAGAAGCGTTCGCGAAGCTCCGTCGGCGCGAGGGCCGCGTACTCCTCGGCGATCTCCATGTCGGTCTTCGCCATCGCCTGGGCGGCGTTGTCGAGTGTCGTCCGGAAGAAGGGCCACCTCTCGTACATCTCCCGGAGCGTCTCCATCGACCCGCCGTCGTCGAGGTAGGCGTCGATCCCCGTCGCCAGTCCGTACCAGCCGGGGATGATACAGCGGGACTGCGTCCACGAGAACACCCACGGGATCGCCCGGAGGTCCTCGACGGTCCGCTCGCCCGACCGGGAGGCGGGTCGCGAGCCGAGGTTGAGGTCCTCGATGACCGTGATGGGCGTCGCCGTCTCGAAGTAGGGGATGAACCCATCGGTCTCTAAGAGGTCGGTGTAGGCCGTCCGCGCCGCGGGCGCCATCGCCTCCATCGCGTCGGTCCACGCCTCGGGCGTCTCCTCCACCGGGCCGTCGAGCGCCTGGTGACGGGCGCGGGCCTCGGCGTCGAGCATCCGTTCGAGGTTGCGCTCGGCGATTCGAGGGTTGCCGTACTTCTCGGCGATGGCTTCGCCCTGTTCGGTGAACTTGATCTCGCCGGTGACGGTCTCTAAGGGGAGCGCGAGCATCGCCTCGTGCATCGGGCCGCCGCCCCGCGAGATGGACCCGCCGCGGCCGTGGAACAGGCGCATCGTGACACCGAACTCGTCGGTGATGTTCGCGAGGCGCCGCTGGTTCCGGTAGAGACTCCAGTTGGCGGCCAGGAAGCCGTTTTCCTTGTTGGAGTCGGAGTAGCCCAGCATGATCTCCTGCGTGTTGTCGCGACAGTCCAAGGCGGCCGAATACGCCTCGTTCTCGAACAGCGTCCCCATGATGCGTCGGGCGCCGTCGAGGGCGCGTTCGGTCTCCAGCAAGGGGACCACGTCGAGGCCGCTGTACTCGGGGAGGGAGACGACGCCCGCCTGATCGGCCAGAAAGAGCACTTCGAGGACGTGACTCGGCTCGTCGGTCATGCTGATGCAGTAGGTGTCGATGGCGTCGGCGCCGTACTCGCGCTGCCAGCGGCGGAGCGCCGCGAAGCGCTCACAGACGCGAGCGGTCGTGTCGCTCACGTCGCCGGGGTTCGAGAGGTCGACCACCGGCGCGTCTTGCATGATCGCCTCGGTCAGCACCTCGATGCGCCCCGCCTCGTCGCGGTCACGGTAGTCGAGTCCCTGCCCCTCGAGCAGTTCGCCGACTGTCTGCGTGTGGTTTTTCTGGTGGTCGCGCAGGTCGAGGCTGGCGAGCGAGAAGCCGAACGTCTCTACCTTCCGGATCACGGGTTCGACGTAGGCGTCCGCGATGGATTCGGCGTCGTTGAGCCGCAGACTCTCGTCGATGGCTTCGAGGTCGGCGACGAGTTCGTCGGCGTCGTCGTAGCCACCGGGACGCACGTCGTCGACGCGTTCGAGGCGTTCGCGCATCAGCTTCAGCTTCTGTCGGTAGAACTCGTGGGGGTACCGCTCTTGAGCCTCACTCGCGATCTCCGGGAAGCGCTCGCGGTCGTCGAGAAGCGACGACTCGAAGCGGTCGCCGGGGGTGATCCACGCCGCGTCCTGGCTCAGGATGCCCGAGAGCCGTTTCAGATCCTCTCGGTACTTCGAGAGGACGACGGAACGCTGTCGGTCGAGCGTCTCGCTCGTCACGTCGACGGTGACGGCGGGGTTGCCGTCGCGGTCGCTGCCGGCCCACGATCGGAACTCGAAGAGCTTCGGCACGTCCACCTCCGGATACTCCTCGGCGAGAGTGCCCTCCAGATCGGCGTAGACATCCCCCACCACGTCGAACAGCGTGTTCTCGAGATACCACTGGACGTTGCGCGCCTCGTCTTCCGGTTCCGGCGCACGGTCACGAACCTGCGGCGTCTGCCAGAGGCTCGTCACTTCCGCCTCCAACTGGTTCCACGCCGACCCACGCTCGGCGTCCGTCTGTCGGCGTTCGTCGAGGTCCTCGAGCAGTCCGGTGATCGCCCTCAGTTTCGCCTTGACCGTCTTGCGGTGGGCCTCGGTCGGGTGGGCGGTGAACGTCGGCTGGATGAGTACGTCGTCGAGCACACGCTGGACCGTCTCGGCGTCGGCGTCGCGTTCGACCAGCGAGGCGACCGTCTCCGTCTGGCTGTCCTCGATGCGACCCTCCTGTTCGTCGCGGCGGATGGCGCGGACGCGTTCGCGCTCCTCCGCGAGGTTGATGAGTTCGAAGTACGTCGTGAACGCGCGGGCGGCGGCCGCCTCCATATCGGAGTCGAGCGATCCCAGCGTCGTCCGGAGTGGTTCACGCGTCCGGAGCGTGCCGTCGCGGTAGTCGATGGCCGCGGTGCGGAGGTCTTCGACCGCTTCGAAAGCCGCCGTCGAGGACTGCTCCTCGAGTACGTCGCCGAGGAGGGCCCCGAGTTCACGGACATCCTGTCGAACCGTCCGGTGGTGCAAGTCCATGAGACAGTGTATCAGGACCAACCACATTAAACGCCGGGATGTGCAGTGTTGGCCCCCACACGTCCAGTTTGTGGATGTTCGATCCGGACAGTTACTCGGCGGGCGCGTCGTCGGGAGGCCGACCAGTCGCCGGGTCGAGCGCGACGAACTCCAACCCCTCGCGCTCGATGAGCGTCGCCGCCCGGTCGGTGACCGAGGGGGCGACGAGGACGCCCCGAATCTCGACGCCATCACCGAGTTCACGGCCGAGCGCGTCGACGTAGCGGCGGAGTTGGCCAACCGCGTCCGGTCCGACGCGCCGCCGCTTCAACTCCACGACGACGGGCCGCCCGTCGGCGTCTTCACCGAACACGTCCATCGGGCCGGCGTCGGTCTCGCGTTCGGTCGCGGTCGGTTCGAACCCGGGGACGATCCGTTCCGGATTGGCGAGTACGTGCTCTTTGAGGTCGGCCTCGCTCCCGTAGAGGTCGAGGTCGTCGGAATCGGTGACGTCGTAGGTGACGAGGTGGTGGACGCGGTCGAAGCGAACGTCGAGGAGTTCCTCGGGGGAGCGACGGACGCTCCGCACGCGCAGGCGGCCGTCGCGGACGCTGGCGAAGTGATCACACCCGGGCGGTTGCCAGTTGACCGGCGTGCGCCCCTCGTCGGTGTGAACCAGCGCCGAGCCGTCGGGTTTGAGGAGGAGGAGGCGGTCGCCGGGACCGAGGCTACTCGATGCACGCCCGTCGTACTCGACGCGACAGCGGCCGAAGGCGGTGATCAGGTCGCCGCGTCGGAAGGCGTCTTCGAGGTGTGCCAGCGCGTCGCGGTGGGCCGGACGGTGGAGCGTGGTGACCGGCATCCAGCGGGTGTACGCCGTCGGCGTACAAAAGGGGCGCGTCGACGATACGTCAGTTTGCCGGCATAAAAGCACAAATAGCGGCCGCTCGTTTGTCCGGCCGAATGGGGCTGTTCGAGATCATCGCCGCGGTCGACGACGCGGAGAAGACGCTGACGGTGTTCAACCCCGAGGCGGGCGTACCGACGGCGCTCCGAGAGCATTTCGCGGACCGCAACCTCTCGATCGAGGAGGCGGAGAGCGCCGCCGGCCCCCGAAACTACGCGGTGTTGAGCAGCGGCGAGGAGTTTCTGGCCGCGATCGACGTAAGCGACGTGCTCGCCCCCACGAACGGCGTCGCCCCGGATTTCACCCGCGAGACGTACGAGGTGGTGCTCGACGAACTCGACGAGACGATGTTCACCTCCTACGACACCCAGCGGATGGTCGCCGCTTCGAAGGAAATAGAGGACCGCGCGTGGCGTGGGGCGGCGGGCGAACTCCACGCGGGCTTCCAGACCTGCGGCCGGTTCGCGTCGCAGGCCGACGTCTACGACCACATCGCCGACCGCGGCAGTCTCGAGGTCCACGTCTACGCGCATCCGGAAGGGGGCGAGGCGTTCGACCCGCCGGCCGCGCCGACGCTCCACCTCTCGACCGAGACGGAGATCCACGACACCTGGTTCGTCGCCTACGACGGCGGCGGGGTCGACGCCGCGAAATGTGCGCTACTGGCCGAAGAGCGCCTCCCCGGTTCTTTCTACGGCTTCTGGACGTACGACGCCGAGACTGTCGGCGAGATCATCGACTACCTCCGGACGGCGTACGCCCTCCCCGAAGCGGACGGCACCGCGACCGACGGCGGTGCGGACGAACGATAACGCGCCACCGTCGTCGGTTCGGGGCTCACGTATCTGCCGACCGATGAGCGGCGGCGTCGCAACGGAGTCAATTTCGCCTACTCACTGCCCGTAACCGAACCAAAGATTTATATTTAGTAGAAAAACCTTATTTCGAATCGTTGTTCGACTAAAAATGCATATTTATGCAGTTTCAGAACGTATACGTCGTTGTCAAATTTAGTTGTATCGAGTGATCTTTTATTAGTAAACTATTTACCCTCTAGGATATGTTAACGATTGTCTATGCGATCGAAACTCAGCAGACGGCGGATGTTGCAGACAGCAGGGACGGTTGGTCTCGTTGGCGTCGCGGGCTGTTCCGGCGGCGGGGGGGGCGGCGGCAGTGGCGACGGAGGCAGCGGCGGCGACGGCGGGAGCGATGGCGATACCAGCGTGGAGTTCACCGACACCTCGTGGCGTCCGAACCGCAACGTCCGTGTCATCATTCCGTGGGGTGCCGGCGGCGGCACCGACACCATGACACGTGGAGTCATGAACCCCGCTCAGGAGCTCGCATCCGAGCAGGGCGTCAACGTCAACCTGACCTTCGAGAACATCACCGGGGCGAACGGGCTGAACGCGGCACGCCGTGTCCTGAACAACCCCGCGGACGGCTACACGCTCTTCCCGAGTACGAACTCTATCTCCCCGCATATCGCGACGGGGCAGGCGGACTTCACGCTCGACGACTGGGGCTACGTCGCCCGCGTCCAGCACGACACCAGTTGGCTCTACTCCAGCGGTCGTGACGGCACCGGCCACGACAACATCAGCTCGCTCGTCGAGAAGGCCGAGGGCGGCGACACCGTCAACATCGGCGCCGTCGGCGGCGTCACCGGCGCGGCATTCGCCGTGCTGGTGGCCGAGGCGGCCGGCATCACCGACAACACCAACATCGTCACCTACCAGGACGCGGGCCGGATGACGACGGACACCATCTCCGGCGAAATCGACGCCGCGTACGGCGAGATCCAGGAGCTACAGTCGCAGTACGAGGCCGGCGACATCAGCCTGATCGTCGTCGGCGTCGAGGACCGACTCGACGACTTCCCGGACGTGCCGACGACCGTCGAGAACGGCTGGGACGTGACCTACGGCCTCTCGCGAGGCTTCAACGTCAAAGCGGGGACGCCGGACGATGCCACGCAGTTCTGGTCCGACTTCGTCCAGCTGGGCATGGGCAGCGACCAGTACCAGCAGCTCGAACAGGAGACACTCCTGTACTTCCGTGAGGGGTACCAGGGCCCCGATGGCTTCCGTGAGACGATGGCCAACGAGGTCTCGATCTACCAAGAAGTCGTCAGCGCGCTCGATATGTAAGCGACGGCGCCGTCGACCGGCGCACAGCTTCCCGCTTCGAAACGCACACCGAGTACCTCAGAACATCGAGATACCACATGAGTCATACGAAAACTGTAATCACGGCATCCAAACACGCACGGCTAGCCTGGGCAGGGAGCATCGGCTCCCCTCGGGCGACGGGGCCACCCGAACGGAGAGGTAGCGAATGGTAGGCGGTCTGCTCGTCGGGGTCGGAAACGGCCTCGTCCCGCTGATCGTCCAGGATCTGATCGCCGGGTTCGGGAACGTCCTCACACCGTTCAACATGTTCCTGTTTTTGGTCGGGATCACGCTGGGCATGATGAGCGGCGCGATTCCGGGCCTGAACGGCACGATGACCGTCGTCCTGATGGTCCCCATCACGTACGCGATGGCGCCGGACTCGGGCATCATGATGCTCGCGGTTATCTACGCGGCGGCGGTGTACGCGGGGTCGATCAGCGCCATCCTGTTCAAGGTTCCCGGCGCACCGGAAGCGATCATGACGACCCTCGATGGCTACCCGATGAACCAGAACGGGCAGTTGCGGGAAGCGATCAGTACGGCGGTGTTCGCCTCGGCCTTTGGCGGCATCGTCGGCACGCTCATCCTGATTTTCTTCTCGCCCGTCCTCGCCGAGTTCGCGATCCAACTCTCCGATCCCGAGTTCTTCGCGGTCATCCTGCTGGGCCTCGCGCTCGTCTCGACCATCGGCGCGGGCAACATCACGAAGGCGACGATGATGATGTGTTTCGGCCTCTTTCTCGGCGTGTTCGGGTTCGACCCCCTCACGGGTGTCCCCCGGTTCACGTTCGACAGTAACTACCTCGCCAGCGGGATCGACTTCATCCCCGTCATCCTCGGCGTGTTCGCGTTCTCCGAGGTGCTGAAACAGATCCAGAGCGGCGGGAACCTGATCGGTGGCGGCGGCGAGGGCGGCGGCTCCGATTTCAGCCAGGCCACGTCCGGCTCGATGTTTCCCCCGCTCAGCTACTTCAAGCGCTTCGGTCGTATCCTCGGTGTCAACTCAGTGATGGGGACTATCATCGGCGTCCTGCCCGGCGCGGGCGCGACGACGGGCGCGCTGTTCGGATACACCTTCGGTCAGCGGCTGGTGCCCAAAAACGTCCGCGAAAAGTTCGGTACCGGCGTCCCCGAGGGCGTCGCCGCCCCGGAGACGGCGAACAACGCCGCCGCGAGCGGGGCGTTCGTCCCGCTCCTGACGCTCGGCATCCCCGGCAGCGCGACCACCGCAGTCATCCTCGCGGCCTTTATTCTGCACGGCATCCGGCCCGGTCCCTCGCTGATCGAGCAGCAGGGGCCGCTGGTGTACACCATCTTCGCCGCGCTCCTGCTGGCGAACGTGGCGATTCTCCTGTTGAACAAGCCGGTCGTCAAGCTGTTCTTGCAGGTGCGGCACATCCCGCGGGAGCTGTTGTTATCGCTCATCGTCATCTTCACCGTGGTGGGGGCGTTCGCTACCCGGAACATCATGGCCGACCTGTGGACGATGTTCCTCTTCGGCGTCGCCGCCTACTACCTGGAGAAGTACAACTACTCCGTGGCACCCATGGTCATCGGCCTGGTACTGGGACCGCTGGCCGAACCCAGCTTACGCCGCAGCCTCACCAAGGCCGGTGGCGACTGGATGGTGTTCTTCCAGCGGCCGGTGTCGGCCCTGATGATCATCCTCGCGGTGTTCACGTTCTTTATCCCACTGATTATGGACAGCACACAGTTCGGTGATCGAATCCGCGAACAGCTCGGCCTAACGGAGATGGAACAATGAGCGAGAAAGAGAGCAGCATCGAGACGCTTCGCGAACAGGCACCGCCGAGTGTCTCCCGGGACATCGGCATCACGGTGTTGTTCCTCCTCTTCGCCGTGGTGTTTCTCGTCCTCTCGGAGCAGTTCGCGGGCAACCGCATCTCGCAGTACGATCCCGGCTCGTCCCTCTGGCCGCGCGCGGCGCTGCTCGTCATCGTCGCCGCCGGCCTGTTGAACCTCCTCTTGCTCTACAAACGGGCACAGAAGAGCGGCGAGTCCGTCATCCCCTCGTTCTCCAGCGAAGTGAGGACTCTCACGAGGAAACAGCGGGAGTACATCCTCGCCATCGCGCTCTCCGTCGTGTTCTTCCTCTCGCAGAACTACATCGGCTTTTTTGTCTCGGCGCCGGTCTTCCTGTTCGCGTTCTCCTACGCCATCGGCTACCGCAACCTTCTGAAGCTGACGGTGTTCAGCCTCGTGACCGGACTCGTCGTCTTCTTCCTCTTCCGGAACGTGGTGAACATCGCACTCCCGTACGGTACGGGACCGTTCCGCGAGATCAGCATCTGGGCCGCGAACCTGTTCTGATTCGCGGCCGCGGTTTCGGTTTCGTCACGGTGACAGTGGCGCCTCGGCACCGGGCTCATAGTGATTATTGTAAGTCAGTACCGGTGGTTCGCTGACCCGTTCTGGCGAACCACCGGTAAACAGTTACAATAATCACTATCGGTCGTCGCCGAAGGCGCCGCCCTCACGCCACGCCTCGACTTGCTCCTCGTCGGCGACGGCGCCGAAGACTTCGTCGACATCGTCGCCGAGTCGCGGCGCCGGCGACCGGATCGACGTGTCGTGGTCGGGGAAGTGGATCGGATGCCCGGGCATGAGACACTCGCCCCAGTCGGGGTCGTCGTGTTCCTCGACGAGTCCGCGCGCCTCGCTCTGTTCGTTCTCGACGACGTCCTCGACGTTGTTCATCGGGCCGTTGGGGAAGCCGTACTCGGTGAGTCGATCGAGCCAGTAGTCGGTCGTCTCCGCGCGGAACTCCTCTTGGATGATGGAGACGACGGTCTCTTGCTGTTCGACGCGGTCGGCGTTGGTCGGGTAGTCGGCGAGTTCCTCGCGCCCGATCGCCTCGACGAAGTCGCCCCAGCGCTCGTCGCTCCCGACGCCGGTCACGATGTGGCTGTCCTTCGTCTCGAATAGCTGGTACGGCACGGAGGTCTGGTGACTCGTGCCCTGGGGACCCGGCACGTCGCCGGTCATCGAGTAGTTGGTGATGTACTCGTTGAGGAACGACACCACGGCGTCGTACAGTCCAACGTCGAACTCGCCGCCCTCGCCGGTTCGCTCGCGCTCGTAGAGGCGCGCGAGGATGCCGATGGTGGTGAGTAGGCCGGTGTTGAGGTCGCCGAGTGCCTGTCCCACCTTCACGGGGTCGCCGCCCTCGGGACCCGTGACGCTCATGATGCCGCCCTCGGCCTGGAGGATCAGATCGAGCCCTTTCTTCTCTTTCAGCGGGCCGGTCTTCCCGTAGCCCTTGATGCTGGCGTAGATGATGTCGTCGTTGACCGCGCGCACGTCCTCGTACCCGACCCCGAGTCGCTCGGGGACGCCCAGCGAGAAGTTCTCGATGAACACGTCGGCGTCGGCGAGGAGTTCGAGCACCGCCTCCTGCCCAGCCTCGGATTTCAGGTCGAGCGTGACCGACTTCTTGTTACGGTTGTTCACCATGAAGTACGCGGACTTCCCGTCGGGGCCGACGCCCTGACTGCGCGCCGGGTCGCCGACACCCGGCCGCTCCACTTTGATCACGTCGGCGCCCATGTCGGCGAGGAGGGCGCCACAGAACGGCGCCGCCCGGTGGACGGTGAGTTCGACGACGGTCAGATCGGACAGTGGACCAGTGCCTCTCATACCCCCCGTTCCATCACTGTAGTGATAAACACTTCCAGACCCTCGGTGAAGCTTCCAATCGACCGACATTGGCGGGTCGTGTGGCTTTATATCTGTCTGCATCCAACCCGGGAAAGATACCCATATGAGCCTCAGAGAGCGGATCGGCGTCGACACCGGACAGCGACTGAGCATCGCGGCGGCCGTCGAGTGGGCGGCCGACAACGACGTTCACTACGTCGACGTCTGTCTCGACGGGACGCCAATCGACCCCGACGGCTACGACGACGAGGTGGCGTCGATCCGGGCGACCTGCGCGGAAAACGACGTGAGCCTCGGCCTCCACACGCTGTCGGCGGTGAACGTCGCCGAAACGTCGGCACACATCGCCGACGCCGTCGATGACTACCTGCGTGCGTACGTCGACATCGGCGACCTGGTCGGGGCGGACCGGATCATCGTCCACGGCGGCTACCACTTCACCGACGACCGCGAGGACCGAGTCGCGGCGAGCAAGGCCCGCCTCCGCCGGGCCATCGAGTACGCCGCGGACGCCCACCCCGACCTCCTCCTCGAGAACCACAACGTCGAACCCGACACCTCCGAGATGCATTACGTCCCCGTCACCCTCGAGGAGGTGACCGACTACTTCGACGCTCTCGCGGCCCCGAATCTGGGCTGGGCGTTCAATCCACCCCACGCTCGCCAGTTCCCGGCGGACATCGAGGGCTACTTCGAGGCGCTGGGGCCGGACATCTGTGGCGAAGTCCGCCTCAACGACAACGACGGAGAGATAGAGGAACATCTCGCCCCCGGCGAGGGCACCCTCGATTTCGACGCGATGTTCCAACTGATCGAGAGCAGCGGCTACGACGGCCACTACATGCTCGCGTTCGGCACGCTGGAGGATATGCTCGACGGGCGGGAGTACTTGCTGGAGCGGTATTCGGGGCTTCCGAGCGCTTGAGGTCGGTCGTCGCCGGCGTCAGGCCGAGTCCCGGAACCTGACGGATCGGGGAGAAATTGGCATTCGATTGTATGTTATTCCAACACGAACCAACACACTTAGGCAGGCCCAAAGCGAGTCAGTAGTAATCTTCATATCATGGCGAACGGCGACACCTCGTTCGGCGGCGGCGGTCCGATGAGCGACTCCCGGGCGAACTACGATCACCGTAACGAGTCGGTCGAACGACCCGGACTGGCGAGTGACCTCGACGACCTGATCGACGGCGACGTGCGGTTCGACGACTACTCCCGGGAGCTCTACGCGACGGACGCGAGTATCTACGAAGTGACGCCGATGGGCGTGGTCTACCCCACGGCGACGGCCGACGTGGCCGCGGTCGTGGAGTACTGTGCCGACCGCGAAATACCCGTCCTTCCGCGGGGCGGCGGCACCAGCCTCGCCGGTCAGAGCGTCAACGAGGCGGTCGTCCTCGATTTCACGCGGTATATGGATTCGGTGCTGGAGGTCGACCCCGACGACCGGCTGGCGCGCACGCAGTCCGGCACCATCCTCGCGGAGCTCAACCGGGCGCTCGAACCCCACAGCCTGAAGTTCGCGCCCGATCCCTCCACCGCGAACCGGAGCGCGATGGGGGGCGCCGTCGGCAACAACACGACCGGCGCCCACTCCCTGCTGTACGGCAAGACCGACGCCTACGTCGAAGAACTCGAAGTCGTCCTCGCGGACGGGACGGTGACGACCCTCGGTGAGGTGACCCTGGCGGAACTCGAAGCCGGCGCCGACCCCGATGGAGATCCGGAGGAACGCCTCTACGCCGAGGTCCACCGGATCGTCGAGGAGGAGAGCAACCACGTCGAGGAGCGGTTCCCGGACCTGAAACGCAACGTCTCCGGCTACGCCCTCGACGTAGTGGTCGAGGAGGCCGAGTCGGGGTCGGTCAACCTCGCCCGTCTGATCGTCGGCAGCGAAGGGACACTCGCCGTCGTGACGGAGGTGACCGTCTCGCTCGAACCCCTGCCGGAGACGAAAGCGCTCGGCCTCCTGACCTACGACAGCCTCCTCGACGCGATGGAAGACGTAGACGCCATCCTCGACCACGAACCCGCGGCACTGGAGGTGCTCGACGGCGTCCTCGTCGACCTCGCCCGCGAGTTGGAGGAGTTCAAGGACGTACTCGCCCTGCTTCCGGATCGGACGGACACGTTCCTGCTCGTGGAGTTCTACGCCGACACCGACGCGGAACGCCGCGAGAAGGTCGAGGCGCTCCTGGAGGACCGCGTCGGCGACATCGCGTTCGACGGGCTCGAAGCCTACGAGGAGGGCGATCAGAAGGACTTCTGGAAGATGCGCAAGGCGTCGACACCGATCCTGCTCTCGCGAACGACGGACGCGAAACACATCGCGTTCATCGAAGACGTGGCGGTGCCGCCGAAACACCTCCCGGAGTTCATCGCGGACTTCCAGCAGGTGTTCGAGGACCACGACACCATCGGCAGTTTCTACGCCCACGCCGGTCCCGGCTGCATCCACGTCCGCCCGCTGGTCAACACCAAGACCGAGGAGGGCATCGCGCAGATGGAGTCCATCGCCGACGCCGCGACCGACCTCGCGGTTCGGTACGACGGCTCGGTGTCGGGCGAACACGGCGACGGCCGGGCGCGCACCCAGTGGAACCGGAAGCTGTACGGCGACCACCTCTGGCAGGTGTTCCGCGACCTGAAGACCGCCGTCGATCCCGACTGGCTGCTCAATCCGGGAACCGTCTGTGGCGACGTCGACATGACCGAACACCTCCGGTTCGACGCCGACTACGAGTTCGACGCCGGCTTCGACCCCGCGCTCAACTGGGACATCGACAACGGGTTCCAGGGCATGGCCGAACTCTGTCACGGCTGTGGCGGCTGTCGCGGGACCCAGGAGACCACCGGCGGCGTCATGTGCCCCACCTACCGCGCCAGCCAGGAGGAAATCACCGCCACCCGCGGCCGGGCCAACCTGCTCAGACAGGCCATGAGCGGGAACCTCGACGACGAGGCCACCGACGTGGAGTTCATGCACGAGGTGCTCGACCTCTGTATCGGCTGTAAGGGCTGTTCGAAGGACTGCCCCAGCGAGGTCGACCTCGCGAAACTGAAAGTCGAAGTCGCCAACGAGTACCACCAGCGCCACGGCTCCAGCCTCCGGGACGAACTGTTCGCGAACATCGACGCGCTGAACGCGCTCGGGTCGAAACTCGCGCCCCTCTCGAACTGGGCGGCGAAGGTGCCCGGCGCCCGCCTGCTGATGGAGAAGACGGTCGGCATCGCGCGGGACCGCTCGCTCCCCACCTTCCACCGCGAGTCGCTGGTCGACTGGTTCGACGCCCGTGGCGGCGCGCGAGTGGGCGAAGACGAGGCCGACCACCGCGTCCTCCTCTTTCCCGACACGTACACGACGTACAACGCGCCGGAGGCGGGGAAGGCGGCGGTTCGCGTCCTCGAAGCCGCCAACGTCCGCGTCGAGATTCCCGAGGCCGTGACCGGGAGCGGCCGCCCACCTCACTCGAAGGGCTTTCTCGACTTGGCCCGGGAGCAGGCGGCGACGAACGTCGACGCCCTCGCGCCCCGGGTTCGGAACGGCTGGGACGTGGTCGTCGTCGAACCCTCCGACGCCGTAATGTTCCAGTCGGATTATCTGGACCTCCTCTCGGGGCCGGACGTGGAGACGGTGGCCGCCAACAGCTACGGCATCATTGAGTACGTCGACGCCCACCGCCTCGACGAGGCCCTCGACGTCGACGCGCCCGACGAGACGTTGACCTACCACGGCCACTGCCACCAGAAAGCGACGAAGAAGGACCACCACGCAGTCGGCGTGTTGCGGCGGGCAGGCTACGGCGTCGACCCCCTCGATTCGGGCTGCTGTGGCATGTCGGGATCGTTCGGCTACGAGGCCGAGCATTTCTCGATGAGCACGGCCATCGGTTCCATCCTGTTCGATCAGGTCGACGCCAGTTCGGGCGACCGGGTCGTCGCCCCCGGCGCCTCCTGTCGCACCCAACTCGGCGACCACTACGACGGGAAGCCCCCGACACCCGTCGAGGCGCTGGCCGAGGCGCTCGTCTGAGCGCCGCCATCGGCACAACACTTAATCTCTCACCCGTCGCGCGGTGAGTAGAGATGGTAGTCGTCGCTGCAGTCGACCGATCGGGTGGGGAACGGATCGTCGCGGAAGGGCGAAAGACGGCCGACGCGCACGGTCTGGCGCTGCACGTCGTGCATACGCTCTCGGAGGCCGACTTCCGCGATCTCGAACGGGCGTCGTACGAGACGAGCGGGACGAGTCTCGACATGGAGCAGATCGAGTCGGTGGCGATCACGATCGCCCGCGAGGCCACCTCGAACGCCGGCGTCGAGGCGGACGAGGTGGTCGGTCTCGTCGGCAAGCCGTCCCAGCGCGTCATCGAGTACGCCGCGGACGTGGACGCGGACTACCTCGTCGTCGGCGGGCGGAAACGCTCCTCGGTGGGCAAGGTCCTCTTCGGGAGCGTCACCCAGTCCATCCTGTTGAACGCCGACTGCCCCGTGGTGACCGTTATGGAGGAGTGAGACGGCTCGGTGTGACCGTGTCCCGATGGGTCGCCGAACCGGCTCGACGACCCGCCGGTGTCGACGGACGACGGCCCGTACGAGGCGGACTACCGGACATCTCGGGAAGGCGATAATTCCGGTAACTCTACGGTAATCGTTTCCCCTTCGCACCACTTTATTAGAGCCTTCGGAGTCAGGATCGACATGGCATACGAAGCGTACGAGAGCATCTCCGTAGACGTATCCGGCGGCGTCGCGGTGATCACCTTCCATCGGCCGGAGAAGTACAACGCCCTGAGCACCGAGGTGTACTTCGATCTGGCGCGAGCGTTCGCCGAAATCCAGCTCGACCGCACCATCGACGTGACGGTCATCACGGGCGAGGGCGAGAAGGCGTTCTGTGCGGGCGCGGACATCCAGCAGTACGCCGGGCCGGCGGCGGAGCACGACCCGCGACAGAAGGACCGACAGGAGTTCTTCTACGAGGACGTTTACAAACGCGTCTACGACCTGCACTGCCCGGTGATCGCCAAGATCAACGGCTACTGCGTCGGAGGTGGCCTCATCCTCGCGGCCTTCTGTGACCTGCGCATCGCGGTCGACGACGCCAAGTTCGGCGTCCCGGTCACCGACATCGGCCAGATTCCCGGCGGCGGCTCGACCCACCGCGTCTCCCAGTTGATCGGCGAGGCCAAGGTCAAAGAACTCGTCTACACCGCCGGTATGGCGGAAGCCGACGAGGCGGAGGACATCGGCTTCGTCAACCACGTCGTCCCACGCGAGGACCTCGACGAGACGGTCGACGGCATCGTCGAGGCCATCCAGAACACCGGCCGGAAAGCCGTCAAGAACTCGAAGCGGGCGATCAACTACAGCGTGAACGCCCCGGACCTCGATACGGCACACGAGTACGAATCGGCGGTCTGGTGGGAGCAGTTCGCCACCGAGGAACGGGAGCGACTCGTCGACGAGTTCAACGCGGAATGACCGACCGAATCGTCGTCACCGACTACGACTTCCCCGATCTGTCGATCGAGTCGGGGGTCGTCGATGGCGCGGCCGACGTGGAACTGCGCGGCGAGTACGCCCGGACGCCCGACGAGGTTATCGAGGCCGCCGAGGGCGCCGACGCCCTCCTCGTCCAGTACGCCGAGATCACCGATGCGGTGTTCGAAGCACTCCCGGACCTGCGGGCCGTTGGCCGGTACGGCATCGGCGTCGACTCCATCGACCTCGACGCCGCGACGGCCCACGGCGTCCCGGTCGTGAACGTCCCCGACTACTGCATCGAGGAGGTGCCGACCCATACCCTCGCGCTTCTGCTCGCCTGCGTCCGCAAGGTGCCGAGCTACGACCGGGCGATCAAGGGCGGCGAGTGGGACTGGACGGCCGGCAAGCCGATCCGCCGGTTCACGGGGGCGACACTCGGCCTCGTCGGCTTCGGCAAACTTCCGCGGCGTCTGATCGAACTCGTCGAGGGGTTCGACCTCGAAATCCTCGTCTACGACCCCTACGTCGACGCCGCGACGGTCGACGCGGCGGGCGCCGAAACGGTCGACCTCGACGAACTGCTCGATCGGTCGCGATACGTCTCCGTCCACGCGCCCCTCACCGACGAGACGCGGGGGTTGATCGACGCCGACGCGCTCGACCGGATGCGCGAGGACGCCATCCTCATCAACACGGCCCGCGGCCCGGTGGTCGATTACGAAGCGCTCGCCGTGGCCGTCGAGGCGGGCGACATCGCCGGCGCGGGGCTCGACGTGCTTCCCGAGGAACCGCCGTCGACGCCGCCGCTCGATCACGACGCCATCGTTTACACTCCCCACGTCGCCTTCTACTCCGAGGAATCCGAGGAGACGATGCGCCGGACGGTGACCGAGGACATCCTCGGGATTCTGGGCGGCTCGGACCCGACGAACCCCGTAAACGACCTCGACGGGAACTGACCGCTCGCCCCAAATCTCGGAAGGATTTTACCCGATTCGACCAAGGGGCCGATATGGACGCAAACGACGACGCTGCGGACAAAATCCTCGACGGGATTACCGTCGTGGACCTGACGACGTTCGTCACCGGCGGGTTCGCGACGCTGATGCTCGCCAACCAGGGTGCGGAGGTAATCAAGGTCGAACGACCCGAACTCGGCGACGACAACCGCCACTCCGGACCGCCGTTCGTCGAACCGAACCCCGACTACGACGGCCCCGGCCGCACCGCCGACGCGAACGGCGAGTCGCCGTACTTCTGGACGATCAACTACGACAAGCTGAGCGTCGAGTTCAACCTGAAGACCGACTCGGGGCTTCAGGCGCTCTACGACCTCGTTGAAAAAGCGGACGTGGTCGTCGAGAACTTCCGGCCGGGGACGGCTGAGCGCCTCGGAATCGGCTACGACGACCTTCGCGAGGTGAACGACGATATCGTCTACTGCTCTATCTCGGCGTTCGGCGAGACGGGGCCGTGGAGCCGGCGACCCGGCTACGACCTGCTCGTTCAGGGGACGAGCGGCATCATGTCGGTGACGGGACCGGAGGACGGCGACCCCGTCAAGGTGGGCCTCCCCCAGACCGACCTCATCACCGCGATGTGGGCGGCCTTTGGCATCGTCGGCTCCCTGTTCCGCCGCGAACTCACGGGCGAGGGCGACCGGATCGAGATCGGGATGCACGACGCCGCGCTCCCGTGGCTGACCAAGCAGGCGGGGAAGGCGTTCGTCGGCGAGGAGACGAAACGGATGGGGACGAAAGACCCCGTCCTCGCGCCGTACCAGGCGTATCCGACCGCGGACGGCTACCTCAACGTCGGGTGTGCGAACCAGAAGCTCTGGAGCGAACTCTGTGAGGCCATCGACCGGCCCGATCTGATCGACGACGACCGCTTCGCCTCCAACCCCGACCGCGTCGCGAACATGGACGAGTTGGAGGAGGAACTGTCGGCGGTGTTTCGCGAACGGCCGACCGAGGAGTGGGTCGACCTGCTGGCCGAGGACCACGGCCTCCCCGTCGGCCCCGTCTACGACGTGGCGACCGCCCTCGACAACGAGCAGACGGAGGCCCGCGGCGTGATCCGGGAGCTAGAGCATCCGGCCCTCGGCACCGTGCCCGTCGTCGAACATCCGCTCAACTACGAACACGCGACGGCCGGGTTCGAGGAGGCGCCGCCGCTACTGGGTGAGGACACCGAGGCGATCCTCGATGGACTGGGATACGACGAGGGTGAGATCGACCGCCTCCGCGAGGAAGGTGCGATTCCGGGCGACGAGTAAGGTGAGTCGGTCGCAGACGAATCCGTAACGCGGTCACACCGACCGATCGACGACGAACGTCACGCCGTCGCAGGCCGGGCACTCGATCGCATCGGCGTTGTCGACGGTAACCGTCGTACTCGACGAATGCACGAGCAGGTGGTCGGTCGGCCTCGCGATCTGCCGACCGCAAAGCGGGCACTCGACGACGCCCGCACGGACCTGCTCACGGAGGACGACGTTTCCGGACACGTGACCGATCCTCTCAGGTAGGTAGGTTGCGTACAGTGAGGAATAGGCGTGGCGGTCCCGACCCCTCGAACGCATCGGTCGCTGCGTTCGGTCCCGGGACGGCGAGCGTGCGGCGCGTTCAGAGCCGGCCTCGTAGCTCCGTCGCGACGGCTTCGGTCCCCGCACTCCCACCGAGGTCGGCCGTCCGGGGCGCGTCGGCGTCGGCCAACTGCGCGGCCACCGCGTCCCACAGCGCCTCGGCGGCGGCGTCCTCGCCGAGGTGTTCGAACATGAGCGACCCCGAGAGCACGGTCGCGAGGGGGTTGGCGACGCCCTCACCCATGATGTCGAACGCGCTGCCGTGGACGGGTTCGAACATCGAGGGGTTGTCGCGACCGGGGTCGATATTCGCCGACGGCGCGAGGCCCATACTCCCCGTGACGATGGCGCCCACATCGGTGAGGATATCGCCGAAGAGATTCGAGCAGACGACCACGTCGAACGCCTCGGGCCGCCGAACCAGATCCATGCTCGCGGCGTCGACGAGGAGGCGTTCCACCTCGACGCCGGGGTACTCCTCGCTCACCTCCGCGACGATGTCGTCCCAGAACACCATGCCGTGGGCCTGCGCGTTCGACTTGGTGACGTTCGTCAGGTGGCCCGAGCGCTCGGTCGCCGCCTCGAACGCCGCGCGGACGATGCGCTCGGTGCTGCGGCGGGTGTAGACGGCGCTCTGGACCGCCACCTCGTTCGCGTAGCCGGCGTGTTCCCGGCCGCCGATGTCAGCGTACTCGCCCTCGGTGTTCTCGCGGAAGACGAGGATGTCGATGTCGCCGCCGGCGTAGCCTTTCAGCGGACTGTTGACGCCCTCGAAGAGGACCGCCGGGCGCTCACAGATCGTCTGGTCGAAACCCTTGCGGATGGGAAGCAGGAGGCCATTGAGCGTGACGTGATCCGGCACCTCGGGGTGGCCAACGGCGCCGAGGAGGATGGCGTCGTGGGGCGCCAACTGATCGAGGCCGTCGTCGGGCATCATCGCGCCCGTGGACAGATAGCGGTCGGTACCCCAGTCGTAGCGCGTGGTCTCGACATCGAAGCCGTGAGCCGCGGCGGCGGCGTCGAGAATCGGCAGCGTCGCGTCGACGACTTCCGGTCCGATCCCGTCGCCGGGGATGAGCGCGATATCGTACGACATGACCGTCGACTCGACGGACGCATACAAAAAGGTGTGATACTTCCGCTGGAGCGATCCGGGCCGTTACGCGTCCGGACCGAAGGGAAGCAGGTCGTCGTCCCGGCCGCCATCCGTCGACGCCCGCCGGAGAAGCGGGTCGTCGAGGTGGTGAAGGTCGATCCGGGTCGCCAACTCCGAGAGTTCGGCTTCGAGGTCGGCGTACGTCCGGTCGTTCCGGAGTACGGAGCGAGACTCGGTTTCCAGCAACGCCGCCTGCTTCGAGAGATTCGAGAGATATCGCTCGACCGTCTCCGGGACCGCCTCCCGCCGGAGCAGCGACTGCACGAGGTCGAGGTACGCGTCCCGTTCGACCGGCTTGGTCAGGTAGGCATCGATATCGAGGTCGACGATCCGAACGTCGGGGATCGCCGCCGACACGAACGCGACGCGAGGGGAGAGAGAGCTGTCACGGAGTTCGGCGAGCACCTCGTCACCCGAAACCCGGGGCATGTGTCTGTCGAGCATCACCACGTCGATCCCCTCGTCACACCGATCGAGCGCCTCGGCGCCACAGCCGGCGCAAACGACCGTCACGTCCAAATCCGCGAGCCACAACTCGTAGAGGTCGAGCAACGCCGGTTCGTCGTCAGCGATCAGCACACGAGGGGCCGACGTCATCGGTTCCCCCCACGGTTGCCGGGACCGTCGTTGCCCGAGTTGCCCGCGTCGTCGCCGTCGCCGTCGTTGCCCGAGTTGCCCGCGTCGTCGCCGTCGCCGTCGTTGCCCGAGTTGCCCGCGTCGTCCGAGTTTCCGGAGTTACTAGGGCTGTCGTCGCTGTCGTCTCCGTCGTCACTGTTACCTGTCTCGTCCGAGTTGCCCGCGTCGTCCGAGTTTCCGGAGTTACCGGGGCTGTCGTCGCCGTCCTCACCGTTGCCTGCCTCTCCCGAGTTTCCCGGCGCGTCCTCGTCGGCTTCGTCGGATTGGCCGGCTTCGTCGGCTTCGTCGGATTGGCCGGCTTCGTCGGCTTCGTCGGATTGGCCGGCTTCGTCGGCTTCGTCGGATTGGCCGGCTTCGTCGGATTGGCCGGCGCCGGTCGATCGGTTTCCGGACGCGCCGGCGTTCCCGTTACCCGGATCGTCGGGAGGTCCGGCGTCGTCGGCGTTCTCGGACCCCGACTCGCCGTTCTCGGACTCGTCCTCGTCGTCATCCCGCGCCGGTTCCGGCAGTTCGTCCGGGCCGCGTTCGGGGTCGAGTTCCCGGCCCTCGTCGTCGCCGGCGATGTCCCGCGCGATTTCGGCTACTTCGGGACCGCGGAGTTCGTCGGCGTCCGCGCGCAGTCGGTCGAGTTCCTCGCGGCTCACGCCGCGGGCTTCGAGTGCGGCGGCGGGGAGGTCACGCGAGACGGCCTCGCTGGAGTCGAGTTGGGTCTGCACCGCTCGAATCTGGGCGGCCGTGACCGCCATCCGAGCACGGTACTCGCCGCGCGAGATGTCGCCCGACCGTCTGGCCTCCCGGAGGTCGGTCTGGGTCTCGCGGAGCCGCTGGAGTCGGTCCCGGGCCGTGTTGAGTTCCGTCGCCACGACGGCGGCTTTCGACTCGTTCGACCCGGCACGGGAGATCCGGGTCGCCAGCGTCCGCTCCTCGAGTTCGCCGTCGATCTCCGCTCCCTGCACGCCGACGACGGCGGCGAGTCGCTGGCCGGGCGCGAGCGATTCGGTCCCGTTCCCCGCCGTCTGCGGTGCCACCTGCTCGGTCCCCCCATCGGTCGCCATCGTCGTCCCCGCCGCCGGCCCCCCGAGAGCCGACACTGGCAGAGCCACCGCGCTCACGACGACGACGGCGGTGAGCGCGAACGCGACGACGTCCGGAGCGTCTCTCATCACGAACGGTCGTACGTGGGAGGACCCAATAAACCGCTACGAACCTCAAGAACGCTTAATCCGGATTAAACCGGCCGTAGGGGGAGCCTGAACCGCTGCAGTCGATCGATTTGGGACGTGTTATTCCGATGACGAGTCCTCGTCCGGGAGTTTCAACACGTTCTCGCGGCCGAGGCGGAACCCTTCGAGACTGCCGTCGTCGCGCAGATCGCGGACGATCTGGCTCGTCCGCGCCTCCGTCCAGTCGAAGGCCTCGACGATCTCCTGTTGTTTGACCCGACCGCCCTGGTCGTGGACGAACTGGAGGACGCGTTCCTCGTTGCTCAGGAGGTCCTCGCGGGCGTCGGGAGGCGGCGCGGTGTCGTTGCCGTCGTCGGCGTCGTCGCCGTTCGCGGGCGCGGTGTCTTGGCTCGTGTCGTTGCCGAACCGATCCCGGTAGCGCCACGCGACGGCCCCGACGACGGCGAGGAGACCGGCGCCGAGGAGGGGAAGTATCGACCTCGAGCCACCATCCGGCGTGGGGGTCGGGGCCCCGCCATCGCTGTCGCCACCACTACCGGCCGTCGTCGTCACCGCCGATGCCGGGCGAAGGACGACGCTCGGTTCGCCGGAGACGAAACTCGTCTCGGATCCGCGCCAGACGACCGCGTCGTCCCGACGCTCGTCGGGGTCGGGAGCAACGTCGGTCGTGGCGTACGTCGCCGGCCACTCGACGACGAGGCGGGTGCGCTCGTCGAGGAAGAGACCCTCGATGGCGTCGCCGACGCGGATCGTGTCGCCGTCGACGGCGGCGAAGCCCTCCCAGCGGAAGGTGTAGATGATGACGCCGTAGTCCGGCGGCGTCCGCCGCTCCGCCCGCACCTCGAAGCCGCTGGCGTTCATCTCCCGTCCGGTCGCGTTCTCGGCCGTTCGGACCGTCGAGCGCATGCGCGACGCGAAGCGATCGGAGAAGTTCGACGGGTTCGCCTCGATGTCGCTCCGGAGTGACTCGAACGCGTCGGTCGTGTTCTCGTCGTCGAGTCGCGTCCAGTACTGGACGGTCCAGGTCGCCGAACCGTCCCCGTCGACCGAGACGATCAGTCGGACGGAGTCGGTGTCGACCCCTTGCTGGTAGACCGGAGTACCGCCGAGTTGTGCGGTCGACGGCGACGGCGACGTTGGCTGAGTCGACGCGACGACCCCGGCACCGAACGCAGGACCGACCGCCAGCGATAGAATCAGCACGACTGTCACGAGGCGATCCGACGAGCCCATCCACATCTGCGTAGGCCTGCCTTCCAACCGACCGTAGATAGGTCTTGTCGCTTGGATCGGCGGCGATCCGCCCCATCACCGATAAATATCAGCCCGTAATACGCGTGAGTATGGCAACGACATTGGATTCGCGGGACGGACGCCCGGCGGGCCGGATCGGGGTGACGACAGCGTGACGCGTCGTCGTGCCCCCGTCTCGCCGCCGGTCGCGCTCACGATTGCCGGCAGCGACTCCGGCGGCGGTGCGGGCGTGCAGGCGGACCTGAAGACGATGGAGGCCCACGGCGTCTTCGGCACGTCGGTCGTCACCGCCGTCACCGCACAGAACACCGTCGGTGTCGATCGATCGCACGTCCTGCCGGTCGACGAGATAGAGGCGCAGTACCGCGCCGTCGACGACGATTTCGACCTCGGTGCGGCGAAGACGGGGATGCTCGCGGCCGAACCCGTGATCGAAGTGGTCGCGGACCGCGTCGCCGCCCTTGACGCACCGACCGTCGTCGACCCCGTGATGGTCGCGACGAGCGGCGACCGTCTGCTCGATGCGGACGCCGAAGCGGCCTACGAGGCGTTGATCGCCGAGGCGACGCTCGTCACGCCGAACGCCGACGAGGCCGCGGTGTTGACGGGAATCGAGCCGACCGACCGCGAGACGGCACGCGAGGCGGGCGAGGCGCTGGTGGCGATGGGCGCCGACGCCGCGCTCGTCAAAGGGGGGCACATCGACGGCGACGACGCGGTGACCGACACGCTCGTCGACACGCTTCCCGACGGGGAGCCGAGGGTACGCACGTTCGCCCACCCTCGGATCGACACCGAGGCCACCCACGGCTCGGGCTGTACGCTGTCGAGTGCCATCGCCGCCCACCTCGCACACGGCGAGACGCTCGGGTACGCCGTCGAGGCTGGGACGGCGTTCATGGAGCGGGCGGTCCGCTACAGCCTCGACGTGGGGCAGGGACCGGGTGCGGTCCACCACCTCGCTGCGCTCCGCGAGGCTGCCGACCGCCACCGAACCATGACCGACGTGGCCGAAGTGGTCTCGGCCTTCGTCGACCGCGACGTGTCCCGACTCGTCCCCGAAGTCGGCATGAACGTCGTCGGCGCCACCGCGTACGCCGAGGCGGTCGGCGAGACGGCCGCCGTCGAGGGGCGAATCACGCGCACGTTCTCGGGTGTCGCGCCCAACCGTGGCGTCAGACTCGGCGCCTCCTCGCACGTCGCCCGCTTCCTGCTCGCGGCCCGGGAGTTCGATCCCGACCTCCGGTTCGCGGTCAACTGCCGCTTCGACGACGAAACCGAGGCGGCAACGACCGAACTCGACGGCCCCGTCACCGAGTACGACCGTGACGCCGAACCCGCGGACGCGAACGGGACGATGGGCTGGGGCGCCCGACAGGCGTTCGGCGCCGTCGACCCCGACGACCCGACGCCCGCCGCGGTGCTCGACCGCGGCGCGGTGGGCAAGGAGGCGATCATCAAGGTGGTCGGAAAGACCCCAGAGGAGTTGGGCGAGCGTGTGTTCACCCTGCTCGACGCCGTCGAATGACGTTCGACGAGCCATCGCCTCCCGCCGATGACGCCGTCGAATGACGTTCGACGAGCGGTCGGACGGCGCCCGACGACACGGTGGCGGCCGAAGGGGCGGAGACCCACAGCGTTTTAGCCACCCACGGCCCGGGTGTGAGTATGACCGCGGACAGCATCGTGGGGGAGTTCCTCTCCCTGAAATCCGAGACGGACGCGGATCTGCTGGCGATGCAGTGTGGCGATTTCTACGAGTTCTTCGCGGAGGACGCCGAGTTCGTCGGCGACGAACTCGACCTGAAGGTGTCCGAGAAGTCCGCCCACGGCTCGACGTATCCGATGGCCGGCGTCCCAGTCGACGATCTGACGCCGTATCTGAAGGCGCTGGTCGAACGCGGCTACCGCGTCGCCGTCGCCGACCAGTACGAAACCGAAGACGGTCACGCCCGCGAGATAACCCGTGTCGTCACGCCAGGGACCCTGCTGGAGACGACCGATCCGGCGGCGCAGTTTCTCGCCACCCTCGTCGCCGTCGACGGCCGGTACGGCCTCGCTCTCGCGGACGTGACGACCGGCGAGTTCCTCGTGACGACGACGGACGCGGCGACGGACGTGGCGGCGGAACTCCACCGGTTCGACCCCGTCGAGGTGGTGCCGGGACCGACCGTCCGCGACGACGACGACGGCCTGCTGGCACGGATTCGGGACCGCACCGGCGCCTCGGTAACCGACTACGACGACGCCGCCTTCGCCCCCGGCCGGGCCGAACACGCCCTGCGCGAGCAGTTCGGCGACGCGACCCTCGATAGCGTGGGGCTGAATCACCGCGCCGGCGTCGCCGCCGCGGGTGCCGTCCTCGCGTACGTCGAGGAGACGGGCGTGGGCGTCCTGGACGCGATGACACGCCTGCAGGCGTACGATCCCGGTGACCACCTCGACATCGACCCCACCACACAGCGGAACCTCGAACTCACGGAGACGATGCACGGCGACCGCGAGGGCTCGCTGTTCGGGACGGTGGATCACACCGTGACGAGCGCGGGCGGTCGTCGCCTGCGTGAGTGGCTGACCCGTCCCCGTCGGGACCGGGCGGTCATCGACCGCCGCCTCGACAGCGTCGACGCCCTGAAGGACGCGGCGCTCGCTCGCGACCGGGTCCGGGAAGTGCTTGGCGACGCCTACGACCTCGAACGCCTCGCGGCGCGGGCGACGGGCGGGAGCGCGGGCGCGTCCGACCTCCTGTCGGTCAGGGACACCCTCGGAGTCCTCCCGGCGCTCGCGGAGGCGGTGGCCGACACCCGACTGGCCGACTCGCCGTTGCCGGCGGTCGTGAGTCGGCCCGACCGGGAGGCGGCGGCCGACCTCCGAGCCGAACTCGACGCGGCGCTCGCCGAGGACCCGCCGAAGTCGGTGACCGAGGGCGGCCTCCTCCGGCGCGGCTACGACGACGAACTCGACGACCTGCTCGACCGGTACGAGGAGGCCCGCGAGTGGCTGGACGGCCTCGCCGACCGCGAGAAAGAACGGACGGACATCACCCACCTGCAGGTCGACCGCAACAAGACCGACGGCTACTACATACAGGTCGGGAAGTCCGAAACCGACCGCGTGCCCGACGAGTATCGCGAGATCAAGACGCTGAAGAACTCGCGTCGGTACACGACCGACGAGTTGGCCGAGCGGGAACGCGAGATACTCCGCCTAGAGGAGGCCCGCGGCGAGTTGGAGTACGAACTCTTTCGGGAGTTGCGCGAGCGGGTGGCCGACCGCGCCGAACTCCTGCAGGACGTGGGGCGGACGCTGGCGACGGTGGACGCCCTCGCCTCGCTGGCGACCCACGCGGCGAGTCAGAACTGGTGTCGGCCGGCAGTGGTCGAGCCCGGACCGCTCGTCGTCGAGGCGGGACGCCATCCGGTCGTCGAGACGACGACGGAGTTCGTGCCAAACGGCGTCGAACTGGGGAACGGCCGGGGCTTTCTCCTCGTCACCGGGCCGAACATGTCCGGGAAGTCGACGTACATGCGCCAGGCGGCGTTGATCGTCCTCCTCGCCCAGGCGGGGAGTTTCGTCCCGGCCCGGTCCGCGACGGTGGGCGTCGTCGACGGCATCTACACCCGCGTCGGCGCGCTCGACGAACTCGCCGGCGGGCGCTCGACGTTCATGGTCGAGATGCAGGAACTGAGCAACATTCTCCACTCCGCGACCGAGGAGTCGCTGGTCGTCTTAGACGAGGTGGGGCGCGGGACGGCGACGTACGACGGAATCTCTATCGCGTGGGCGACGACGGAGTACATTCACAACGAAATCGGCTGTAAGTGCCTGTTCGCCACCCACTACCACGAACTGACGGCGCTCGCCGACCACCTGCCACGGGTGGCGAACGTTCACGTCGCCGTCGCGGGCGAGGACGGCGACGACGAGGACATCACCTTCCTGCGGACCATCGAGGACGGGCCGACCGATCGGAGCTACGGCGTCCACGTCGCAGAGCTAGCGGGCGTCCCCGCGCCGGTCGTGGATCGGTCGCGGGACGTACTCGACCGCCTGCGTGAGGAACGGGCGATCGAAGCACGGGGCGCCGAGACGGGGAGTGGCGGAACGACCCAGGCCGTCTTCGACCTGAGCGCCGGGACGATGCGAACCGGGGCGGACGGGGGAACTGAGCCGGAGCCGGAGCCGGTGCTATCACCCGAAACCGAGGCGGTGCTCGACGAACTCGAATCGGTGAACGTCGAGGAGACGCCGCCGATCGAACTGCTGTCGAAGGTGCAGTCGTGGCAGCGGCGGCTAGAGGATTAATCCAAGTCCGGCCGCGACAACTCCGTCTCGTGGCACGTGATGAACTCGAGCAGCACGGGCGTGCCGGCCTCGGTTTTTTTAATGCCGCGCTCGATTGCGTCGGCCACCTCTTTCGGCTCCTCGATCCGCTCGCCGTAGCCGCCGAGGCCCTCCGCGACGGTGGCGAAGTCGCCACCGAAGGGCGTGTCGTATCCCGCCATCTCGTAGTTGTTCAGCAGGATCGAGAGGATGGGGAGGTCGTATCGGACGGCCGTCTCGAAGTCGAGGCCGGTCATGCCGATGGCGCCGTCGCCCCAGACGTTGATACAGAGCTTCTCGGGGTGGGCGAGCTTCGCGCCCATCGCGAGCCCGAGGCCGTAGCCGAGCTGAGTGGTCTTCCCCCAGCCAATGTAGCCGAGCGGCTCCGGGGACTCCCAGAACGGTGCGAGGAAGTCGCGAGCGTTGCCCGCGTCGTGGGTGATGATCGCCTCGGACGCGTCGACGACGTTCGTCAGTTCGTCGATGACGCGGTAGGGGTTGATCGGTGCCTCGTTCGATTCGAGTTTGGGCTGCCACTCGTCGAGCCAGGCCTCCTTGACCGAAGCGATTTCGGCGGCGACATCGTCGGCACGGCCGCGGGGGCCGTCGAGGCGCGCGTCGGCCGCCTCGACCATCGCTTCGAGGACGAGTTTAGCATCGCCGAGGACGGCGTGGTCCGCCTCGATGTCCTTGTTCACGTCCGTCGCGTCGAGCGTCGAGTGGATGATCGTGTTGTCCGTCGGGACGGTAATGCCGTAGGCGGTGTCGGTAAAGCTGGTGCCGACGCCGAAGAGGAGATCACACTCGTCGAGGAAGTGTGCGAGCTGTCCGGGTTCGCTCTTCGAGCCCGCGCCGAGCGAGAACCGGTGATCCTCGGGGAAGGCGCTCTTGCCGTTGAGGCTGGTGGCGACGGGCGCCTCGACGAGTTCCGCGAGTTCTCGCAACGCCGCCCAGCCCTCGGCGTAGTGGACGCCCTGCCCGGCGTAGATGACCGGGCGCTCGGCGTCGAGCAGGCGGTCGACCGCGGCCGAGACGGCCTCGGGGTCGGCCCCGGGTCGGGAGGTGGGACCCGGCGTGTAGTCGAAGGGTGCGACCTCGTGGTAGAATACGTCTTTCGGGATTTCGACGACGGCCGGGCGCGGGCGACCGTTTCGCGCGGCGCTGAACGCCCGTCGAACCGTCTCGACGACGGCGTTCGCGTCCGTCAACTGCTCGCAGGACTTCGAAATCCCCTGGTAGTTGACGAGCGAACTGAACTTCGGGTCGGTGTCGTTGTTCGACTGGTCGTAGCCCGCGGGGAAAGCAACGAGCGGAACGGATTCGCCGTAGGCCTGGGCGATCCCCCCGAAGGAGTTCTCGGTGCCCGGGCCGTGCTGGCAGGCGAAGACGCCGACGGTGTTGCCCGACGTGACCCGACTTAGCGCGTCGGCCATGTGGGCGCCCGTGCGCTCCTGTCGGACGATTATCTTCTGAATCCCCTTCTCCGCGAGAATGCCCGTATCGAAGATCGGGTTCGACGGAAACCCGAAGACGTACTCCACTCCCTCCTCGACCAGAATATCCGCGATGGCTTCGGTGACATCCATACGACCGTCACTGGAGCATGTTATATAATGATATACGTCTCATCCCTCACGAATGTTTACTCTTAACCCACTCTAACGTCCGAAAACGTCGGATTAGCAGCACGACCGCCCGAAAATATCGACCGTCGATACCGGCGACCGGTTCGCCCGACAACAGGTCTATGAGCCTCCATCTCGATGTGTGCGAGTATGACACACGTAGCTGTCGTCGGTGGTGGTCCCGCAGGACTGAGCGCGGCGTTGTTCACGGCGAAAAACGGCCTCGAGACGACCGTCTTCGACACCGACGGGACGTGGATGCACAAGGCCCATCTGTTCAACTACCCCGGCATCGGCTCCATCGGTGGCGACGCGTTCATAAGCGTGACCCGCCAGCAGGTCGACGACTTCGGCGTCGACCGTCGGCAGGGGTCGGAGGTGACGGGCGTCTCGGCGGACGGGGACGGCTTCGTCGTCACGACCGGAAGCGAGGAGGTCGACGCCGACTACGTCGTTCTGGCGACGGGAGCGGACCGGAGCCTCGCCGAGGATCTGGACTGTGAGACGACAGAGGACGGCACCGTCGACGTGGGCGTCGAGATGGAGACGAGCGTCGCCGACGCCTACGCCACGGGCGCGATGGTGCGCGCCGAGGAGTGGCAGGCGGTCATCGCCGCGGGCGACGGCGCCGCGGCGGCGCTCAACATCCTGAGTAAAGAAAAAGGCGAACATTACCACGACTTCGACGTGCCGGGGGATGCGACCGAGACGTTCGGCGGGATGGTCGACGAGGGGTAGGCGGTGGGGAACGTCTCGGTCGCCACGGCCGAGACGGTCGGCGGGATGGTCGACGAGGGGTAGGCGGTGGGGAACGTCTCGGTCGCCACGGCCGAGACGGTCGGCGACAGGGAGTAGCGACCCAACGTACAAGCCGCCCGCGGCCCTACCCCTTCATATGTCCTCACTCGCGGACGAACCGTGCGAAGCCTGTACGAGCGACGACGAACCCCTCACCAGCGACGAGTACTCGGAGTATCTCGATAGCGTCCGGTCGGACGTGTGGGAAGTCGTGGACGACCACCACCTGACGGCCCACTACGAGTTCGACGACTTCCGTGACGCCCTGGAGTTCACGTACGAGATCGGCGAACTCGCGGAGGAGGAGTGGCACCACCCCGATATCGCGCTCGCGTGGGGGGAAGTCGAGGTGGAGATGTGGACCCACAAGATCGACGGCCTCCACAAGACGGACTTCGTGATGGCGGCGCGGATGGACCGCCTCTACGGGCCGTACGAACCCGAGGAGTAACCGATCCCAGTCCTTATCCCTCCGACAGCCGACGAACGGGTATGGCTATCACTACTGGCGATACGGTTACCATCGAGTACACCGGCCGTCTCGACGACGGCTCCGTGTTCGACACGACGGACGAATCGGTCGCCGAGGAGGCCGGTCTACTCGACGAACAGCCAAACCGGGAGTTCGAACCGCTCACCGTCGAGGTGGGCGAGGGTAATCTCATCGAAGGGATGGAGGAGGGTCTGCTGGGGCTCGAAGCGGGCGATTCGGAGACGCTCACCATCCCCCCCGCGGAGGCGTACGGTGAGGCCTCGGACGACCAGACCCGCGAGTTCGAGCGGGGCCGATTCGAGGAGATGGTCGGCCAAGAAGCCGCCGAAGGGATGCAGGTGCAGGCACAGGGCGGAGCGAGCGGGACGGTCACCACCATCTCCGACGACGCCGTCGAGGTGAGCTTTCAGCACCCGCTCGCGGGCGAGACGCTGACGTTCGAAATCGACGTCCTGTCGGTCGAATAGTTCAATAGCCCGCCGACCGTCGTGCCCCCGTGAGCGAGACGCCGACCATCCACGCGCTCGACGACGCGACGGTGCGCCGAATCGCCGCCGGCGAGGTGGTCGAGCGCCCCGCTAGCGTCGTGAAGGAACTGCTCGAAAACAGCCTCGACGCCGACGCCTCGCGGGTGACCGTCGCCGTCGAGGGCGGTGGCGTCGAAGGTGTGCGCGTCCGCGACGACGGCGTCGGGATGACAGCCGCGGACCTCGAACGCGCGGTCGAAGAACACACGACGAGCAAGATCAGCGACGGCGACGACCTCGAAGCCGTGGGTACCCTCGGCTTCCGGGGCGAGGCGCTCCACACCATCGGCGCCGTCTCGCGGCTGACGATCCGCTCCCGACCCCGCGCGGGCGGGCGCGGACACGAACTCACGGTTGAGGGGGGCAACGCAGGCGACATCGAACCGTCGGGCTGTCCGCCCGGAACCGCCGTCGAGGTGGCGGACCTGTTTTACAACACGCCGGCGCGACGGAAGTTCCTCAAAACCGAGGCGACGGAGTTCGACCACGTCAACCGCGTGGTGACGCAGTACGCCCTCGCCAACCCGGACGTGGCGACGACGCTCGAACACGACGGACGCGAGGTGTTCTCGACGGAGGGTAGCGGCGACCTCGAATCGACGGTGCTTGCCGTCTACGGCCGGGAAGTCGCGTCGGCGATGGTGAGCATCGACGCCGAACCCGAGAGTGGCTCCGTTACCGCGGTGTCGGGGGTGGTGAGCCATCCCGAGACGACGCGGGCCGGCCGGGAGTACCTCTCGACGTTCGTCAACGGCCGCTACGTCACCGCTGGGACGCTCCGCGAGGCGGTGCTTTCGGCCTACGGTGGCCAACTCGCGCCGGATCGCTTCCCCTTCGCCGTCCTCTTCGTCGAGGTGCCGCCGGACGAAGTCGACGTCAACGTCCATCCCCGAAAGATGGAAGTCAGGTGGGAGCAAGAAGACGCCGTCGCCGACGCGGTGGAGACGGCAGTGCGCGAGGCGTTGTTAGCGGAGGGACTCGTCCGCTCGTCGGCGCCGCGGGGACGGTCCGCACCCGCGGAGACGGAGATCGACCCCGAGTCGCCGGCACGGGAGGTGGCGGGCGGCGAGGCCGCCGAGGCGGACGACGAGGCGGCCACGCCGACCGACGACGCGCCATCGGCCGACGCGTCGGGGCGTGATGACGGGACGACGACGGATTCGGAGACGCCGGACGCCGACGGCGAGACGGCGCGGACACACACGTCGACACTCGACGACGTGACCGGGGCGGCGCGGACGGCCGACTCGGCCGCGAAATCGGACACAACGGGGTCTGCACCGCCGTTGACGGACGAGTCGGATTCGCGTCGGGACGCCGGCGACGCGAGCGCGAGAACGAACGATCGGGCAGTTGCCGACGAGGGCGTGACCGCGCATCCGGCGACCGACGATACGGACCGGGACTGGTGCGGCGGCGCCGTCGCGCCCACCGACCAACGGACCCTCGACGGCGAGACGGCGACGCCGGACCGCGAGTTCGACCGCTTGCCCGCGATGCGCGTCCTCGGCCAGTTCGACGAGACGTACGTCGTCGCGGAGACGCCGGATGGCCTGGTCCTGATCGACCAGCACGCGGCGGACGAACGGATCAACTACGAACGGCTCCAGGGGAAGCTGAGCGGCGAAACGCCGACGCAGGCGCTCGCCGAGCCGGTCGAACTCGAACTCACGGGGCGGGAGTCGGAGCTGTTCGCGACCTACCGCGACGCGCTGGCGGCGTTGGGCTTTCACGCCGACCGGGTCGCCGACCGGACCGTCGAGGTGCGGACGGTGCCGACGGTGTTCGATTCGGCGCTCGACCCGTCGCTCCTGCGCGATGCGCTGACGGGCTTTGCGGACGGATCGGCGGGCGAGACGGTCGACGCCGTGGCCGACGCCCTCCTCGCGGATCTGGCGTGCTATCCCTCCATTACGGGCAACACGTCGCTGACGGAGGGATCGGTGGTCGACTTACTCGGCGCCCTCGACGACTGTGAGAACCCCTTCGCCTGCCCGCACGGGCGGCCGGTCGTCGTCGCGTTCGATCGCGTGGAGATCGAGGATCGGTTCGAACGCGATTATCCGGGGCACGCCGGGCGGCGGGCGGAGTGAGCCGCGTCGGCGGCGAGACGCGGCGCGTCGAGCGGGCACATCTTTTTGCGCCACTCTGCCGAAATGCGCTCGTGACCGATCTGGTAACCGTCGGCGAAGCCACCCTCCGGTTCTCGCCGCCACGTGGCGAACGCATCGAGACGGCGGGGACGTTCGCGGCCCACGTGGGCGGTCCGGAGAGCAACGTCGCGGCCGCGGCGGCGACGATGGGGCTCGACGCCGTCTGGCTGTCGAAACTCCCCGACACGGCGCTCGGGCGGCGGGTGGTCGGCGACCTGCGCCGGCACGGCGTCCGGACGGGCGTGGTGTGGACCGACGCCGACGACGGCCGGCTGTCGACCGCGTTCGTCGAGCGCGGCGGGACCGCCGGGGCGACGACCGTTACGGACCGCGACGACGCCGCGGTGACGACGATGACCGAAGACGACGTGCCACTCGGCGTGCTCCGCGACGCCGAGACGGTGTTCGTCGGCGGCGCGACGCCCGCCCGCTCGGAGACGCTCTTGGAGACGACGGAGTGGCTCCTGTCGGTGGCGAGCGACGCGGGGGCGACGTGCGCGTTCGACACGCGGTTCGGGGCGACGGGGCTCGACGCCGCGACGGCCCGTGAACTGTACGACCGCCTGCTCGACGACGTGGACGTGTTGATCGTCGACGAGACGGACGCCGAGGCGGTGTACGGCCTCGACGGCGACGTGGTGCCGACGGGCCACAGCCTCCGGACGCGGTACGACTGCGAGACGGTGGTCGTCACCCGCGAGGACCCGACCCACGCGGTCGTCGGGCTGGAAGGCGAGTCGATCTACGAAGTACCGCCGTACGAAGCCGACACGCGGGACCCTGCGGGCGTCCACGACGCGTTCGTCGGTGGCTTTCTGTCGGGACGACACCGCGGCGCCGGCGTACGGGAGGCGTTGCGCGACGGCGCGGCGACCGCGGCGCTCAAACGGACCATCGTCGGTGACGCCGTCGTCGGCTCGCGCCGGGACGTCGTGGAGATACAGGCTCGCCGGGAGCGGTAGGCTGGAAAAGCGGCAGCAGCCGACCCACACCCGGTCGGGGAGACGGGTGGGGCCGGACGGAACGTCGGTCGGGGAGACGCTGCGGGGACCGACGCCACCGGCACACGGGGAGGTCGTCCGGAAGGCGTCGGCAGTTCCACGTACACCCGGTGGGCGCATAAATCCATCAAAGGCTTAGATTCGCGTTTCAGTCTCGAGGGGCCTTCGGATGTCGGACGCCCCGATGGGCGGGCACGCCGGCGACGGACGGAGTGACCGTCGACGTTGGGAGCCGGCCGAGGGGCGATCACTCGATGTCGACGTGTTCCGAGCCATCGAACGCCCCGTCGAGTTCGTCGCTGGGATTCTGCGCGACGGCCGAGCCGAGCGCGCCGATACCGCCGAGATCGCCGGTGATCCACGTGATGCTCCCGCTGGATTCGAGGAATCCGAACCGCCCGTTCGCCTCGTCGATAACGAGGACGCCAGCGAAGAAGCCGTTCTGGCCTTCCGCGATAGTCGCGTCGTACCCCTGTGCTTCGAGCTGTGGCCGGTAGCGCTCCAGCCGTTCTTCGAGCCGTTCTCGCTCCGCGTTCGTGAGCTGATCGAAATACTGGGTCAGTGGTTCGTCGGTCATGTCTCCTCTTCCGTCGTGTCGGGTTCGTCGCTCGATTCGTCGGCCTCGGTCCCGGGACGCATCGCCGCTGCGTCCTCGAGAGCCCGGAGTTTGGTGCTTGCTTCGTCGATCCATCGCTCCGCACGCTCGGACGAGACGCTCACCGACTCGGAAGTCGTCGCCTCGGCTATCTCCTCGGGTGAGCGCTCGACCAGCGACGAGAGCGCCGTGATCCCCGCGTCCCGGAGCCGGGTCCCGAACACGGGACCGATCCCGTCGACGAGTTCGACCGGAAGCGCCTCGTCGTCCGCCGACAGGAGCGCGATCAACCCACGGGCTTCGTCGAGCCAGGCCGCCGTCGTCTCCGGTGACACGTCGACGCCTTCGCGCTCGACGGCCGCGGAGAGCTCCGTCGGCGATCGATCGACGAGATCCGTCAGCCGTTCGATGCCCACGGCTTCGAGCGCCGCCCGATGCTCCGGGTCGATGTCCTCGACGGCGTCGATCGATTCGTCCACGACCGTCGAGGCGTCCTCGTCCACGCGCTCGCGTGCCTTCGACGGACCGTCGTCGGTCGGGACGAGTCCGTCCAGGTCGTCGAGGTCCCCCCGTTCGAGGAGTTCGAGCAGATCGACGGTGAAGGTGAGTTGCGAGGCGTCCGCCTCGCCGGCGTCGGTCACGAACACCTCGGTTCCGCGTTTCGTCTCCTCGGCGACCAACCCCACGTCGAGGGTGATTTCCACCTCGCTCGCGTGGTAGACTGGGACGGCGACGTCGTCGGGGACGGTCCCCGATTCCAGAAGCTCCGCCAGTCGCTGGTGTCCGTGCTGGAGTGCCTGCATCTCCGCCTCGGAGAACGAGTCGTACAGCGACGCGAGGAACTCGGTGAGTTCAGTCATCGCGGTTGTCCGACTCGGCTTCGTGCACCCGTTCCGGCGTGATCGACGACGCCCGACGACGCTTCTCGAGGCGTTCGGTTCGCTTCTCGTCGACCCGTTCGAAGACGGCGTTGTTCGCCGCCCGTTCCAACATCTCCATGCCGGTCGATCCGTTCTCGAGTTCGGCGACCATCCGGATGTTCATGTCGAACTGTGCTTTCGTCGTCCGGTCGAGCGTCGTCGACTGGCCGGCCGGTTTGACGTTCAGACGGCGGGGCGCCGAGACGCGACCCAGTTTCGTCGATCGATCGGTCCCTTCGGTCTCCGTGATCCGCGCGGAGAACTCCTCCTCGATCTTGCTGACCTGTAGGTTCGGCAACGAGAGGAACAACAGGAGGGGAACGTCGATCTCCTTGCTGACGCGTCGCTCCCGTCCGGTCTCCGGGTCGACCTCGGTCGTCGTGTAGCCGAACGTCACCGTGACCAGGTCGCCGTCCGAATCGAACCCGGTTTCCAGCAGCATCTCGATCGTCTCGGACTGAGACTGAATGCTGGCGTCGATAGCCGCCACCAGCGGCCCGGAAAAGAGGACCGAGAGCGGCAGGTTCTCCAGATCGTCGAGTCCCGTCACGCTTCACCTACGGACTCGGCGACGACTCGGTCGTCTCCGTTTCGGTGATCGTCTCTTCCAGAACGTCGAACACTCTGGTGACGCCCGTCGGCGGTTCGACGCTCTCCGCCTCGACGTGGACGCTCTGGTCGTAGGTCCGCTCGATCTTCTGGGACTGGCTCTTCTGTTTCTGGTAACTCGCACTCACCTTCCACTTGACGTTGCCCGTGAACCAGCCCTGTTTGCCCTTGACCTCGCTGTCGATATCGAACTTGCTCGACGTCGCGTACGTCTGGACGGAGTTCAGTTTGACGTTGAAATCGACGGTGACCCGGCTGACTTCGAAGTACGGAATGTTGACCAGCAACAGGAGCGGCACCCGCATCTCGAACTCCTTTGTCGACTCGGCGCCCGATTCGTCGTCGATGACCGTCTTCTTGTACGAAAACGTCACGTACACCGGCTTCCGCGACGACTCCCAGTCGTCGGCCGCGTCCTGGAAGCCGACGTCCTGGATGAACTTCGCGGCCGTCATCGACGCGTCGGCGTTCGCCTCGACGGCCGCGTTGAGTGGCCCGCCGATGATCGTCCCGTAGGGAATACTACCTAACTCGCCGGGGAAGTTTGGATTGGGCATATGATACCTCAAACAGCTTGACACTCGGAGAGATGTTAAGTGTTTTCGCCGTTACCGGCACTGAACGGCGCGTTCCGACCGGCTAACCTTATGCTGTCAGCCAGCGTCCGAGTGTCATGCAGTGGAATCGTTTGGTCACGCTGGGTGTCGCCGTACTGATGCTGACGGCCGGCTGTCTCGGTGGCGGCACTCCCGCCGACGGTCCGGAGCTGACCGATCCGGAGGCGGCGCTACGTGACGCCGGGAGCTTCACGGTCACGTGGCAGTACGCCGGCGTCGACGCGAGCGGAGCCCGAACCGAGGTGCACCAGAAGTACTACGCCGACCTGCGTGGCGAACGCTCGCTTGCGAGTACGTCGTCGTTCCGCGACGGCCAACCCGACGGCACCACCGAGCAGTTCGTCGCCGACGGGACGATCTACCTCCGCACGGGCCCGGCGGACGCGCCCTCGTACGCCGCCTACCCCGGCACCGCGGACGTGGTCGGCACCGCCATCGCGCTCTCGCAGGCTCGCGCCTACGGCGCGAACGAGGACATGACAAAGCGCGGCACCGAGCGCTTCGACGGCGTGACCGTCACCCGCTACGAACTCTCCGAAGCCGATTCGCAGTTGATCCAAGCCGGCTCCGCGGCGACGGGCGGCGCGCCCGGCACCGCCGAAATCACCGACTTCCACTACGTCGTCCTCGTCGACGCGGACGGCCTCTCGCGATACGAGTCGTGGTCGTTCACCGGTCGAACCGCGGAAGGCCGGACGGTGAGCGGCGAGTGGGAGTACTCGCTGACGACGGTCGGATCGACGGCAGTCGAAGACCCCGGGTGGCTGGCGGCGGCGCAGGCGACGGTGAACGCGTGAGTATCGAACATATATAAGAAATAAATGTATTTTTTATTTCCTACATATTTGTGTACTGTCGATCGGCAGCGGAGTCGGCGGAAAACCCGCTATTCTGTATCGTAGGCGCTCGAAAAGCGACGTTTCGGACGGTGAACGGCGGTCGAACGCCGGTCGAGTTGGGATTCGTCACATCCGTCGGTCGACGCCGGCCGTATCAATACGAGAACCACCACGAAACTCCGTCTATCGTTCGAAAATCATCGACCGCCGCTGGAACAGTGACGAGCAGATCGGATGCCCGTCGAGTTTTCTGTTTCGATACACTTCTTTTGAACAGAGTATTATCTGATATTTGTAGAGGCCGGTAGAGCCCGACCACGTGAACGACTTCGTGCGGCGTCGATCCGCCGACCCTCGGCGTGATCGGTTCTCGACCGAACGGACCGACCCACGGCCGGCCGTGTCGAATGGGAGTCTTTTTTGAGCTAGCACCTGCATAGTTCCCTGTATGAGTTACATTCTCGACCACACGATGATGCGGGTGGGCGACCTAGAGGCGTCGCTCGACTGGTACCGGACACATCTGGCGTACGAGGAGAAAGACCGCTTCGAGGGGGACGGGTTCACCATCGTCTACCTCGGGCCGGAGGGTATGCACGAGGACGGGGCGATGCTCGAACTCACGCACAACGAGGGCGAGACGCCCAAGTTCGGCGACGCGTGGGGACACATCGCGGTGCGCGTCGAGGACGTCTACGAGGCCTACGAGGAACTGATGGACGGGGGCGTCGAGGACTACCGCGACCCCGACTCCTGTGGCGGGGGGTACGCGTTCGTGAAAGATCCCGACGGACACGAGGTGGAGTTGGTCGAACGCGACCACGGCGCACGGTGGAGCCTCGATCACACGATGATCCGCGTCGAGGACGCCGACGCGGCGATCGGTTTCTGGGGTCGGAAGTTCGAGTACGAAGGGACCGGGCGCTGGGAGGCCGACACCTTCGCCAACTACTTCATGAAGCCCGCGGGGGCCCCCGAAGAGGCGATGGCGGTCGAACTCACCTACAACTACGACGGGCGCACGTACGAACACGGCGACGCGTGGGGACATCTCTGTGTCCGGGTCGACGACCTCCACGACGACTGGGAGACGCTGTTGAAACGCGAAGCGCCGGACTACCGCGATCCGGCCTCGTGTGACGATATGTACGCGTTCACGAAAGACGGCGACGAACACGAGATCGAACTCATAGAGCGCGACGGGATCGACGGCGACCTCTTCCCGTTCTGATACGGTTTATTGTAAGTCATTGCCGGTGGTTCGCCGGGCCGTCCCGGCGAACCACCGGTAAACAGTTACAATAATCCGTATGAGCCACGGCGGCGCCACACGGCGATCGGCCGGGTCCGACACCTCGGCTACCGAAATCCGGAAGAGCTCCGTCGGCCTGCGTCCTCCTCTGTCCATCGGTCGTGGACGCTCGGGGTGCGACCCGTGTTGGTGACGATCTTTATTCGGATGTCGCGTAGTCGCTCGCTACCGAGGGTTTCGGCGATCCACTTGTGTGGAGTGTCCCGCGGGAGTTTGCCGAACACGTACAGCGAGGAGTCGGCGGAGACGAAATACTGGTCGACGTTCTCGCTCGTCTCCAGTGCCGCCTGGAGTTCGGCGACACGGTTCGGAACGGCGTCGAGAATCATCAGTACGTTCGTTCCCCCGCCGACCAGTTCGTAGTCGATGTCGATGGTGAACCGGCGGATAACCCCCTGCTCTTTGAGCCGGTTGATGCGATCCGAGACGGCTGGGGGGGAGAGATCGACCGCCGACGAGATTTCGTTGTACGTGCGGCGTGCATCTTCCGACAGTAGTTGGAGGATGATGACATCGGTTTCGTCCAGTTCTTGCATATCCTTTCTCCAGACGGGGTTGGGTTACCGGCTCTCCGAGGCTCCGCCGGTCACCGTCACCGGCAGATCCGTGTTGAGGATGACACCCTGCGTGACGCTTCCGAACAGCGCCTTGCCCGCGGGGGAGCGCTTGCGTCCACCGAGAACGATGTGGTCGACGTTGGCTCGCTCCGCCAGATCCACGATGCCTTCCTCGGGCGGGGAGTGCGCACTCCGGACGGTGACCGAGAACCCCTCGTCGTCCAACCGCTCCCGTGCCTCCTTGACGAGGGCGACCCGTTCCGGGCGTTGCATCTCCTTCGGTGCTCGTTCCTCCTCGCCCGTCAGGACGTGTGTGAGCACGACTTCAACCTCGTCCCTGTCGACGGGGAGGTCGATCAGCGCGGATATCTGCGTTCGTTCACGCTCTCTACTGCTGTCGAGTGGTACGAGCACCGTGTACATACCCGCAACTGCTTGGTCGCGTAAAGTTGAGCGTAGAGAGTGGGGCGTGCTGATTTCTAAGTTGTCCATGCACGAAATCACACGCCTCAGCGACGGTAGCGACTGGATCGAATTAGAGTTTGTGAAGCGTCAGCTGACACCCGAGTTCGCGATCCGGCTCGGTATTCGGATGCACGTGGCAGGACTATCACTTTCGAATACTACCTCGATTCTTGAAAGGTTGGGTGTCGAACGCTCTCGAGCGGCCGTCCACAGCCGGGTGCAGAAGGCCGACCTACAGCCCGAAGGCGGTGCGAGTCCGGATCACGTTGCACTCGACGAAACCGTGATTCGAATCAACGGACAGCAGTATTGGCTGTATGCTGCCGTCGATCCTGAAACGAACGCATTCCTTCATATCCGGCTTCTTAGCACGTATACGACCGTCCTAACCGAAATCTTCCCGAGTGAATTACGCGAGAAACACGATGTCGAAACCACCGTGTTTCTCGTCGACGATGCTCAGTGGCTCCAAACTGCCCTCGACCGACACGGCCTCGATTGCAGACACGAATTCCATGGCAATCGGAATACCGCCGAACGTATATTTAGAGAAGTGAAAGGCCAAACAGTTTTGTTTTCAAATACGTTCAACCACGTAGAGCCGACGACCGTAGAAACGTGGCTTCAAGCCCTTGCCGTCTGGTAGAATCGATGCCAAGGTTAATCCGACCGTCAGTATCGCCGGGCCGGCGAGTCGCTTTCAGGGCGACTACTTCGAGGAGGAACTCGCCCGACTCGTCTCCGACGCGGCGAACATGATCGAACTGAAAATTCAGGAGTACTGAACCGGCGAGCGAACACGCGAGGGTGGACGACGCCACAAAATTTCTAACAACATTATGTCTGTTACGAAGATGGGAGCGCTCGGCCGAGGTGAAACCGGTGGAGCCGAGCGGTCACACCCGCACTAATTATTTTTATTTTGGTATTTAAATCGTCTTATAGTATTTTTGGTAAATATATCCCGAGGCCAGCAGTATCGTAAAATCCACGCAGAGAAGTTGCGTATTAGCCCATTTAGATTCTATTTTCCGGCGATAAACGGCATACACTTCGATCAGAATCACCGGGATCGACAAAGGTGTGTACAGCGCCCGAGAATGCGCCGACTGTCGTGATACCACGGCCACATCGGACGGCATTTCGGATATTCGATATTGCATTTTTGGCGATTTAAGCACTCTAAATCCGAATACTATGCTTCTTCGACGATCCGCTACCCTCAACTGCAGCGGCCGGCTTCCACATCGACTGATCTACACACGGTAGTTCAAAAGTATAAATTTTCAGTGTATATCATAATTATGGATTTTTCGTTACAGGCTCATATCACATCGAATGGGTCGTTCGGCTGCGACCGACTGGACCGAGTCGGCTCGACGGCGTGGCGTTACCTGCTCGCTCCGTTCACAGGGTATGTCGAATAGACGAGTCCGTCAAACCTACATCGACGAAGTGTCGGAACTCGTCGATGGATAGTCTGAGCGGGCGTGAGCGTGTCCGGCACGTCGTCGAGTTGCTGGACGAGCCAACGCCGGTGCAGGAGATCGCCGACCGAGCAGATGTCTCGCGCCCAACGGCCGACGATGAACTCCAGCGACTGCGGAGTGATGACTGGGTCACCGAAACGACAGTCGACGGGACGAAAGCCTACGACCTGAATCCCGTGCGGATGCTCTTCGATGAAGTGACGGACCTGATCGAAGCCCACTCGCGCGACGAACTGGAGAGCCAGCTCACGGAGCTGAAGGAGGAACAGGAAGAGCTGGCGACGGCGTACGACGTGAGTTCGCTCGGCGAGTTCCGAGGAGAACTCGCTGACGAGGAGTTCTCGGCTGAGGAGCGTCGCGAGCGTCGCAACGTGATCGCCACGTGGGAGGCGATCAACACGGAACTCGGGCTCGTGAAGCACGCCCTCCAACTGTACGATGACGTCGTGGAACTCCCGTCACCGTGGACTGACTCCCCCTCGACACTCGCCTAATGGTCGGTTTCCTCGCTAATCGGGCAAATTTGCAGAGCAAGCGGCTCCCCGACCGCATCCAGAACCGACTCGGCGGTGAGTTCGAGAGCGTTCGGCGGCGACGTGCTGAGCCACGTGAAGCTGGCCCGTACCGGGTCGTTGCCGACGTGAACCCACGGCTCGATGACGACGAGTACCCAGTGACGGCCGCACGAGTCGAAATCGGATTTCAACTGCAGACTCGGGAGCCCCACGAGTACTACTGGTTCAACTGGATCGAGCCAGACCGAAGTCTGCTGGTCGGCTGGCATCAAGACGATACGCACGACGGCCTCGGACCAGTCCATCTGCAAGTGAACGACTGCGCGACACCCGTCGCGCACGAACCGGCCGAATTCATCGACTCACACAGAATCGAGGAGGAAGCCCACGGCTTTAGCCGTGGGCGGAATCCGACAAGGCTCGGAACAAACCACGAGCGATAGCAACCCGACTCCCCCACGCCAGTCGTTGAAATCATAAAGAGAAAATACGATATGTGAAATACGGGTGGAGGACGTGATTCGCACCGTCAAGGTCAAACTCGACGTACCCACAGAGCGGTGCGACGACCTCCATCGGACGAAAGACCAGTTTCTCCACTGCGCGAACACCACCGCAGCGTGGGCGTGGAGACACCCGAACGACTACTGTGTAACCTCGAAACAAAAAGCCGAGAACGCCCTTTACGACCAACTCCGCAACGAGACGGAGTTGACGGCAAACCTCGTCCAGAAAGGGATTCGGCGTGCTATGAGGCCACAAAAAGCGGTGTCGCCCGACTCCAGAAAGAAGACAACACCAGCCAACCGCACTTCGATGCGTGGAGCGTCGTGTACGACAAACGGAGTGCGACGTTCTACCGCGACCACGTTTCCCTTTCCACAGTGAACGGTCGCATCGAGTGCGACTACGTGCTTCCCGATGACGCAGAGAGGACACCGATTGGTGAGTACCTGCTGAACGAGGACTACGAGTTCAGAATGTCCACGTTACAGTACGACCGCCAAACAGAGTCGTTCTACCTCCACGCCCGAATGCGCCGAACCACGGATGAACAAGAGCAATCCACGACTTCCTCGTCCGACGCCACGCACAGAACAGTCCTTGGTGTTGACCTGAACGTGGACGGCTCGCTCGCCGTGACTTCCACAGACGCGTTCATCGGGAACGCCGACGAGATGAACCATCAACGCCGAGAGTTCGAGAAGACTCGCGGGTCGATGCAACAGGCGGGAACGCGGTCGGCGCACCTGTCGATTCAGTCGATGAACGACCGCGAACACCGCTGGATGCAAGACGAACTCCACCGTGCCTCAAACCAAATCCTCGAAGAAGCCCGCGACCACGGGTGTACGCATATCACGTTCGGGAACCTGACCGATATTCGTGACCGGATGGTTGGGGCGAAGCGGTTCCACGCGTGGGCGTTCCGTCGCTGGACATGAGAAGACCAAATACCGCGCCGAGCGGAGCGAGGCGCGGTTTCACCGGACGCGACCGGAGGGAGCGTCCGGGTCGTTTTTCCCCAAGTTTTTACGAGGAGTGGTGCCCGCAGGCCGCCGGAGGTGGCCGAGGACACCCGACGAAATAAAAAGTGGGAGTGTGCCGCCTCCCCGATTTGAACTCACCGAGACGGTCCGGGCATGCGGCTCGCTTCGCTCGCCGTTCCGGGCTGCGACTCGTCTGCTCAAATCGGTTCGGCGTCGTTTCCGTGACCGCTCGCTACGCTCGCGGTCTTGGAATATGCCGCCTCCCCGATTTGAACGGGGGACAGCTCGATCTTCAGTCGAGTGCTCTCCCAGTCTGAGCTAAGGCGGCGCAGTTCTGACGAGGGGGATAGTAGTCAAAAGGATTTCGGAACACGGCGGGGCGATCACGATACGTCGCGGCGTTCGGTGAAGACGCGCGTCCCGTTCGCGGTGCGGACCGTCGTCTCGATCCGGACGACGCCGTCGTTGGCCTCGATGCGCGCCGCGTCGAGGTAGCCCACGTCGACGGTGCGCGTCCGCATCACCGTCTCCCCCGCAACGAGACGGCCCACGTCGGACCGGCCTTGCCAGACGAGACTACCGTCGGTCGTAATCCGCGTCGTGACGGACACATCGCGGGCGGGCGCCGAGCCGCCGTTGGTCAGCGCGACCGTCACCTCACGACAGCGGGTGCTACACGACTCGATGGACCGAACCTGCATGGTGATCGTCGGCGGGGATTCGGCCGCCGCCTCCGTGCCCGTCGTCGCCGGCGTCGGCGTCGCCGTCGACACACTATCGGCCCCCGCCGCCGCAGAGGTTCCACCACCGCTCGCACCGATAGCGACGGCCACGAGCAACGCCACGACGAGACCGCCGAGCAGGACGGCAGTACCACGGTCCAGCGACGGGAACGCACCGGTGGCGGCCGACACCCCCTCGTCGTCGCTCCCGCTACTCGTCCCCGAAGGCGGTCGCTCGTCGTCCCCCGAGCCCATATCTCAACGTTGGCCGTCGGCGCGGATAGCTCTGATGGCCCCGATGGAGAGCCTTTTGCCGTGGCACGACAACAACCCACATGGAAGGGTCGTTCGTCTGCCCCATCTGTGAACACGAATGCAAGACTCGGAACCATCTACGCGAACACCTCCACGACCACCACCACAAAAGCGACATCATCGACCGGTATCTGGCGGAAGTAGAGGGATGAGTCCGAGCCACAGGTGGTGGGCGAATACGGCCGTGGAGTTATCGTCGCTGGGCGACTTCGATCCGACCGGAAAACGGCAGTTTCGGCGGGCGGTCGCCGAGGACCTGCGGACCACGCTGGACATCGAGGCGTACCGGCGAACGGTCGAACGTGAACCGGAGACCGAAGAGTTCGACGGTGGGTCGTCGCTCGAGTCCTCCGATATCGTGCCCGAGCCGATAGGGACCGCACGACGAGGAGACGATGGGATGGACGCCATTCGGTTCGAAATCATCCGAGACGCCCTCGGGACGGATCTCGCGGACGCGCTGGACCTCCCGTAGTGTCGGGACCGTTGCAGTGCGGATCGCGTGTCGGCGACGACCCGTCCGAGTCACGCCGGGAGTCGGTACACGTCGAACTCGGTCCCCGTCCCGGCGTCGCGTTCGGCGGCCGCCGAGAGCGCGTCGCGGGCGAGCGTCGTCGCCTCGTCGAGGGTCGCGTCGGGGTCGTGGCCCGCTTCGAGGGCACCCAGGACCACCGACGTGCCGCTTCCGAACGCCGCCACGTCGTCGGTAGCGACGCCACCGTTGGCGGTGACGGCTCGGAGACACGGCCCGCCGTCGGCGGCGGCGAGGACGACCGACGCGTCGAACTCGTCGGCGAGGTCGCTCGCCAGGCGGGTGAACGGGTCGATTCCCAGATCGCCGCGTTCGGTACGGTAGGCACGCACGTCGCCGGCGAGTCGGTCGGCGAAGCCGTCCACGTCCGCGGCCACGACGGCGGCGCCGGCGCGGCCGAAGTCGAAGACGTGTCGGCGGGACCGGCTGCGAACCTGTCCTCGATACACCGCCACGCGGTCGCCCGCGAGGACGACGCCACCGGCACACGCAACGCCGAGGACGGTGCTCATAGGGAGTGATTGAGCGGGCAGACGGGTAGGGATGTCGCCTACCCGACGAGGTCGGCGACCAGTTCCTCGGGGTCGAACCGATCGAGGTCGTCGTACCCCTGTCCGGTGCCGAGAAAGAGGACTGGCTTGCCGGTCACGTAGGCGACGGAGATGGCGGCGCCGCCCTGCGAGTCGGCGTCGGCTTTCGTCAGCACCGCGCCGTCGATTTCGGCGGCGTCGTCGAACTGCTTGGCGCGTTCGACGGCGTCCTGACCCGCGACCGCCTCGTCGACGAAGATGGTGAGGTCGGGATCGACGACGCGGTCGATCTTCTCCAACTGCGCCATGAGGTCGCTCGACGTGTGCAGGCGGCCGGCGGTGTCGCCGAGGACGACATCCACGTCGTTGGCCTCGGCGTACTCCACGCCGTCGTAGATGACGGCCGCGGGATCGCCGCCCTGTTCGTGAGCGATCAGCCGCTTGCCGAGCGCCTCGGCGTGTTCACGGATCTGCTCGTTCGCGCCCGCGCGGTAGGTATCACCGTTGGCGAGCACCGAGGAGTAGCCCCGCTCCTCCAGATACCGGGCCATCTTCGCGATGGTCGTCGTCTTGCCGACGCCGTTGACGCCGGTGAAGACGATGGTGACGGGCTTGTCCGCCTCGGCGATACGGGCCTCGAAATCGAACTGGCCGACGCTGATCACGTCGAGCAGGGCATCCCGGAGGGCGTCGGCGACGAGGTCGCCGGTGCTCGCCATCTGGGATTTGGTCTCGCCGATCAGACTCTCGCGAAGGTCGTCGAGGATGGCCTCGGCGACTCCCATCTCCACGTCGCTCTCCAGCAGGGCCATCTCGAGGTTCCAGAGCGGATCTTCGAGGTCTTCCTCCTCGAGGACGACTTTGCCGGTGGCGAAGGCCTTGGCCCGCTGGAGGCGACCGGGTCCGGAGTCGTCCGAGCCGTCGGCGTCCGCCGTGGCTTCGGCTTCGGGTTCCGCCTCGGCGGTCGAGTCGGGGTCGGGGTCCGATTCCGATTCCGATTCCGATTCGACCGCGTCGGCCTCGGACTCCATCTCGGCGGCGTCGGCACTCTCCTCCACGTCGCTCCGGAAACTGTCTAGCTTCTCTTTCAGTCCGTCGAACATCGGCGTTCGCTACTCGTCGCCCTGCTCTTGCTGTTGCTGGAGCTGCTGCATCTGCTGTTGCTGCATCTGCTGTTGCATCTGCTGGGCCTGCTGTTCGATCTCGCTGCTCTCGGCTTCGAGTTCGGAGATTTCGTCCTGCACGTCTTCGATCCGGTCGTCGAGGACGCCCTTCTTGCGTTCGAGCGCGTCGACGGCACCGTCCTGCTCCTGTTCGGCCGCGTAGCCGCCACCGAGGTCGACGATCACCTCGTCGATGTCCTGGATTTCCGCGCGGAGGTACGCGCCGCCGCCGAGCGGGACCTGCACCGTGGAGCCGCTGTCGAGCGTCTCGATGGCCTCGATGGCCTCGTCGATCTCGCTCTGACGGGTCCGGAGCCCCTCGATTTCGCTTTCCAGCTCTTCGATCTCCTCGTCGATCGCTTCGAGTTCCTGGGAGAGCTGCTGAAGTTGCTGCTGACCGCCGCCACCCATCATGCCGCGCTCACCTCGCTGATCTCGACCTGCGTGCGCTTGAGGCCGTGCTCGCTGCCGAGCTGTGAGAGCGTGTGCTCGCGCGCGACGTTCTCGTTGGGTGCGTCGATCGTCTTTTCGAAGTCCCGGTGACCGAGTCGATCCTGAAAGCGCCCGCTGACGACGTACTGACTCATGTATTGGAGGGTCGTGAGGAAGCGGGAAGTATCTTCCTACTCGATGTAGCCGAGCGTCTCCTCGATGCGACCCAGTTCCGGGCCGGTGGTGTCGGTCCCAACGACGTAGCCCGAATCGTTGGCGACGAGGCCGGAGCCGACCAGCGGCGCGCCGTAGTTGACGGTGCCGATGTCGGCGCGCACGTCGAGTACGTCCTCGATGGCCTCCAACTCCGGTTCCCGTGCTTTCGGGTGACAGAGGACGCCCTCGTTGGTCGCGACAGCGGCGGTGCCGACAGTGCGCACGTCGGCGAGGTCACCGCGCTCGACGGGCACGTCGAGCGCCGATTTGACGGCCCGAACGGCCTCCCGGCTCAGGTCCGGGTGGACGTACGCGCCGTAATCGTTCGCGAGAACGACGTTGCCGGCGGCGTTGATGCGACCGGGAAGTTCGGTCACGGGCAGGTCCGTCGCCTCCTCGATGGCGTCTATCTCGCGGCCGGTCGCCCGGCCGGAGACGAGCAGGCCGGTCTCGTTGCCGGCCGCGAGGGCGCCGACGGTGCCGGAGCCACCGACCGTCGTCGGCACGGCGTCGATGTCGAGTTCCGATGCCATGGCGGCGACGGTGTCTTCGTCGGCGTCGGGGCGCACGAGCAGACAGTCGTTCGTCGCCCGCGCGAACACCCCGACGTAGGACGACCCGGCGAAGGAGGCGCGTAACACGTTAGTCGGCGATCTCGGCTTCGACGGTCGGTTCCCCGTCCTCGACGAAGCGGGCAGCGCGAACGCGAAGCTTGCTTGGCGGGTTGTTGCGGCCCTGCGCCCACATCGCCTCGTTGATGCCGGGGTCGAGTCGGACCTCGCTCTCGTCGACCTTGAAGTGTTTCGCGAGATGCTCGCGAACGAGTTTCATCGCGCGGTCGGCGCGCTTGTTCGACGGCGCGGCCTTCGCATCGCGAAGCGGAACGGTGACGACGCGCTCCTCGAAGTCGTTCGCGCTCATCTATTCGTCCGTGTCGTTCCGGCGCCAGTTGCGCCGCTTGGGGTTGCGCGTTACCTGTCGGTCCGTCTTGAGCATGACCCAGGCGGGCACGCGGCTGTTCTGGTTCTCCAGTTTCGCGAGGCGCTTCTTTTTCGCCTTCGATTTCTTGCCCATAGTGGGCACCACTACCCGGTGGCTGCATAAAATCTTGTTCGTTCGGCCGTCGCCGCGGGACGCGACGCAGACCCCCGTCAGGCGCCGTCGAACGGGTCCGAGAAGCCGTTCCGGGCGTAGTAGCGGACGAAGTTCCCGTAGGTTCGGTCGCCAGGGTGGTCCGCGACCTGTTCGTAGCGGACGATACCGTCGGTGTCGATCACGTACGTCGCCGCGATGCCGGTCAGCCCGTGGCTCGTCTCCTCGGTCCCGCTGTACTGCCCGGCCACCTCACCGGCGGGGTCGGCGAGCAACTGCACGTCGGGGTCGTAGCGGTCCCGCATCTCGGTAACCGTTCCGAGCGAGTCGGTCACGACCGGGAGAACGCCCACGCTGTCGTGGAACCAGAGGTGGTAGGACACCTCGCTGAACGTCTGGAGCTGTTCGGCACAGAAACTGCACCAGTGTCCGCGGTTGATCAGGACTACCGTCGGTCCGTCGTCGAGTGTCTCCGAGAGCGTGACCGGTTCGCCGGCGGTGCTGTCGAGCGTGAAATCGGGGGCGTCGTCGTGTTCGAGACATACGTGGATCGGTGGGCGGCGCCCTCTTGACTTCCCAGCGGCTGGACTCGGGGCGAACACAACCGCAGGCTGTTCGCTATCGCAACATACGATTTATCCACCGCACACCGCCGAATCGGCGGGACCACCGTCTCCGAAGCGGGAGGGCGCTTCGACGCCGGAATCGGGAATAGAGTCCACACCCCAAGCGTCTCGCCGCAAGACAGGTCTGCGACTCGATCCGTCTCGACCGACCTCTTGGCGAGCAGTTCTCCTGATCCGCGGTGTGTCGAGAGGTTCAGACCCCGAGCGCTCCGGCCCCGGGGTGGCTCACAACAGCGGTTCGTGACCGTCCGGGTCGAGGGGACGGTTTTCGCGTCCGTGTCAGCCGGCAACGGCCCACGCGGCGGGAGGCATCCCGCCTCGGCACGGGAGACCCGTGAGCGCGTGTTCGACGTACCGCCGACACCGAAGACGTTCGAGAGGTCCCCCACGAATCGCTCGGACTCCCTACCGTTGATTAGCCGCCGCTACATCCGGTCGTCGCCGGGGACGACCGTCGCTCATAAATCACATATCGCGATACGAAATGGAGTCCACCACAGATGCCACCGGACGAACCGGCCGCGTATCGGACCGACGACTACACCCACGAAGCGCCGGACAGTACCGACCTCGCGATTCGGATCTTCCGGCCGGCCGAGGCGAACCTACCGTTCCCGACCCTGCTCCAGCGGGCGCCGTATGGGTCCCGAGACGCCCGACGGCCTCGGCGTGGCCGTTTCCGCCCTCGACGCCGGCTACGCCGTCGCCGCCGATACCGTCGACCGGCTCCACAGCGCGGGACGGCTCGACGACGGAACAGCCGCGGCGGCCCACGACGCCATCGAGTCGGCGACCGACGACCTGCTGGAGACGGCAACGACGCGGCCGCTGATCGAACTTCCTGCGTCCGTCTTCGCGGACGTGGCGCCCCCGTCCGGCGTGGTGCCGGCGGACCTCGTCCACCGGACCGACGATGCGGCGTACACCCTCACGAGCGGGGTACGGCGGGTGCGCTACCGGCGGGGTCGGGACCGCGAGACGCCGGTTCCGGACGGGCCGATGCGCGTTGCCGTCGACATGTGGGACGTACACCACCGCGTGCCCGCGGGCGATTGCCTCCGGCTGGAGGTGGCGAGCAGCGACGCGCCGCGATTCGACCCGCATCCGGGGACGACGCGTCCGTGGGAGGCGACGGACGAGGCGGTGTGTACGGCCGAACAGACGTTGTTTCACGAACTGGATCGCGAGAGCACGCTGACGGTGACACATCGCAGGGCGAGCCAGCCACCCACGATTTCGATATAGCGGACTGAAATATATCGTGGCCGCGAATCGGAAGAATCGGCGGCGACGAAAGCGTGAGAGTTGCTGAACGGCGCTCGACCGGAGAAATCGCAACCCGCTCGGAAGCCCATCCTGGCGTCGGAGGCATCCGTTCACTGGTTGCCGGGTCGACCGGCGTACGTCTCCCTCGAGGGCCGCCGTCGCCGCTCTCCGGTACGGCCTCGACTCGATAAACTACACTTCGCGATACGAAACGCCCGGAGCTCACGCGAACGGGACCCGTGCCACCGTCTCGTACACGGGGCCGTCGTCGGTCAGTCGGCTCTCGGTGAGACGGATCTCGGTCACGTCGAGACGCCCGACGGTCGGATCGGCTTCCTGGACGACTCGCTGTACCGCCTCTTTGCCCCGGGCGTCGTTCATCCGAGCGAGCGTGACGTGGGGCGTAAAGTCGTGGTCGGCTGGGTCGAAGCCGAGGGCCGTCGTCTCGCGTTCGACCGCGTCGTGGAGGCGGGTGAGTTCGGGGCCGCCCTCACGGACGCCGGCCCAGACGACGCTGATGTAGTCGAGCGAGGGAAAGACGCCGAGTCCGCCAACCACCATCGTGAAGCGACCGACGCCGGCGTCGTCGACGGCCGTGGTGAGGGCGGCCTCCAGGTCGTCGAGGCGGTCGGGAGCGACCTCGCCCAGGAACTCGAGCGTGACGTGGGCGCCCGCAGGGTCGACGGGGCGGAGGCTCCCCGTCTCGGGCAGGCGAGCCTGTGCGTCGGCGACCCCCTCGGCCAGTCCGTCGAGGTCGACGCTGACGAACAGTCGCATGGGAGGAGTTGGACGGTGAGCGGTCGTAAGTGCCACGGGGAGTCGAGTCGGTGACGCAGGTCTTAACCCACCTGACACCCAATCTCGGCGCATGGACGACGACCGCCCCCACCGATTCTCGGAAGGGCAGGGCTTCGACGAGGAGTACGAGGAGTTCTCGCTCGACCCGCCCGAACTCTCCGTCGACCCGTCACAGGTCGACCCGGTCGACTCGCGGGTGTTGACCGACATGCTCGACGAGCGCAACGTCGCCAGCGACCAAGTCGACGCCGAACGCCTCGTCGACGTTGGACTCTCCTACATGGGGATCAACCGCTTCGAGGAGGCGACGGAGACGTTCGAGCGGGCAGCGAGTTTCGCCGACGACGACCTAATCGAGCAGGAGGCGTGGGTGAACAAGGGCGCGGCCCACGCCCAACTGGAGGAGTTCGACGCGGCAGTCGGCGCCTACGAGGAAGCGCTGTCCATCGACGGGGACTCCGAACACGCCGCCGAGGCGCACACGAACCTCGCGTACGCGCTCTGGGAGTGGGGCCGGACGGAGCAGGCACTCGAACACGCGGAACGGGCGGTCGAGGTCGACCCCCGCTTCGGCCAGGCGTGGTACAACCGTGGCTTCTTCCTCTCGGAGCGCGGCCTACACGAGGAGGCGGTCGACTGCTTCGACAACGCCATCCGTCTCGGGATGCGCACCGCGGGCGTACTGGAGGAGAAGGCCATCGCGCTGGAGGAGGCCGGGCAGACGGAGGAGGCCGAGCGCGTCCAGCAACAGGCCGAGGAACTGCGCGAGGAGGCGGAGCGCGAACTGGTCGAGGATCGATAGATGCTCGTTCGCGAGCGCGACACGCCCGAGGGGCTGCTGGTCGCCGTCTGCGACGAGGAGTGTCTCGGCGAAACCTACGGCGACGGCGAGGTGTCGCTGACGGTGACCGAGGATTTTTACGGCGGCAGGGAAGCCGACCGAGACGAGGTGGTCGATTCGCTGACGCGAGCGTCGGTCGCCAACCTCGTCGGTGAACGGTGTGTCACGGTCGCCATCGAAGCCGGCCTGGTCGACGAGGAACGCGTCCTCGACCTCGACGGGGCGCTCCACGCCCAACTGCTCTGGCTCTAGGTGAACGAACTCCGCAGTTCCTCGACACCGGAGACGGAGCCGACGGGCACGTAATGTGTCTCGCCGGAGTCGCCGGTCGGGTTGACGCGAATCCAGTACGACCGGTCGGGATCGACGTCGAAGACGACGGCGCCGGTCTTGGAGCTCCCGGCGAGGACCGTTGCGGTCCCGATGGGCGTGACGTCGAGCCGGTCGTCGTCGCCGATCTTCGGGGTCGCTTCGTCGTCGAAATAGAGGATCTGCTCCTCGTTCCAGACGAGGAAGCTGTTGTTGGGGAACGAGATGGGCTCGTCCCGGGGGTTCGAGAGTTCGAGGATGACGATCAGATACGTCCCGTCGGCGGTCGAGTTGTTGGCGCTGCTGCCGATCCGATCGGCCCGAAAGAGTTCGGCGATCCGGTAACCGATGGCCTCGTCGCCGCTGCCGACGGTGAACGACTCCCCGATATCGTGGGTCGGGCCGTCCGGCCCGGCCGCCGCGGTGGTCGTCGGCTCGGCCGTCTCCGTCGCCGTCGGCTCGGCCGTCTCCGTCGCCGTCGGCTCGGCCGTCTCCGTCGCCGTCGGCTCGGCCGTCTCCGTCGCCGTCGGCTCGGCCGTCTCCGTCGCCGTCGCATCGCCGCCACCGCCGCCACAGCCGGCGAGCATCCCCGTGAGAACCGTTCCACACGCTGTCAGCACATGTCGACGTTCCATAGAGAGGTTACGTGTGAGTAACGGTAAAGAAGCTGTCGACCGTTCGGATCGGACGGCCGTGCAACCGGAATCGGTTCACGGCCGGTCGAGACACCGAAGGGGTGTTATCCCTCCGGACCCTAGCCGGTTCCAATGGGAGTGCAGGAATCGTATCCGATCGACGTGGAGGCCATCCGGGCCGATTTCCCCGTCCTGGAGCGACTGGTCGGGGGGGACGTGGAGACGCCCGGTCAGGGGCCGGACGACGACACGCCGCTGTGTTATCTGGACAACGCCGCGACGAGCCACACGCCGGACCAGGTGGTCGACGCAATCAGCGACTACTACCGGGGGTACAACGCGAACGTCCACCGAGGCATCCACCAGTTGAGCCAGGAAGCCTCCGTCGCCTACGAGGAGGCACACGACACCGTCGCCGGGTTCATCGGTGCGAACGGGCGCGAGGAGGTCGTCTTCACCAAAAACACCACCGAGAGTGAGAACCTCGTCGCCTACGCGTGGGGGCTGAACGAACTCGGCCCCGAGGATTCGGTCGTGATGACCGAGATGGAACACCACGCGTCGCTGGTGACGTGGCAGCAGATTGCGAAAAAGACCGGCGCCGACGTGCGCTACATCCGGGTCGACGAGCAGGGCTACCTCGACATGGACCACGCCGCCGAGTTGATCGACGACTCGACGGCGATGGTGTCGGTCGTCCACGTCTCGAACACGCTGGGGACGGTGAACCCGGTGGCGGAACTCGCCGATATGGCCCACGACCACGACGCCCTCGTCTTCGTCGACGGGGCGCAGTCGGCGCCGACGCGGCCGGTCGACGTGAAGGCGATGGACGCCGACTTCTTCGCGTTCTCCGGGCACAAGATGTGTGGCCCGACGGGGATCGGCGCGCTGTACGGCAAAGAGGCGATCTTAGAGGAGATGCAGCCGTATCTCTACGGCGGCGACATGATTCGGCGGGTCACCTACGACGACGCGACGTGGGAGGATCTCCCCTGGAAGTTCGAGGCGGGCACCCCCTCCATCGCCCAGGGAATCGCCTTCGCAGCCGCCGTCGACTATCTGGGAGACATCGGCATGGCGAATGTCCAGGCCCACGAGGAACTGCTGGCGGCGTACGCCTACGACCGCCTGACCGAGTTCGAGGGCGTGGAGATTTACGGCCCGCCGGGCGACGACCGCGGCGGCCTCGTCGCGTTCAACCTCGACGGCGTCCACGCCCACGACCTCTCCAGTATCGTCAACGAGTACGGCGTGGCGATCCGTGCCGGCGACCACTGCACGCAACCGCTCCACGACAAACTCGGCGCCGCCGCCTCCGCGCGTGCCTCCTTCTACATCTACAACACGCGCGAGGAGATCGATCGGTTGATCGACGCGCTCGTCGAGGCCCGCGACCTGTTCGCGTAGCTCGTCGAGTTATCACCGGTGATACACCGGGGCGTACCGTTATTAGCCGACGTTCGAATCGGGAGGTAATGAGTTCACTCGCCGACGGGCAGTCGATCGGAATCGGAGACACATCCACGGAACAACTCGCCACCGAGATCGGGTTGACGGACGAGGAAATCGCGTGGCGAAAGGACTTCCTCGGATTCACCGACGAGGACGCCGAGCGACTGGAATCGCTCCGTGAAGTCGTCGACGCACGCGAGGACGACCTCGTGGACGCCTTCCTCGACCCCATCCACGAACACGATCGAACCGAGGAGATCCTCGATCGGTCCCCGCGGGACGAGGCGGCCCTCAGACGGATCGTTTCGGGCTACTTCCGGATGCTCACCGGCGGGCAGTACGACCGGGAGTATTTCAAACACCGCACCCGGATCGGCAGTCTCCACGACCGCCTCGACATGCCGCTGCATTATTTTGGCGGCATGTTCGGCAACCTCATCAACACCGTCCTCGACGAACTGGCGACGGTCACGGTGGAGTCGGCGACGGCGGACCTACCTCCCGACCACCGCGACGCGGTGGCCGACGCCATCGAGGAGGGGTTCGAGACGGCGAAATCGGGGGTTCGTGGCATGAACCTCGACATGCAGGTGGTCAACGACACGTACCTGCACTCCTACTCTCAGGACCTGTACGAGGAGATCGAGGCGTCGCGGGAGTTGCGCGAGGAGATCGCCGACTCCATCGACGAAGTGCAGACCGAGGCGGCGAATGCAACCAAGCGAATGACACAGATCGATCACCTCGTCGACGAGCAGTCCGAGGGGACGGCCGACCTGTCGGGCGAGATCGCGGATCTGAGTGCGACCATCGAGGAGATCGCGGCGACGACGGACGACGTGGCCGACACGAGCGAGGAGGCCCGCGAAGCCGCCGCGACGGGCGACGACGCCGCCGCCGGCGCGATGGCGGCGATGGAGCGCGTCGAGGCGAAACAGACCGACATCGGCGAGGACGTGGAGGCGCTGGTCGACGCCATCGACGAGGTGGAAGGCATCGTCGAGGTGATCAACGACATCGCGAACCAGACGAACATCCTCGCCCTGAACGCCTCCATCGAGGCGGCGCGGGCGGGCGAGGCCGGCGACGGCTTCGCCGTCGTCGCCAACGAGGTCAAAAGTCTCGCGGAGGACACCCAGGAGCAGGCGAGTCGCGTCGAGGACATCATCGGCGAGGTGACGGAGCGTATCGACGACACGGCGGACAGCCTCGACGAGGCGGACGAGGCCATCGACCACGGCGCGGCCCGCGTCGACGAGACGCAGGCGGCCTTAGAGAGCATCGTGGACTCCGTGGAGTCAGTGGCGACGGGCATCGAGGAGGTGGCGGCGGCCACCGACGAACAGGCCGCGTCGAGTTCGGAACTGTCCAACATGGTCGACGATATCGCCGCCCGCGCCGACGAGGTGACCGACGAAGTGGCCGAGGCCCTCGAGAGCGTCCGCTCGCAGTCCCGGCAGATCACGGTCATCGACGACGCCGTCGGCGACCTCGGCTCGACCGAGGCGGTCGACCTGACGGCCGTCACCGACGCCAGCCGAAGCGGGAGCGCGTGGGCAACTGACGGGGGGCCCCGGGCCGACGGCGGCATTCCTGCCGCCCTGCGCGACGAGTTGCCGGACGGGATGCCCGACGCGGTGCTCGAAGGGATGGACGAGGCGACGCTTCGGAAGATTGCCCAAAGCGGCGCGGACCGGCCGTTCTGAGCCGGACTCCGGCGTTCGAGTGACGTACCGGATGGGTTTTCAATCGCGTCGACCCAACGGTGGCCAATGGACAGACGGACGGCGCTGGTTGCGCTCGGATCGGTGCTCCCGACCGGTGGGTTAGCTGGCTGTCTCGGCGGCGCGGATCGGCCGGAGCCGGTCGATCTCTCGGGCGGCAAGGCGGACGATCAGGGCGGCATGATCGTCGGCAAACACGGCGGCCCAAACGGGCAGATATTCTACGCGGACAACAGCCCGGACGGGCACGACAATCCGGCGTGGTTCCACACGCTCGCGTTCGGCCTGTTTCGGTACTACTTCCGACACGAGCGACGCGGCTGGGAGGCAACGGCAATCTACGTCACCGACTACTCGTCGCTCGACTACGAACTGACCGAGCGGGACGGACGGCTGTACATGCCCGCACCGACCGCCGCCGAGACGTTCGGCGACGCGACGGCGATGACGTACGTGATGGAGAGTGCGGTGTACGGCGGGATGGGGCCGGAGCTACACCCGTTTTCGGCGGCCGAGGACGCGCGGGCGTTCGTCGAGGAGTACGGCGGGCGGACGGTGACGTTCGACGACGTGACGCCCCCGCTCATTTCGGAGTATACGTCGCGCTGACAGGTGTCGGGACTGGCTGGGTCGTAGCATCGATAAAATGTGGGAGTTGGTCTGAAGCCGAGTCGACTCGCAGGCGTCGGGGGTAAGTGACTGAGGCGCGCGCCGAACTTACATCGCGCCGCCCATGCCACCCATGCCACCCATGCCGCCGCCCATGCCGCCGCCCATGCCGCCGGCGCCGGGGCCGCCCTCGTCGCCGCCGTCGTCGCTGCCGCCGCCCTTGAGGTCGCCGGCCGCGATGACGTCGTCGATGCGGAGGATCATAACAGCTGCCTCGGTGGCGCTCTCGATGGCCTGGGTTTTGACGCGGAGGGGTTCTACGACACCGTCTTCCTCCATGTCGACCACGTCGCCGGTGTAGGCGTCGAGGCCGGCCGAAAGGTTGCCCTCACTGTGGCTGGCACGGAGTTCGACCAGCGAGTCGATGGGGTCGAGACCGGCGTTCTCGGCGAGGGTGCGCGGGATGATGTCCACGGCCTCGGCGAACGCCTCGACGGCGAGGGCCTCGCGGCCGTCGACGTCGTCGGCGTAGTCGCGCAGCCCGAGCGCGAGTTCCGACTCGGGGGCACCGCCGCCGGGCAGGACCTTGCCGTCCTCCAGCGTGGTGCGGACGACGCCGAGCGAGTCCTCGACCGCGCGCTCGACTTCGTCGACGACGTGTTCGGTGCCGCCGCGGAGGACGAGCGTCACGGACTTGGCCTCGGCCACGTCCTCGACGAAGATGCGCTCGTCGCCACCGATGTCCTTCTGGGCGACGGAGCCGGCGAAGCCGAGGTCGTCCTCGGTCAGGTCGTCGACGCTCCCGACGACCGTGCCGCCGGTCGAGCGGGCGAGCCGCGAGAGGTCCGAATCCTTCGCGCGGCGGACGGCGAGGATGCCCTCCTGGGCCAGGTAGTGCTGGGCCATGTCGTCGATGCCGTTACCCACGAAGACGACGTCGGCGCCGACCTCCTTGAGGTGGTCGACCATCTCCTTCAGCTGTTTCTCCTCCTGATCGAGGAACTGCTGGAGCTGGTCGGGGTCGGTGACGTTGACCTCGGCGTCGATCTCGGTCTCCTTGACTTCGAGCGCGCCGTCGATCAGCGCGATATCGGCGTCCTCGACCGCGTAGGGCATGCTGTCGCTGACGCGTTCCTTGTCGACGATGACGCCCTCGATGAGCTCGGAGTTGTCGATGGCGCCGCCGACGACCTTCTCGATGGAGACGTTGTCGGTGTCGACACCGTCGTCGTCGCGCACGGCGAGGACGGCGTCGACCACGAGATCCGCGAGCTGGTCCTTGGCGCTCTCGGCGCCCTTGCCCGTCATCGCCGTCGCGGCGATTTTGACGAGCGTCTCGCGGTCGTCCGGGGAGACGTCGATGGCGTTCTCTTCGAGGATCTCCTTTGCCTTCTCCGCGGCCCGGCGGTACCCCTGGGCCAGCGTCGTCGGGTGGATGTCCTGGTCGATGAGCTCTTCGGCCTCGTCGAGGAGTTCACCAGCGACGACGACGGCCGTCGTGGTGCCGTCGCCGACCTCGTCTTCCTGGGTCTCCGAGACCTCGACGATCATATTCGCGGCGGGGTGGTCGATGTCCATCTCCTTCAGGATCGTGACGCCGTCGTTCGTGACGACGACGCTCCCGCCGGAGTCGACGAGCATCTTGTCCATCCCTTTCGGGCCGAGTGTGGTCCGTACGGCCTCCGCGACGGCCTTGCCGGCCGTGATGTTCATCGTCTGGGCGTCTTTGCCCTGCGTTCGCTGGGAGTCCTCGCCGAGAATGATCATCGGCTGGCCTTGCTGCATTCGCTGAGACATAATCGGTCGTTGATTGATTGTGATTCTATAAAAAAGTTGTGTTTTGCTGTGTGGGATACCCTCACGCGGTCACGGGATTAGCCGAATCGGGCAGCAACGTGAGGGTGGGGGTATATCGTTACTCGATACCACGGACCGAGCGGTGGCGGTGGCGGCTCGCGGGTCAAAAATGCGTCAGCCGCGTCAGTTCGACGGCTGGAGGTCCGCACCGCGGGTCAGTTCGTTGTGCTTGCGTTCGAGGAAGCCGTAGACGGCGCCGTGGGGCGCCCCGTCGAGCAACATCTCGGCGGCCCGGCGAACGGCCTGAACCTCCTCCGGCTGGCCGATGATACCGAGGGTCGTGCCGTAGATCACGACTTCGGCGCCCGTGAGCTCCTCCATCAGTTCGCGGGTCCGACCGTCCTCGCCGATGAGGCGGCCTTTCTGTCGCTGGAGGTCGTTTTTGTTTCGCGTGGCGTCGTCGATGTCGATGAGGTCGAACATCCGCATATCGTCGTCGAGCAGGGAGAGCGCCGCGTCGGGACGGAATCCACGACCGATGGCGCGGACGATGTCCGGCGCCACCAGCGCGGTGACGGGGTCACCGACGGCGTCGATGGCGACGCTCCCGCTCTCGCTGTCGATGTCGAGGCGGACATCGGCACGTCGCTCGATTTCGCGCATCGTCTCGCCACCGTCGCCGATGAGAACGCCGAGACGGTCCTGCGGAACCTTCACGTGCTGCATACCCGCCGATACCGGCCGTAGCGGTTTAAGCGTTCTCGCTCGGGGCTACGGCTCCGCGTCGACCGCCGTCACGAACGAACGCAGGTCCCCGGAGTCGACGTCGAGCCCCTGCCGGCTGAAAAAGGAGGCGACGTTCCGGCAGTCCCGTTCCAGAAAGTCGTCGGCGTTCGGGTGGTGGACCGTCACCGCCTGCCCCAGATCGATCACTACCAACTCGCCGTCGTGGATGATCAGGTTGTACTCCGAGAGGTCGCCGTGGACCAAACCGGCGCCGTAGAGCCGGCGCATATACTCCCGGACCACCTCGAACGCCGTCTCGGGGTTCTCCACTGTCACTTCGGCCAGCCGCCGGGCGCGCTCCTCGACCAGTCCCACTAACTCCATCACGAGAACGTTGCGCTCGACGGCGATAGGTTCCGGCACACGGACGCCCGCCTGCCGCGCACGGCGCAGGTTCGCGAACTCCTTTTTCGTCCACGCGAGCACGATTTTTTTCTTGTCCGAGCCGATCCCCTCGAAGCGCGGATCGCCTTCCAGATACTCCCGCATCTGCTGGAAGTTCGAGGCGTTGATGCGGTAGATTTTGACCGCCACGTCCCGGTCGTCGGCTCCGAGCGCCTCGTAGACGTTCGCCTCCTTCCCCGTCGAGATTGGCCCGCCGAAGGCGTCGATGTACCCGTCCTGGACGAGTTTGTAGATGGCCGCGAAGGTGGCGTCGTCGAACACCGACTGCTCTACTTTGAACTGGTCGGCGTCTTTCAGCCGCTTGCGGAACTCGGCGAACTCCCGATCCCGTTTCCTGGCGATGCGGTCGGCCTCGGTGTCGGAGACATCGATCTCCTCCCACTCGTCGCCGAAATCCTCGCCCTCGCCTTCCTCGGGGTCGAGTAAACCGTACTCCTCTGTCATCTACGTCGGGGTACGCGGGCGAGGGGGAAAAGCGTGGGTATCGGTCGCGATTGGATTCGGAGATAGCGCATCGGATCGGACCACCTCGAAAGCCCCGAGTCGCTGGGGTCGGGGGGCTCGCTGCGCGCGCTCGCACCACTCGCGTGCTTGCGCCCCCGGGAGAGCTCCGCTCTCCCGATGACGACTCGCCCCTTTCAGTCCCACCCAACGGTGGCTGATCGGCCAGCCCATGCAGGTGGGACTGGAAGGGGCCGGCATCTCGGCGAACCTGGACGACGTAAGCACCGCAGGCCGAAGGCCGAGGAGCACAACGAGTCCCGGGAGCCGAGATGGCGGGGGCTTTCGAGGTGGCCACAGAAACGATGCAGTAGCCCTCGTCGGAATGGCACGACACTACTAGTGACCGTCGCGCTTATCCACCCCGCTCTACAACCGACCGTCGATGCGCCCCGACCCGCTCTACGCCCGGTATCCGTTCTTCGGCGCCGCCCGCGAGGCGGTCCAGCGGGCGGACATCTCCCCACCCCGGCTGGTCACCGAGGGCGACCCCGCCGTCGAGCGCGCCCGCGAACGCGTCGAGCGCGCGCTCATGTCCGGGACGGTGGCGTCGGAGACGCCCGGGCGCTGGAGCGACCGCGACGAACTCCTCTCGTATCCCATCGCGCGCATCCTCGTCTCGCTGGTCGACGTGCGCGCCGCGGTCGAGAAGTACGCCGAGGCCGAGGCCGAGACGGCGTTCGCGCGCCTTCGCGAGGACTTCGACGCCGGCGACGCGGAACTGCGCAGCGTCTCGACGCCCCGTGCCGACCTCGAAACCGTCCTCGACGAGTTCGACCTCGACGGGGCGGTACGGCGGGTCGAGGATGGCCCGAACCGCGCCGGCTTCCGGATCGACGTGACCGCGTATCTCCGGCTGGCCGATCCCGACTGGGGCGACGGCTGGCGGCTCGTCAACCGTGACCTCGCCGACGGCGCGGTGCCGATCGCCGGCGACGAACTCCGCCGCCTGCTCCGGGAGGCCGTCCGCCGCCGGGTCGCCGACGGCCTTCCGTTCGAGGTGCGGGGGAGCGCCGGCGGCGACGCCATCGCCGAGGCCCTGAGCGAGGACGTGGCGGCCCTGCGTGACCGCCTCGCTGAGCGCGAGCGGCTGCCGGACGTCGAGGCCGTGATCCCGGCGCAGTTCCCGCCGTGTATGCGGGCGTTGCTCGATAGGGAGGAGGACCTCGCCCCACACGCCGCCTTCGCGGCGACCGCCTTCCTCGTCTCGCTCGGACTCGACGCCGACGCCATCGCGGAGCGATGGCCCGCACTCGACGACGGCTCCCTCTCCTACCGAACGACGGTGCTCGCGGACGCGAACGGGAGCCAGTACCCCGCGCCCTCGTGTGCGACGATGCAGGCGTTCGGCGACTGCGTGAACCCGGACGAGCGCTGTGAGACCATCGATCACCCGCTGCGGTACTACGCGGCGGCGGTCGCGGACGTCGACGCCGACTAGTACTGTCCCAAGACGTTCACCACCCGGGGTGGCAAAGCGCTCTATCGACGTACAGCCGACCTACCGGTCGAGAAGGAGGCCAACGCCGGCCATCAGGAGAATGAACAGAACGATAGCGCCGACGAGCGCGAGCCCGCCGCTCGAACCCAGTCCACCGTCGTTGTAGGTGGTGCCGATGCCGACGACGAAGGCGACGAAAACCCCCACCGCGACGACGGAGATGGCGATTTTCCGGACCATCCCCTCTTCGAGTTCCATATGCGGCCATCCGCCGGCCACCTCAAAAGGGCTTCGATGACACGGCGCCCCCGGAGAGCCCGTTTTTGCCACCCAGGCCGCCCGAAACGAGGGTTTAGATGTGTCGAGCACCAAGGAACGACACCGGAGCGACGGCCGCTCCACACCATGACGCACCCAGCATACACACCCGCGTCACTGCCGGCTACCCGCTCGAAGACCACGTTCCCCGCCGCCGGAACGACGGGCCGCGCCAGGCGTGCCCGTGTCGAACCGATGGCGGTCCGCCCGCTCCGTGACGGCCGCTACGCCGTCGAGACGACGGGCGGGACGTACGTCGTCGACCTCGACGCCCGCACGTGCACGTGTCCGGACCACCAGCTCCGGGGCGCTCGCTGTAAGCATCGACGCCGGGTCGCCCTCGAAGTGACCGAAGGACTCGTTCCCCCGCCCGGCGAGCGCACCGCCGTCTGTGCGGTCTGTGGCGGTCGAACGTTCGTCCCGACGGCGTTCGAGGGCCCCGCGCTCTGCCCCCGCCACGACCATCGGCCGGGGACGCTCGTCCGCGACCGCGAGACGGGCGACCGTCTGATCGTCGTGGCGGCGACCGGCGAGCGCGCCGACCGCGTCGAGACTGCGGAGGGGCGCCCCGTCGCCGACTATCCGACAAACGCCGCCTACGGCCCCCACGAACCCGTCTTTCGTGCGGTCTATCTCGACGCTCTCCGACGCGACGGCGACGTGAAACGCTACGCGTTCCCGGCGTCGCGACTGCGGCGGATCGACCGCGCGAACGAGTCGGACTCCGGCCCCTCGCCCACGGACGGCACGGCATCGCCGACGACCGCCTAGGACTCGTCGAGACGCGCCTGCGTCGAGTGGCCAACGAGTGCGTCCAGATCCTCGCCATCGGCCAGCGCCGTCTCCTTTTTTACCCGGTAGTTCCCGCCGTCGGTGACGTGCAGGTCGCCGGGATGGAAAAAGTACCAGTCCTCGCGGTCGAAGCGGATGGCGATGCGTGCCTTCGCGCCGAAATTACGGGCGAAGTAGATGAGGGATTCGACCTCCTCACCCGAGAGATAGATGGGGTCGCCGGCGGACGACTTCGCCTCGATGGCGTAGAATTTGTCGCCGTCGCCGGCGAGCACGTCCGGCAGGTCACGCTCTGTAGCGCTCCCGCTCGCGGGAGCACGCATGACCGCAAAGCCCGCGGCGTCGAGTTCGTTGACGAGTTCGCGCTCCCGGCGATCCCCCTTGCGGTTCGCGGACATACGACCGACTGGGCGACGGCGAGTGATAAAGGAACGGTCCGCGGTCGGAGGGGCCGGTGGGGGAACGCCGATAGCGACTGCCACCGATCAGTCGTCGGCGTTCGAGGACCGTGGGTCCTCGCCCTCCTCGAACGGCGACGGCCCGGCGGCCCCCGATGCGGGGACGGCCCACGCCGCGACGGCGGCGAGAAAGATACCGAGGGTCGCACGGCGTCGGCGGTCGGTCATGCGCGTCGTATCGGCGGCGACGAGTTAAACGGTCGGGTGATGGCTGCTCGCGCGGGTCGTCGGGCAGGCCGTCGTACCGGAGCTGTTCAAGACTCCGTCTCCAGCGAGGGAACGTCGAACCGCTTTCGGAACCGCTGAATCGCCTCGTCGGAGCCGACGACCGTGAGGCGCTCGTCGCCGGTGAACCGCTGGTGTGGGTCGACCGCGACCGACGGCCCGGTGTCGTCTTCGACGGCGATGACGCGACAGCCGGTCTCCTCGTAGATGCGCGATTCGGCGAGGGTTCGCCCGGCAAACGGCGCCGCGGACACGCGGACGATCCGAATCTGTGTCGACGGCGTGATCACGTCCTCGCCGCGCAGTTCCCTGGCGACCATCCGGGCGCTCACCCGCGGGACCGACAGGACGTAGTCGGCGCCAGCACTCAGCGCCTTTCTCGTGGCGTCGGCGTCGCTCACCCGGACCAGTATCTCGGCGTCCGGGTTCATCGACCGTGCCAGAACGGTCGTCAACAGGGACGCCGAATCGTCGGGGAGTCCAACGACGATGGCGTCCGACCGCTCGACGCCCGCCTCCCGCAGCACCGACCGCGAGCCGGCGTCGCCGACGATGTCGACCCCGTCACGCTCCTCGATGTCGACAGTCACGAAGTCGATCCCCGACTCCTCGACGACCGACCGTGCGGCCCGTCCGACCTCCCCGTGTCCGACGAGGACGATGCGCTCGTGTTTCCGGAGGGAGCGACGCGACCGGGTGAACTCGCTGAACGCCTCCAGCGCCTCGTGGCCGCCCGTGACGAGCAACACCGTGTTCGGTTGGATGACCGCGTCCGGATCGGGGGGCAACTGCAGTTCGCCGTCGATCCAGGCGCCGATGATGTTCGCGCCCGTCCGCTCCCTGATCCGCGAGTCCCGGATGCGCATTCCGACCAGTCGACTGCCGTGGGCGACCGGAATCTCGACCACTTCCACGTCGGCGCCCAGATCGATCGTATCCGTCAGCTCGGCGCTGAACGAGGAGACGGCTTTCTCGGCGAGGCGGTGGCCCAAGACACCGTGGGGGGAGAGCACGCTGTCGGCGCCGGTCGAACGCAACACGTCCCGCAGGTCGCTGTCGTCGGTGAGCGCGATGATTTCGACGTCCGGGCGCACCGATCGCACCGTGAGGATGGTGTTGACGTTCGCCACCCCGGCGTCGGTGATGACCGCCCGGGCGTCTCCGATGCTGGCCCGCTCGAACGCCGACACATCCTGCGGGGAGCCGTGGATGGCGGCGTACCCCTCGTCGGAGAGGTTCTTGGCGTCCTCCTTGGACGAGGAGATCAGGACGTAGTCGATTCCGAGTTCCCTGAGTTCCTCGAGGAGCACGGCGGAGTCGCGGCGGTACTCACAGATGACGACGTGGTCCTCCTTGCGCGAGAGTCGGTCGTCGAGGTTGACCTCGGCGTCGGTAAACAGGGGGATGATGATTAATCGGAGCGTAAAGAAGCCGATGCCGATGCCCGACACCTGCGTCAGGATCACGAACAGGTACGTCACCGGGTGGCTCCAGTGCCCCGAATCCTGACCGTAGCCGGTCGTCGTCATCGTCTGCGCGACGAACTCGATCGAGGCAAAGATGGACTGATCGACCCCCTCCAGCCGCGCCATCACGACGTTGTACACGGCCGCGTAGACGAGGACGAGTGCCAGAAGCCCCGTGAGGTAGTAGACGATGATCCGATCCCGACGGGAGAGCTCGATGTCGGAGAGTCGGTCGCGGGGAGAGAACATCCTGGTAGGTTACTAGCTGACTGTCGACGGTTAAATAAGCCAGTTACGCCCGGATGGACAGGCGACGCGTCAGGTCCCGTGATCCCACGAGTCCAGATACTCGCGCTGGTCGTCGCTCAGGCCGTCGATGGCGATGCCCTCGGCGTCGAGTTTCACCTCCGCCACCTCCCGGTCGAGGCGGTCCGGCACCTCGTGGACGCCCGCGTCGTAGGCGTCGGGAGCGGCCGACAGTTCGCGTACGCAGACCGCTTGCACGCCGAAACTCTGATCCATCACCTCGACGGGATGGCCCATCGAGAGCGGGCCGGCGAGATTGACGAGTCGGCCTTCGGCGAGGACGTTCAGCCGCCGGCCGTCGGGCAGTTCGTACTCCTGCACGCCGTCGCGGACCTCGCGGCTCGAGACGGCCATATCGGCGAGCTGGTCGAGGTTGATCTCCACGTCGAAGTGGCCTGCGTTGGCCAGCAGGACGCCATCCGGCATCCGCTCGAAGTCCTCGCGGGTGAGCACGTCGCGGTTGCCCGTCGTCGTCACGAACACGTCGCCTTCGCTCGCCGCCTCGTTCATGGGCATCACCTCGTAGCCCTCCATGTGCGCTTCGAGGGCGCGCCGGGGATCGACTTCCGTGACGATCACGTCGGCGTCCATCCCCGCGGCCTTCTTCGCGACGCCGCGGCCACAGTAGCCGTAGCCCGCGACGACCACCGTCTTGCCCGCGATGGCGAGGTTGGTCGTCATGGCGATGTTGGTCAGCGCCGACTCGCCGGTGCCGTGGACGTTGTCGAACAGCGTCTTCATCGGCGTGTCGTTGACTGCGAACATCGGATACTCCAGCGCGCCGTCGTCGGCCATCGACCGCAGGCGGTGGACACCCGTGGTCGTCTCCTCACAGCCACCCTTGAGTTGGGGGATCAACTCGGGATGTTCGTCGTGGATGTGGGTCACCATGTCGGCGCCGTCGTCGACGGTGATGGTGGGGTCGACGCCGACGACGGCTTCGATGGCGTCGTAGTACTCGTCGGTATCGACATCGTGGATGGCGTAGGAGGCGACGCCGTCGACAGCGTCGAGCGCCGCGCTCACGTCGTTTTGGGTCGAGAGGGGGTTGCAGCCGGTGATAGCGACCTCCGCGCCGCCGACGGCGAGGAGTTCGACGAGCACCGCCGTCTTGGCCTCGACGTGCATCGCCATCGCGATTCGCTCGCCTGCGAGGGGTTGCTCGGCCGCAAACTCCGCGCGAAGTTCGGCGAGGATGGGCATATGCGCCTCGGCCCAGTCCATCTTCCGACGGCCCTCGGCACGGGCGGCGGCAGGGTCGTCGAGTCGCTCGGTTACGGTGGGAGCGGTCATACCGTTCGTAATGGGAGGCGTGGCAAAACGCTACCGTCTCGAAGCCCGGAGAGCGGGCCACCGAGTCATCGGTGGCCCGCTCTCGACGGGTTCGAGACCCGCGGTGTCGTGGAGCAGGTCGCCGAGTCAGCGGGGTGTACGCTCGACGGGTTCGAGACCCGCGGTGTCGTAGGGGAATGAGAACGCGCGCCGCGTTGTGAGACCCCCGTCTCATAGTGTTTATTGTAACGGTGTACCGGTGGTTCGCCGACCCGTTCTGGCGAACCACCGGTACTGACTTACAATGATCACTATCAGACCCCCACCCGGTCCAGCAACCCCTCCGCACGCTCCGCGGCCCGCGCCATCACCGCCGCCTCGTCCAGCGTCAACACCTCCCGGTCACGCATCACCACCTCGCCGTCACAGATCGTGTGGCGCACGTCCGAACCACGGACGGCGTAGGCGAGGTGGCTCACGAGGTCGTGTTCGGGCGTCAGATGCGGCGCGTCGAGGTCGACCACCGCGAGGTCGGCGGCGGCACCGGCCTCGATCCGGCCGGCGTTCAGACCCAGTACGTCCGCGCCGCCCGCCGTCGCCATGTGGACGGCGTCGGGGGCGGGGACGGCGCTCGCGTCACCGGCGGCGAGTTTCCCCAGCATCGCCGCGTCCCGCAGTTCGTCGAAGAGGTCGAGGTCGTTGTTCGAGGCGGCGCCGTCGGTGCCGAGGCCGACGGGGACGCCAGCGTCGAGGAGGCGCTGGACCGGCGCCATCCCGGAGGCGAGTTTCATGTTCGACGCCGGGCAGTGGACGACACCCGTGCCCCGCCGGGAGAGGAGGTCGATCTCCGCGTCGTCGAGGTGGACGCCGTGGGCGAGAAAATCCGCTTCGGTACAGAGCCCCATCTCCGCGGCCCACTCCAGCGGCCGCAGTCCCCGGTCCTCGACGATGGGGTCGACTTCGTCGACCGTCTCGTTGGCGTGGTAGTGGACCGGCACGCCCGTCTCGTGGGCCTCGGTGGCCGCCAGTTCGAGCAACTCCGGCGTGACGGTCGTGAGGCTGTGTGGCATCACGGCCGTCGAGATTCGTCCATCCGCGGCGCCGTCGAGTCGCCGGGCCATCTCGATCGATTCCTCGATGTCGGCGCGGGCCGCCACGTCGTCCTTGCCGGCGGAGATGGCGCCGTGGCCGAGGACGGCCCGCACGCCCGCCCGGTCGACCACGTCGGCCGTGCGGTCGATTTCGAAGTACATGTCCGCGAACGTCGTCGTCCCCGACTTGATCATCTCGAGGATTCCGAGGGCGGCGCCGGCCGCGATGTCGTCGGGGTCGAGCGCCGCCTCGACCGGCCAGATGTCCTCCCGAAGCCACGTATCGAGGGGTTTGTCGTCGGCGTGGCCGCGAAGGAGCGTCATGGCAACGTGGGTGTGGGCGTTCACTAGTCCCGGCATCACCAGGTCGCCGTCGGCGTCGAGTTCGTCGTCGCCGGCGAGTTCGGCACCGATTTCGACGATGTCGCCCGCCTCGCGGTCGACCAACACGTCCGCTTCGGTGACGGTCATATCCGATCGGAGAATTCGCCCGCCACGGATCGAGAGGGTAGCCATATCCCACCATTACCTCCGGCCGGGTTAAGTCCGGTTCGGTGAAAAGACGTTTACCGATCGGACCGGGAGTGGTATCGATGCCCTCCACCACACGCAGACGCGCCCTCTCCGGCGCGGCGGCGCTTCTGACCGGATTCGCCGGCTGTTCCGGCGAGTCGTCGTCGGGGTCGAGCTATCCGCCCGAGGAAGTCGGGTCCGTCGAGACCGACCCCGAGTCGTACAGCCTCCGCAACCCGAGCGCCGAACCGGTCGTCTGGACCGGCGAGCGCCCGACGCCACGCGAGGACGAGGACCGTCGGCACTACCGACACCACACGTTCGTCACGGGGCCGGACGACGCCGCCGGCCTCTCCGTCGCGGACGTTCCCGGCGTCGACGAGGCCCGCGCCTTCCTCGACGCGACCGACTACGACGCCGCGACGGTGTACGTCGAACAGCAAACCGTACAAGAGTGTTTCGCGCCGGAACTCTGTCACGTCCGGTGGTCCGAGGACGACATCGAGACGAGCTACGCCCGGCGCTACCGCGACGCCGACGTGGCCTGCGAGACGGACGCCGAGGACACGATCGCGACGCTGATCCGAATCCCCGAGGCGTTCGATCCGAGCGGCATCGACAGCTACGGATCGAGCTACGGGTCGGGCACCTGCGAGGAACGCAACGCACGGCTGCGACGGCGGCAAAACGAATCGCGGAGGGCGGAATGAACGATCACACGCTCACCCGTCGGGGCGCGCTCGCGGCCCTCGGCGCGCTCGCGGGATGTAGCGCGGCGAACCCCCTCGGCGACGGCCGGACCGAACTCGACGGCGCGGCGATCCGGGCGCTCGTCGACGACTCGGTGCCCGCGGTGCCGGAACGGCTCCCTGTCGGCGTCGGCGCGGCCCACCTCGCGGCGAGCGAGGAGCGCGCGCGGGCGCTTCTCGACGCCGTGCCCGCGAGCCTCGGATCCGACGACCTTCCGAACGGAGCGATGCGCGAGCAGGTCCGGCGAAAACGGGAGTACGCCGTCGAGAGCCTGGACGCCGCAGCCGTGGCGCCGACGCCGTTCGAACGGCTGGACGCCCTCGCCGACGCGCGGGCCGAGGCCCGCTTCGCCGCCGGGGCGTGGCGTGCCGTCGACGACGGCCTGACCCGCGACGACATGCGCGAGGAGGCCGGGACCGTCCGCGACGAGCGGGCGGCGTTCCGGGAGCGGTGGCGGTATCTCGGCGGCGATCCGGCCGTCGCGGTGCGGGTCCACGCCGAAATCGAGGAGCGCGTCGACGCGGGGCGGGCCGACATCGCGCTCGGCGAGCCCCGGCGCTACCGCGTCGGCAACCCCCTCGGTGTGGGCGAAATCGCCGAGGAGGTCGAACGCGCCCGCGTCGCCGTTTCCGACGCCACCCACTGTTACGACCGGCTGCTGGCGTCGGTCGACGAGCCGACGGAACTTCGTACCCGGTTTCTCGACGCCCGCCGGACCGTGCGCGAGACGTTCGAGTCGGAGCGCGACGACCTGCCGCCCGTCGACGCCGAGGAGCCGTGGCAAATCGAGGGAGTCGACACCGAGGGGACGCCCGCGGCGGCGGCGCTGGAGGACCTCTACCGGCCGATCAACCCTCGACACGACGACGACTGGGACGACGAGTGGCCCGCGCGGTCCCTGCACTGGGCACACGCCTCCCTGCTCGGTCTGCGGGCGTTCGCGTCGCTCCGTAACGCCGTCGCCGACGGCGAGACGTTCGCGGTCGAGTCGGCCGACGACGTGGCGGCAGTCCGACGCGAGGCGATCGACGCGGTTCGGGCGGCGGCGGCGGAGCCGACGATCCTGGGACGGACGGCGCTGACCGACGCGGCGGCCCGGCTGGGACACGCCGACGACCGGCTGAGTGAGGTGCATGACGACGTGAGCGCCGGCCAGATCCGAAACGAGGTGGGGCGGTATCTCGTCGTGATGGCGCGGGCGGGGGCGGTGTCGAGCGCGAGCGAACGGGTGGTCGAGGCGTTGCGGTCGTGACCGAGGCCTCGACGCGACGCGGCGGGCGGAGTGAGCCGCGGAATCGCGGAAACCGTAGGGACCGGGGCTTCGCACCCAAAAGGCAATTGCACCCGGACCGAGAGATATCGACAATGCGCATCGCCATCCCCAACAAGGGCCGTCTGCACGATCCCTCGATCGACCTCCTCGAACGCGCCGGCCTCCACCTCGAAGGCGGCGCGGACCGCAAACTCTACGCGAACACGGTCGACCCCGACGTGACCGCGCTCTTTGCCCGCGCCGCCGACATCCCCGAGTACGTCTCCGACGGCGCCGCCGCCGTGGGGATCACCGGCCTCGATCAGGTGCGGGAGTCGGGGCACGACCTGGTCGACCTGCTCGACCTCGAATTTGGTCGGTGCCGCCTCGTCGTCGCTGCGCCGGAGGACGGCGACATCGAGACGGTCGCGGATCTGGAGGGTGGCACCGTCGCCACCGAGTTTCCCCGCATCACCCGCGACTTCTTCGCGGAACGGGGTGTCGACGCCGACGTGGTCGAGGTGACGGGCGCGACGGAGCTCACCCCCCACGTCGACATGGCGGACGCCATCGTCGACATCACGTCGACGGGGACGACGCTCCGCGTGAACCGGCTGGCCGAAATCGAGGAGGTGCTTTCGAGTTCGGTCCGGCTCGTTGCCCACCCCGACGCCGTCGACGACGAGAAAATCCGGCAACTGGTAACGGCCTTCGAATCCGTCCTCGCCGCCGAGGATCGGCGCTACGTGATGTTGAACGTGCCCGAGGACCGCCTCGACGACGTGCGCGACGTGTTGCCGGGGATGGGCGGCCCGACGGTGATGGACGTGGCCGGCAGCGACGACGTGGCGGTCCACGCCGTCGTCGCGGAGCGCGCCGTCTTCGGCGTCATCAACGACCTCAAAGCGATGGGGGCGAGCGACATCCTCGTCACCGAAATCGAGCGGCTGGTGGAGTGATCAGTCCTCGGGCGCCGGCTCCCAGCGGTCGCCGTCGATCGACCCGTCCGTCGCGTCCCGCTCCGGTCGCAACTCCGGCGTCGTCACCGCCGAGTCGATCCGCAGGTCGCCGGTGCGCCACCGGACCCAAGCGGCGATAGCGGCGGTGCCGACGGCCATCGCACCGAGGCCGAGGAGGCCCGCTTCCGGGCCGAACGCGCCGCCGGTGACGACGTTCGGTCCCGTCTCCTCGACGGCGACGACGCTCGCACTGACGCCCAGACCGGAGACGGGAAACCCGAAGACACCGCCCTGAAACAGGTTCCAAGTGATATGGAGGCCAATGGGAACCGCGAGTTCGCCGGTCAGGACGTAGCCGACGGCCAGCATCACGCCCGCGACGACGATAGCGAGCGTCGAGAGCATCGTCACGTTCGGGTTGTTGGCGTGGGCGAGGCCGAACACGAGCGAGGAGAGAAGCGTCGCACTCACGACGGCACCGCGGTCCCCGAGGATGCCGGCGAGCCCCTCGGCGGCGTTCGTCAGGAGATACCCCCGCAGGAGGAGTTCCTCGTAGACGCCGACGACAACGAAGACGGCGACGAGACCGGCAAAGCGAACGGGAAAGCCGGAACGGGGCTGGACGGTGCCGGTCACGCGCACCCACCCGGCCGCGAGCGTGACGAGAAAGAGCAGTGCCATGAGGCCGGCGCCGAGGGCGAGGCCGAACCCGCAGTCGAGCCACCAGTCCCGGTCGAGTCGGAGGCCGAAATCGCGGAGTCGTCGCCGGTCGATGTACCGGCCGGCGATCAGCACGGAGAGCGTGACCGTCCCGCCGGTGAGAGCGATACCGACGACGGCGACGACGGCCGTCCCGACGGCCTCGCCGAACGTCGTCGCGAGCCACGCCCGGAGCGACCCGAATCCGATCGTCGCGCCGACGCTCGTCCCGACGGCAAGCAGCGCCGAGACGACGATCAGGAGGACGACCCGGAAGAGCGCCCGGGGGCGGCGCTCGGCGTCGTTCCACACCACGTCACGGAGACCCATTGACCTCACGTGCGTGGCGGCGTCTAATAGGGATTGCCGTGGTGCGCGAATATTTTCAGAGAGAATACATAATGAACGTATGCGTAAGATTAGTGTGAGCTGGTACCGAAGCTCACGGTATGAGTTCACACACTGTCGACCGCGAACGGCTCCCGTCGATGGACGAACCGCTCGATGCCGTGGACACGCTCCTGACGGGTGGCGGGGCGGTGGGGATCCTGCTGTACGCGGTGGCCCTGTTGCTCGGCCACACCGAGGCGGCGACGGTCGGCGTGGGTATCGGCGTCGTCTGCGTGCTCGGCGCGCTCACGGTTCGGAGCGTGGTGCGGACGATCGGTTAGCCCGGCGCCGAGAGGACGAGTACGTAGAGGCTGAAGATCATGCTCCCGAGGATGATGCTGACGACGGCGTGAATCGCGGTGACGCCGGCGGTCAGCCGGCGGTCGATGTCGTAGACGTACTTGATCAGGACGGCGTCGACGGCGAGGGCGACGAGGAGCGCGGGGATAGAGGGGAGTTCGAGCGCGGCGGCGACGACGGCGATAGCGGCGGGGAACGGCCCGACGAGGAAGGCGTTGCGAACCGGTACGTCGCCGAGTACGTTCCGGGCGGCGAGGTGGGCGGTGAGGGTGAGAAACAGGGCAAACAGCGCGGCGGTGCCGGCGACGGCGAGGGGGGACGCCGCGCCGACCGTCTGGAGCGGGACGGGGACCATCGGGGCCGGTGACTATCCCAGGAGTCCGAGTTCTTCGAGGCGGGAGACGATCACGTCGACCGCTTCCTCGGCGTCCTCGGGCTGTTTTCCGCCCGTGATGACGAGTTTGCCGGACCCAAAGAGGAGCGCGACCACGTTGGGGTCGTCGAGACGATAGACCAAACCGGGGAACTGCTCGGGTTCGTACTCGATGTTCTCCAGACCGAGGCCGATAGCGATGGCGTTGAGGTTGAGATTCCGACCCAGATCCGCGCTCGTGACGATGTTCTGAACGACGATTTCCGGATCGTCGTCCACGCTGATCTTGAGGTCGCGGAGCTTATCGAAGACGATGTGTAGGCTCTCGTGAACGTCGGCGGTGGATTTCGCGCCGGTGCAGACTATCTTCCCCGACCGGAAGATCAGCGCCGCCGACTTGGGGTTCTGTGTCCGGTAGACGAGGCCGGGAAACTGCTCGGGGTCGTAATCCGCGCCTTCCAAGTCCATCGCGACGCTCTGGAGGTCGAGTTCCTGTCCGATTCCGGTAGAAGCCACCACGTTCTCGATGTTGATCGTCTCCTTGGGATCGGTCATGAGACGACTTAAGTATCGTATTTAAGGTTTAAAAAGATTGGTGGGCCGTCGCCGGCGGGTCGGTAGTCTCATGCCGACGGCGGACGGACGGCGACGCGTGTACGGTCTCGAACTCGCGGGCGAGGACGACGCGTTCGCGGCCCGGGAAGCCGCGTGTGCAGCGACGGCGGTCGACGTGATCGCCCCCGGGTTGGCGACGGCCCGGGGCGTCGACGAAGACCGCCTCCGAACGCTCGCGTACACCCACCGCGCCAGCCGACTGCTCGGCCGCTGCGTGGCCGATATCGACGCTGCGCGGGCCGCCGTCGAGGCGGCGACGATCGACCGCTCGGGCACCGTCGCCGTCCGCGCTCGCGACGTTCGGGGGACGGCGGGGATCGACACCCGCCGTGCCGAACGTGAACTCGGCACCGCGCTCGTCGACCGCGGGTTCGTCGTCGACCTCGACGCCCCCGACCACGAACTCCGGGCCTGCTTCGCCGGCGACACCTGCCTGCTCGGCTGGCTGGTCGCCGAGAGCGTCCGCGACTACGGCAACCGCAAGCCGACCGACCGGCCCTTCTTCCAGCCCGGAAGTATGGCCCCGCTCGACGCCCGCGCGTTCGTCAACCTCGTCGGCGCCGAACCGGGGGCGACGGTTCTCGATCCGATGTGCGGGACGGGGGGCACGCTGATCGAGGCGGGGCTCGTCGGTTCCCGTCCCATCGGGATCGACGCCCAGCGAAAGATGGTATACGGCGCCAGCGAGAACTGTCGGGCGTATCTCGACGACTACCACCTCTGCCGTGGCGACGCGACGGCCCTCCCTCTCGTCGACGACGCGGTCGACGGCGTCGTATTCGACGCACCGTACGGCCGCCAGTCGAAAATCGCCCGCCACTCCCTCGCGGATCTCGTCTCGGGAGCGCTCGCGGAAGCGGCCCGAGTCGCGCCGCGGGCGGTCGTCGTCGCCGATCGGTCGTGGCGCGAGGCGGCCGAAGACGCGGGGTGGACGGTCGAGGCGAGCTTCGAGCGGCCGGTCCATCGCTCGCTCACGCGGCACGTCCACCTGCTGGAGCGATGAGGGCGCCGCGCTCATACGGTTTATCGTAAGTCACTACCGATGGATAGCCGGCTCGTCTCGGCGATCCACCGGCGAACCGTTACAATAATCCGTATCAGGCGGTTTCGGGCTCGGCATCCGTCTCCGAATCGGTCTCGCTACCGAAGAAGCCGGAGGCGCCCTGTCCCCGGTTACCGAGGAGAAGCGCCACGAAGAGCGCGAGGCCGACGCCCCGGAGTGCGAGATCGATTCCGACGGCGACTTCGCTCCCACCGCCGCCCCCGATTCCGACCAGGCCGAGAACGTCGAGAGCTCCCCGGACGCCGAGGCCGGGCGCCATCAGGAGGAGCGAACTCAGCGCGAAGGCACCGCGTTCGAGGCGGGAAACCGGCGTGTAGACGTAGCCGATGACCGTCGCCGCGAGGGCGACGACGCCGAGGAAGAGCCCGACCACGGGGATCACCACCTCGGGGATGATATAGCCCAGGTCGAACAGGTCGGCGGTCCCGAGGACGCGGTATTTCTCGCCTACCTCCAGATTCGCGGCGTCCGGCTCACGGCGCAAGAGCACGAGCCCCGGCGCGAGGACGAACGCGAAGGGGACGATTGCCTTGTTCAGGGAGAGCGAGAAGGCCTCGATCCCGGTCTGGAAGGCGTCGGATTTCGCCACCCCGGAGGCGGCGTAGGCCGCGACGGCGACGGGGGGAGTGATGTCGGCGATGACGCCGAAATAGAGGATGAAGAGGTGTGCGGCGAGTTCGGGCACGCCGAAGACAGTCAGGGCCGGCGCGAGCAGGGAGACGAGGATGATGTAAGTGACCGTCGTCGGCATCCCCATACCGAGCAGGATGGAGGAGACGGCGGTGACGAGGAGGAGAAGAACGAGCGACCCGCCGGCGACGGCCTCGATGAGCGCGACCAGATTCGGCCCGAGACCGGAGACGCTGATGACGCCGGGGATGATGCCCGCGGCGGCGACGGCGATGACGACCGGCACCGCGGTCCGTGCCCCGCCCTCCATCGACTTCCCGAGGAAGACGCCGAGACGGTGGAGGCCGTTGTCCGCGAGGCGAGGGCGGCCGACGGCCGTCGCCGTCGTCTCGGCGGCCCGGTCCACCGCGTCGTCGTACTCCAGTAGCGGCGCCTCGATGAAGGGGTGGGTCGCCAGCGTGAGCACGCCCGCGACGATGCTGATGCCGCCGAGTTGGCCGAGAGTGGCCGCGAACGCCGCCGCGAGCGACTGGCCGCCCGCGCCGGTGCCGAGGAGCGCCCCGGGGATGCCGGTGCCGGCGACGTACTGCGCGCCGAGCGTCGCCGCGAACAGGCCGACGAACAGCGCGCCGAGTCGGCCCCGCGTCTCGTCGCTGTAGGCCGCGACGAGCGCGATCAGGGCACCGATAGCGACGAGCGTGAACCACGCCGACCGCGCGACCGACAGGCGTTCGACGATGAGGTAGTAGAGCAACAGGCCGATCGGGACGAGGTAGAACCAGCCATCCCGGAGATGCGACCGGACGTCGACGAGATCGGCGGGATCGAGGCCGCCGATGCCGAGTTTCGACGCCTCGAAGTGAACCATCACCCAGATACCGAAGAAGAAGACGATGGCCGGAATCGCGGCGGCGACGATCACGTCCGCGAACGGCGTCGCCGTATACTGGACGATGAGGAACGCGGCGGCACCCATCACGGGCGGCAGGATCTGGCCGCCCGACGACGCGGAAGCCTCCACCCCGCCCGCGAACTCGGGGCTGTAGCCCGACTTCTTCATCAGGGGGATGGTGAACGCGCCCGTCGTCACCGTGTTGGCGATGGAGGAGCCGGAGATAGTGCCCATGAAGCCCGAGGCGAGGATCGAGGCTTTGGCCGGGCCGCCCCGACGGGTCCCGGTCGCCGCGTACGCGAGGTCGATGAACCACTTGCCGGCGCCGGACATCTCGAGGAAGGCGCCAAAGAGGATGAAGATGTAGATGAACTGGACGGAGACGGTGACCGGGATGCCGAAGACGCCGTTCTCCGTGTTGTACCAGAGGTTCTGGATGATCGAGGGCCACGAGAGTTCGGGGATAGAGAGGACGCCCACGTAGGCGGCGTTCTGCGGAATGAGGACGCCGAACCGGGCGTAGACGATGAACGCCGCGACGATGAGCATGAGATAGAGGCTGATCGCCCGGCGGGTCGCTTCGAGGACGAGGAGGACCCCGAGGATACCCAGCAACATCGCGTAGGAGATGTCGGCCAACGGACCGAGCAGGCCCGCGACGGGGTCGAGAAACGTGAACACCTCGTGAATGGGCCGGCCGGCCTCCAGTCCCAGCGCGCGCATCGTCTGAATCTCCTGAAAGTCGGTGATGAAGTAGGCCGCAGAGAGAACGGCAACGGGAATGAGCGCGAGGTCGAAAGGCGTCACGCGGTCCATCTCGGGGTCGACGAAGATCCAGCGGAGCGCGTCGCCGACGGCGTGGACGACCCGCGAGAGCGGATGCGTGGCGCCGAGTCGGTCGTCGAGCATCGCGCCGAGCGCGACACAGCGAGACGAGACGGGGCCCTCGCCGGTGCTACCCGGGTAGAGCAGGAACGTGAGAACGAGGCCGAAGGCGACGTGGATGGCGTTGATCTGGAGGAGTTGGAGCGAGACGAACTCCACCTCGCCGAGGCCGGGCACGGTGAGCGAGAGGATGAAGCCCTTCGCCGCGAGCCACATCTGAAACAGGGAGAAAGTGATGCCGATGGCGGCGACGGCGACGACCGCCCAGCCACCCAGCGATCGTTTGCGCTCGATCTCCTGGATGAGCGCGTCGGTCTCCTCTCGATCCGGTTCGTCTACCGTCTCGTCGGGTGTATCATCGGTCATCTATCGACTCCTAGAGTGGGATCGCGAACCCGGATTCGTGCCGAATCGAAAGCGTCACCGACCGGCCGTCCGAGAGAGCGACCAGATCGTACGTCTCGTCGCCGACGTGGAGACGGTGGCCGGCGATCCGGCCGGGTGCGACCGTCAATCGCTCGTAACTGCCCGGTGGATCGTAGATAAAGGTCCCGTTCTTCCGAGTGACGTTCGCACGGCTCGGCAACCCCCAGCCGAACGATTCGAACTCCATGTGTGTCATCACCAGCCGGTCGCCACGGACCGTGTAGGCCTCGTAGACGCGGGTTTTTTCCACGCTGTGGGTGTATTCAAGCGCCACCACGGTGCCGTTGTCGATGGGGGTTTCGAGGTAGATGTCGCCCGTCTCCGCGTCGCTGACGACGAGCGTCGGCCGGTCGGGAGCGGCCGCGACGCTCCCGAGGGCGGCGGCGAGAACGACGATGGCGACGGCGGCGACGTATCGGCGCTTCATGGCGTCGAAAGCGTGTGCGCGGCGACGTTACGCGTCGAAGTACGCGGCCGCGCCGGGGTGAAGCTCGATGGACATGCCGTCCTGGGCCGAGTCCTTGCCGATGAAGTCGGTCTTGATCGTGAGTTCGCTCACGTTGTCGAAGATGGCCGCCGTGACCGTCTCGACCGTCGACTCGGGGACGCCGGAACGGGTTGCGATCATCGCCTGCACGGCCACCGTCTCGACGGCGCTGTCGACACCGCTGTACGTGCCCGCGGGGATGGTGTCGTTCGCGAACCAGGAGGCGGCGTCCTTGACGGCCTCGCGGTTCTCGCCCGCGATGGGGACGATGTTGATGTCGTTGGTCGTCGCCAGGTCCTCGATGGCGCCGACGGGCCAGCCGCCGACGACGAACGCGGCGTCGATGTCGCCGTTCCGGAGCTGATCTGCCGCCTGCGAGAACGAGGCGTTCTGCTCGGTGAACTCCGTGACGCCGACGGCGTCGAGAATCTGGAGGGCGTTAACCTGCGTGCCCGACCCGAGGTCACCGGTGTTGATCGTCGCACCCGACAGGTCCGAGAGCGTCTCGATGCCCGTACTCTGGAGCGTGACGACGGTGATGGTTTCGGGGTAAAGCGTCGCGACGCCCCGCAGGTTGTCGACGGCGTTGCCCTGGAACGCCTCGATACCCGTGCCGTTTTTGGCAAAGTAGGCGATGTCGTTCTGAATCAGGGCGAAATCGGCGTCGCCGCTCGCGAGATTCCCTACGTTCTCGACGCTGGCGCCCGTCGACTGGACGTTCAGCGTGAAGTCCGTGTTCGCCTCGACGACCGACTTGAACTCGTTCGAGAGCGGGAAGTAGGTCCCACCGGTGCCGCCGGCGTGCCACGAGAGGCGGGTGTCACCGCTGCCGCTACCGTCGCCGCCGTTCTCACCGCCGGAGCCGCCACCGCCACCGCCGCTACATCCGGCCAAGGCGGCGACGCCAGTCACTCCGGCCACACGCAGGAATCGTCGTCGGGTGGAATCGTCTGACATACTTTTGATACTAACGAATTGCGCGCATTTAACCCTGTCCAAACGGGCGGCCGTTAGATAACATATGGCGTGATTACGGCGACTCGAGAGCCAGGACCGTCTCCCCGGCACGGACGGCATCGCCCGTCGCGACGAGCAGATCGTCGCGGTCGTAGTCGGCCGGCAGGAGTACGTCCGCCCGGCTCCCGAAGTCGATGTGACCGATCCGGTCGCCGCGGGTGACGGCGTCGCCGGCGCCGCAGTAGGGATGGATGCGCCGCGCGAACCAGCCGGCGATCATCGACACGTCGTGGGTGTCGAAGGCCATGTCGACCCGTTCGTTGCGATCCGAATCCTTGGTGAACGCCGGCCGGTGCGCGCCGGGTCGGTGCGTGGCCGTCTCGACCGTTCCGTCCATCGGCGCCCGGAGGACGTGCACGTCGGTGACGTTCATGAACACGCCGACCCGAATTCGATTCTCTTCCTCGCGGACGACGGAGACGCGGCCGTCGGCGGGGGCGACGACGCCGTTCGGCGGCGGCGTGCGCTCGGGGTCGCGAAAGAACCAGATCACGAACCCGCCGAGCGCGAGGGCGAGGGCGCCGAGCGGCGGCGCCAACACGGCGAGCGGGATCGCGGCGAACAGCGGCGGCAGGGTGAACCGGCGGGCGCCGGGCGCGAGCGAGAACGAGGGACCGATCATCGGTGCGTGCCCTGTCCGGTCCCCCACGACGCCAGCAGATGCGTGAGGTGGAGGCGGTCGTCCGTCCCCGTCACCAGATCGTGATCCACCTCGCCCGCGAGGCGATGGAGGCGCGCGAGCCGCTCGCCGTCGTAGCGCTTGCGCCCCGCCTCCAGCAGGTCGACCAGCAGCGACTGCCCGTCGTACCCCTCGTCGTCCAGCAGGGTGCCCACGGTCTTCCGCGCATCGGCGACATCGCCCGCCTCGGCCGACTCCAGGATCGCGGCGAGTTCGTCGTCGTGGCCCACGTCCCGGAGCGTCCCGTGGACCGTCGTCATCGTCACTTCGCCGGCCTCGACGGCGGCGGCCTGAGCACCGAGGATCGCCTTCCGGAGGTCGCCGTCGGCGTAGCCGGCGACGAACTCCAGACCGTCGGCGTCGTAGTCGACGGCCTCGGCGTCGAGGATGTCCCGGACGACCGCTTCGATTTCGTCGGCCGTCGGCGCCCGGACGGGCACCGGGAAACACCGCGACCGAACGGGTGCGATCAGCGTCGACGGCTGGCGAGTGACGATCACGAACTGGGTGGTGCGGTGGTGGCGCTCCATCACCCGGCGGAGCGCCTGCTGGAAGTCCTCGCGGATCGCCTCGGCGTTGTCGAGAACGATCGTCTTGTAGTCGCCGGAGACGGGGGCGTAGCTCGCCGACTCCTTCAGCACGCGGTTGATCATGTCGCGTTTCGCCATGCGCGAGCGGCCGGTGAGGAACTGCTCGAACCGGGGGTCCTCGCGAATCTCCCTTTTCGTCCGGTCGAAGAAGTCCGCGACGTTGATCTCGACGAGATCAGTCGCGTCCGCGTGTGCGGCGTCGGCGAGCGCCCGGACGGCGGCAGTCTTGCCGGCGCCCGGTGGTCCCTGCACGACGAGGTTCATCGGTTCGTCGACCGCACGGTCGAGACGGTCCCGGACCGACGCCTGTGGCAGGTCGTCGAGTCCGGGGGCGTGCGTCTCCGTCCACAGCGGGGCGTCCATTGTCGGGGGTAGTCGCGCGTGCAGTACAAAGCTTGCTCTCTTCCTCCCCCGGCGCTCGCTTACGACCCGCTCACACCGTCTCGTCGGGTTCGTGTCGCGCCGCCATCCGCGTCGCCTCGGCGGCGTACCGCTCGCGCAGGTCGGCGTCCGAGATCGGTTCGAGCGCGTCCGGATCGGCGTCGACGGCCGCGGTGACCCCGCCCGACCGCTCGACGGCGATCGGCGCCCGTTCGATCCGACGTACCGCCGTCCCGTCGGCCGTCGCGTACGCCAGTGAGATGAGTCCCTTGTCGTCGTAGGTTCGGTCGACCAGCCACAACCGCTCCGTCTCGCCCATGCCCGACCATCGCCGCCGGCCGTGTTATAGCCTGTCCTCGCGCCCGTCGGCCCGGATGTCCGCCACGCTCCGCTGGAGTTCGTCGACGGCCCCGTCAGCTTCGTCGGCTGCGGCGACGATCCGATCCGCTGCGTCGGCCGTCTCTTCGGCCCGATCCCGGAGGTTCTCGATAGTCGCCGTCAGTTCCTCGGCGGTCGCCGCCTGATCGTCGGCCGTCCGCGACACCTCCGCGACACCGTCCGCCACCCGATCGATGGTGTCGGCGATATCCTCGAACGTCTCCAACACCGCGTCGATACGGTCGCTCGCCTCCTCGATACGGTCGAGCGAGTGGGTCGCCGCCCCTACCGTCTCCTCCGTCTGGGTCTGGAGCGCCTGAATGTCGTCGGTGATCGCTTCGGTGTGGTCGTGGGTCTGTTCGGCCAGCGACTTCACTTCCTCCGCGACGACGGCGAACCCGTCGCCGTCCTCGCCCGCCCGCGCCGCCTCGATGTTGGCGTTCAAGGCGAGCAGGTTCGTCCGGTCCGCCACCTCCGAGATGACCTCCACGACCTCCTCGATGTCGTCCATCCGATCGCCGAGGGCGGTCACGTCCTCGACCAGTTCCTCGCCCACGTCGACGACGCTCTCGGTCGCCGCCCGGGCGTCCTCGCTCGCGTCCTGCCCCGTCGCCGCCGCGTCGCGGGCGTCCTCGGCCGCCGACTCCACTTCGTCCGTCGTCGCCGCCACCTCCTCGATGCCCGCGCTGAACGACTGCATCTCGTCGGCCCCCTCGATTAGTAGCTCGTTTTGCTCCTTGACGTTGTCGGCGATGGCGTCCGCCGCCGTCGCCGTGCGGTCGATGGCGTCCGCCAACGACTGCGTCTCGTCGTCGACCTGTCCGGTGAGGCTCTCGAACTCCGCCGCCGTCCGGTTCAGCTCCTCGACGACCAGCGCGAGGCGGTCGTCGACTTCGCGTTCGTCGGCGTCGAACGCCGCCCGGGCGTCGAGCCGTCCCTCGGCGAGGTCGTGGAGCGTCCCACGGACCTCGTCGACGAGATCCGCCACCGCTTCACGGCGCTTCACCGCCGTCGTCCGATCGCGGATCGCCTGGATGACGGCGACGAACTCGCCGTCCTCGTACAGCGGCATCGACGTGTGCCGGAGGTGCCGCGTCTCTCCCCATCGATCCGTCATCGTCTCCTCCATCGCGTAGAGCGACAGGTCGTCGTCCTCGAGTTCGATGCCCGACCGCTCGTCGGCCGATTCCGGCGCATCGAGCACCGTCTGAGCCAGCATCTCCGATTCGCGGCCGTCGGGGTAAAACACCGAACTCGGCCGCGTCGAACCGATAGCGGCGTCGTCGCCGTTGCCAGTCAGCCGTTCGATGCTGTGGTTCCACGCCGCAATCGACCCGTTCCGGTCGAGGACGAACACCGGCATCCCGACGCCGTCGATCAACACGTCGTCGTCGATGTTCAACTCCACCGATCGTTTCCCTGCCTGTGACTCGGGAGCGTTATTCATACGCCACCGGTCGATATGTCGGTTCTTAACGGTTTCCGGCGATTATCACAGGCGAAAATCCGAGCGAACGCGTCAGGCTCATTTGTGCTCGCCGGCTACGACACTCCGATGGACGCGACGGCGGTTCGAGCACGTGCGGCCGACCTGCCGCCCGATCCGGGCGTTTACCTCTTTTACGAGGGCGAGCACGTCCGCTACGTCGGCAAAGCGGTCGACATCCGAGCGCGCGTGCGCTCCTACGCCGACCCGCGGAGCGACCGTATCCGGCGCATGGTCGACCGGGCCGACCGGATCGACGTGGCCGTCACCGACACCGAGACGCAGGCGCTCTTGCTGGAGGCGAACCTCATCAAGCGCCACCAGCCGCGGTACAACGTCCGGCTCAAGGACGACAAGTCCTATCCACTCGTCCAACTCACCGACCACGACGCGCCACGGATCGAGGTGACGCGGGACCCCGACGAGGGGGCGACCGTCTTCGGCCCCTTCACCGACAAGGGTCGGGTCGAGACGGTCGTGAAGGCGCTCCGGGAGACGTACGGGCTCCGTGGCTGTTCGGACCACAAGTACCGCGGCCGGGATCGACCCTGTCTCGACTACGAGATGGGACTCTGCAGCGCCCCCTGCACCGGCGAAATCGACGCCGAGTCGTACGCCGAGGACGTCCATGCCGCCGTCCGCTTTTTCAAGGGGGAGACGGGCACCCTCGCCGACCCGCTCCGCCGGGAGATGGAAGCCGCGGCACAGGACCGGTCGTTCGAACGCGCCGCCAACCTCCGTGACCGCCTAGAGACCGTCGAGTCGTTTCACGGTGCCGGCGGCGACGCGGTGGCCGACCCGTCCGACGAGCGGACGGTCGACGTTCTCGGCGCCGCCGTCGAGGGCGACCGGGCGACGGTCGCGCGCCTGCACAGCGAACGGGGGCAACTCGTCGACCGCTCGCGCCACCGGCTCGACGCACCGGAGGGCGAGGATCGGGTAGGGACGCTCCTCGCGGCCTTCGTCCCCCAGTACTACGCCGACCGCAACCTCCCCGACGCCCTGCTGTGTTCCGAACGGCCGGACGACGACGAGGTGCTCGCGTGGCTGGAGGCCGAAGGCGTCGCCGTGCGCGTTCCAGGAGCCGGCCGCGAGGCGAAGCTCGTCGACCTCGCACTGAAAAACGCTCGCCGACGGGCCGGCGGCGACGACGCCGCAGAGCGGCTCGCCGACGAACTCGGTCTCGACGCCCCCGTCGAACGGATCGAAGGGTTCGACGTAAGCCACAGCGGCGGGACGGCGGTCGTCGGGAGCGACGTCTGTTTCGTCGACGGGAGCGCCGAGAAATCGGCGTACCGTCGGAAGAAACTCACCGAGCGCAACGACGACTACGCGAACATGCGCGAACTCGTGCGCTGGCGGGCCGCCCGTGCCGTCGACGGGACGGATGACCGCCCCGATCCGGACCTCCTCTTGATCGACGGCGGCGACGGCCAACTCGCCGCCGCTCGCGACGCCCTCGCGGAGACGGGCTGGGACGTGCCCGCCGTTGCACTGGCGAAAGCCGAAGAGCGGATCGTAACGCCCGGCGGCGTCCACGACTGGGCCGACGACGCCCCCCACCTCCATCTCTGCCAGCGGGTTCGCGACGAGGCCCATCGCTTTGCCGTCCAGTACCACGGGGCCCTCCGAGACGAGGTGTCGACGGCGCTCGACGACGTGCCGGGCGTCGGCCCCGAGACGCGACGACGACTCCTCCGGCGGTTCGGGAGCGTCGAGAACGTCCGCACGGCGTCGGCCGCGGATCTACAGGACGTGGACGGCGTCGGCGAGAAGACGGCGGCGGCGCTGACGCGACGGCTGTGATGGCAAACAGGTGGCGCCTCTCCTGGCAGCGTCACGAGGTGTGGCACCACGCGCCCGCGAACACCCCGTGACTGCTCGTCAGATCACGGGGAGGCTGGCCGCGGCCTCCTATATAAGACTCAGGCGATTTCGTCGTACTGCTCGCTCAGCTTTTCCGCCGCGTCGTCCATCAGGTCCGCCTCGTAGTCGTCGAGGTCCCACTCCACGACCTCCTCGACGCCGTTCGCGCCGAGTTTGACGGGGACGCCGAACGCGGTGTCCTCGTAGCCGTACTCGCCGTCGAGGACGACGCTGCCGGGGAGGACCGCGCCGGTGTCGCGGATCACGGCCTCGACCATGTGGGCGACGCCCGTCGCCGGGCCCCACTCGGTCGCGCCCTTGCGCTCGATGACATCCATCGCGGACTGCTTGAGGTTGCCGAGGATCTCTTCGCGTTCGTCGGCCGAAAAGTCGGGGTCGCGGCCGTCGACCCGCACCTTCGAGAAGACGGGTACCTGCGCGTCGCCGTGTTCGCCGAGGATCGTCGCCTCGACGTTCTTGACCGGCGCGTCGAACCGCTCGGAGAGGACGTAGCGGAACCGGGCGGAGTCGAGGCGGCCGCCGAAGCCGACGACCGAGGATCGGTCGCGGTCGCCCGTCTCGTAGAGGTGGCGATTGAGGAGGTCGACCGGGTTCGAGGTGGTGATCGACACGAAGTCGTCGTTGTACTCCGCGAGCGAGGAGCCGATGTCCTCCATGATCGGCGCGTTGTCGCCGGCGAGGTCGATGCGGGTCTGACCGGGTTTCCGGGGGATGCCCGCGGTGATGACCACCACGTCCGATCCCTCGGTCGCCTCGTAGCCGCCCTGCCGGACGACCGTGTTCGAGTCGTAGGCGATGCCGTGGTTCGCGTCGGCCGCCTGCCCGATCGTCTCCGCCTCCATATCCGGAATGTCGACGAAGACGAGTTCGTCCGCGATATCGCGGAGCGCGATGTTGTAGCCGGCCGCGGCCCCGACCGTCCCTGCGGCGCCGATGACGCTGACTTTCGTCATATCACGTACCGATGGCTGCGGATTCCGATTAAACGCTTCGGAAGGGCCGTATTCGGCCCGCAGTCGGCGTACGACCGATCGACGACCGTCGAAAATCGCGGGGCGAGCCCGTGGGGTTTTTCGACCTCGACCGTCTTTTCGACCCTATGAGCGGGTTCGACGAGGAGGCCGAGCGCGAGCGACTCCGGGAGAAGTACGAACGCGACCAGGAGAAGCGCGCGAGTACGCAACGCATGAGCGAACTCCTCTTGAAGGGAGCGACGATGACGAACAGCCACTGTGACACCTGTGGCGATCCCATCTTCCGTTACGACGGACAGGAGTTCTGTCCGACGTGCCAGACGGCCGGTGAGGAGGCGGCCGAACGGGACGCCGAGGCCGAGACGACGGCGTCCGAGGAGGTTACCGAACCCGAGACGGCGGCCGACACCGCCGACGCGGCGGCGGACGACACGACTCCGGCCCCCGAGGCCGCCGGCCGCCCCGTGCAACCCGGCACGGCCGACGAAAGGATGACCGTTACGAGCGACGGACGGATTCGCGACGCGGGTGCGGAGCCGACGGCGAGTCGACCGTCGGCGTCCGCCGACGGATCGCTCGACGAGGCCCGCGCGTCGCTCTCGCGGACGCTGCTCCGGTACGCGCGGGCGGCCGAAGAAGCGGACGACCCGCGGCGGGCCACGGAGTTCCTCTCGGCCGCGCGCGAGGCCGCGGAGACGCTCGCCGCACTGGACTTTCAACGGTAGTCGCTGCCCACTACGTCGCGGATGCGGTCGGCGGTGACCTCGCCCACGCCGTCCACGTCCAGTAAGTCCCCCTCGCGGGCCGTCATCACGGCCTCGACGCTGCCGAAGTGTTCGAGCAGCGAGCGTGCCGTCACCGGGCCGATATCCGCGATGGCGCCGACGACGTACTCCTGCTGTTCGGCCAGCGTCTTCGCGCTCTTCTCGCCGTGGACGCTGACCGCGCGGTCACGGGTCGTCTGCTCCCGGCCGGCAAGCACCGCGAGGAGGTCAGCCGTGTCGCCCTCCCCCTCCGTCCGCAGGACGCTCACGCCGAAATCGACCGTGAGCGACGCCAGCGCCCCACGGATGGCGTCGGGATGGACGTTGCGCTCCTCGTAGAGCCCCTCGCCTTCGATCAGGACGACGGGGCGGGCGTAGTGACGCGACAGGTCGCCCACCTGGTCGAACAGGGAGCGGTCGCCCCCGGTGAGGGTGTCGAGGAAGTCGGAGACGGTCTTGCGTTCGAGCGCGACGCGGTCCGAGACGACGTAATCGCCCACCGCCAGCGTCTCCAGTCGCGTCTCGATCCCCTCGCGGGTCGAGAGGTCGCGGGCGATGGCGGAGTCGAGTTCGCGCTGGTCGACGACGATTTCGACGGTGTCGTCGTCCTCGTCCGTCTCCGCGGTGGCGACGACGGCGTCGGTGTCCGCGCTCTCGCTTTCGCCCGCCTCGTCCGCATCCGTCGCCCCGAAGTCGGCCAGCCCCGGCTGGGCCGTCGCACCGCCGTCGGCCTCGGCGCTGGCGCCCGTCTCCGCACCATCGAACGAGTCGAGCGCCGTCTGGGAGTCGTCGAGTTCCGCCGCCATCTCGTCGGCGACGCCTTTCAGCTCCTTCAGCTCGTCTTCCATCTCCTGTTCGCGTCGTCGGGAGATCCAGAAGAAGGCCTCGTCGCGGGTGTCCTCGGCCATCAGGACGACCACCCGACCCTCGTCCTGTCGGCCCGTCCGCCCCTTGCGCTGGATGGATCGGATCGCGGTGGGCACCGGTTCGTAAAAGAGCACGAGGTCGACCTCGGGCACGTCCAGTCCCTCCTCGGCGACGGAGGTAGAGACCAACACCTCGAACTCACCGTTTCGAAAGGCGTCGAGCGTCTCGCCCTGTTCCGTCTGGGTCATGCCGTCCGACCCCTCCTTGTCGCCCTGGCCGACGAACCGCCGCACGTCGAAGCTCTCGCTCAGGAAGTCGGTCAGCGCCTCGGCGGTGTCGCGGGACTCGGTGAAGACGATGACGCGGTCCCCGCCGCCGATGCCGAGCGTCCGTGCGAGGAGGACGCGCGTCTGCCTGAACTTGGGATGTAGGTCGTCGAAATCCTCGGCGTTCCGCATCGCTTCCCGTACCTTGGGCTCCGAGACGAGCCGCTGGCTCGCTTTCGACGCCCCGGAGGCGCGGGCGGCGTTGCGCTGGCGCTCGAAGTAGCGACGCAGGGATTCGACGGACTGCGTCTCCGCGAGTTCCACGGCTCGACGAAGCTTCATCACCTCGGCGTGGATCGACATCCCCTCGTACCCCTCCGACTGGTCGGCGTCGATGAGGTCCTGTAACTGCCCGCGCATCGAGTTCAGGTCGCGCTGGGAGAGGTCCGGACTCGTCTTGTTCGTGACGCCGAGCTCTTTCAGTTGCTCCAGCCGGTCGGTGATGACCTCGTTGATCGCGTCTCTGATGTCGAGCACCGGGTCGGGCAGCGTCACCCGCTCCCACTCGACTTCGGTGTCGTGGGTGTAGTCGGCCACGTCGGCGTCCTCTTCGGTCATCACCGCCACCTCGCTCAACCCGAGATTCTCACAGACGGTGCGGATCGCCTCCTCGTCGCCGCCGGGCGAGGCGCTCATGCCCGTCACCAGCGGCGCCTCGGCGTCGGCGTGGTAGCGCTCCGCGATGTAGACGTAGGCGTAGTCGCCGGTCGCGCGGTGACACTCGTCGAAGGTGCAGTGGGTCACGTCGGACAGCGAGATGCGTCCGCCGATCAGGTCGTTTTCCACCACCTGCGGCGTGGCGATGACGATGCGGCTCCCCGTCCACAGGTCGGCCCGGTCGTCCGGCCGTACCTCGCCGGTAAACACCGTAATCTCGTCGTCGGGGATGGAGAGCGCCTCGCGGTAGAAGTCGGCGTGTTGCTGGACGAGCGGCTTGGTCGGGGCGAGAAAGAGCGCCGTCCCGCCGATGTCGTGGAGGCGTTCGGCGGTCACGAGCAGGCTCACCGTCGTCTTGCCGAGGCCGGTGGGGAGACAGACCAGCGTGTGCGCGTCGCGGGCATCGGACGCGAGTTCGAGCTGGTAGCGACGGCGCTCGATGAACCCCGGTTCGAGCAACGGGTGCTCGACGTACGTTTCCTCGTCGGTGGCCGCCATTACCCGGGATTCGTCGTCCGCGTGGTTAAGGGTTGGCGAACCGCAGTGAAAGTGAAACCGAGACCGTGACTACACGATCCGTTCGCCGTCGTCGTCGTACAGGCGGATGGCGTCGACGGGGCAGGTGCGCGCGGCGAACTCGGCGTCGAGTGCCGCGTCGTCGGGCACCTCGCGGACGAAGACGTCCGGTTCGGTCTCCTCACCCCCCGCGAGGTCGGCTTTCCCGTCGTCCCGGTTCTCCTCGAACGCCGCCCACTCGTCGGTACACTGGAACATCCCGATACAGGTGTCGCGGTCGAACTCGACGTGCATGAACGGTGGTAAACGGGGCGACGAGAAAGGTGTGGCGCTGAGCGGGTGTCGTCCGGCGGCCCTCGATCGGACCGACACTCGTCTCAGTTCGTCGTCGACTTCGACTCGCCGCCGTTCTGCGGCGGTTCGACGCCCTCGACGACTTCCGCGACGGTCGTCTCCTTTTCGGTGTCGACGTGCCAGCGATCCACCGCGTCCTCGTAGTCGGTGAGCCGATCGCTCACGGCCGACTTGAGTTCGTCTTCGTTGACGTTCACCTCGAAGATGAACCGATCCTCGTCGCCGCCGCGAGCCGTCTTCTGGACGTTCGCGCTCACGAGTTCGTTGTCGAAGTAGTAGGGAGCAAGCTGGGTCATCACCTTCCGGTAGACCGTGTCCTCGACGGCCCGGAGCGCCTTTCGCCCGGCGGAGTCGGCGGCGCGGGCGACGTAGTTGATGGAGTCCTGCCAGCGCTCGACCGCCCCCTCGTTGTCCCCCTCCTCGACGCGTTCGTAAGACTCCGAGAGCTTCTCGCCGGCCGTCCGCAGATCCTCGTCGGGCTCTTTCCCCGCTTTCTCGCCCTCGCCCTCGGCGACGCTTGCCTGTTCGGCCGTCTTCTCGTTGACGTCCTCGCCGAGACGCTCGTGGGACTTGGGTCGCCACTCGTCCCACTCCTCGAACGCGTCGCCGTCGGCACCGGCCTCGCGAAGTGCGCGCGTAATCCGCTCACCGTGCTCGACGATATCCGCCCACGTGCCCCGGCATTTGAAACCGGATACGCTCTCTTCCATCTCTTGTCACCTTCCCACGGCTCCGGCGTACAAAACGGTTCCGCGGTATCACCGGGGCGAGGTCCTCGTGACCGAGCGGCCACGCCTCCCGGTCTCATAGGGATTATCGTAGCCAGGCGGAAGTAAAGCGATCCTCGACTGGCCGTGGTCTCCGATTCGGACGAAACCGAACCGATGACCATCTACGAGCATCCCTATCACGTCCCGAACCCGCTGTGAGGTTGCTGACGCCGGCCACGTACCGTGAGCCGTCGACGACGGGGGATTTTTATTGTTCCTCGGCCGTGATCGACTATGGGTTACCACGTCGTCGATACGGACGAAGTCGATCCCGACCCCGACCGTCCCTGCACGCGCCGTTCGTTGTCGGAACTGGGCGGACTCTCGAAGATGGCGATCAATCGCTACACGGCCGAACCGGGCGAGGAACTGCCGCTTGCCTACCACTACCACGACGAACAGGAGGAAGCGTTCTACGTCCTCTCGGGAACGCTCCACGTCGACACACCGGAGGGACGGCTGGAGGCCGGACCGGACACCCTCCTTACCGTCGAACCCGACAGCCCGCAGTTCGCGTACAACCCCGAGGACGCGACCGAATCCGTCGACGTCGTCGCGGTCGGTGCACCGGCGGTCGACGGAGATGTCCACGCGTACGAACCGTAGCTACCGGTTCCAGACGAATCGCGTGACTGCGTCGTCGACCCGCGTCGAGAGCCGCGACAGCCACGCCTCCGGGGAGGCACGTTGCATCGAGGTCCGGTCGACCTCGATCCGCTCGTCGCCGAACGGGTCGCGGGTCTCGTCCTCGTCGACGGCGTCGACGACGACGCTCATCGAGCACCGTCCGCACGCTTCGGTATCTTTCGCCATTGATCGTAGTTGGGTCGCCAGTGATTTAAATCCTGTTCGCGATGCGTTTTTCATCGTCGCTGGTGTATCCCCCCTTATGCACCGACTCGTGACGCCGACGCCACCGACCGACCCCGGTCACCGCCCGCGGCGATGAGCGGCGATCGGGGTGAGGACGCGACGGACGGGGCGAACGCACCCACCGCCGCGATACCCTCCGAAGGACCGGCGAACCACGCGCCCGACGACGACTGGGGCGCGCCGGCGGGCGAGGCCGAGCGGCTAGCGTCCCTCCCGGACGAGGTGATCGAAGGGGTTCCCGACTGGCACGACGACCCGTATCTCGACCGCGTGAGCGATCGCTTGCTGCACAGCTACGATCTGGAGCGGGCGGTGACCCACGGCGGCCACCGCTGGGACCTCTACGGCGAACTCCGGGTGATAAACCAGAAGCAGTTCGTCCACCCCGCCCTCTCCTACGCCGACCACGAGTCCGAGGAGTACCTCTTCGCCCGCCGGGTCCATCGGCCCACCGTCGCCGAACTCGAACGCCTCGTCGACCTGGGACACGACATCGCCGACGAGCGGGTGAGCGGGGACGAGGAACATTATCGGACCGACATCACGTTCGTCCTCGTCGCCGACGGGATTCCCGACCCAGTCCGGGAGTTCGTCGACGGCTTCCGCGACCGCACCCTGTTGAAGTTCGGGTACTACGGCCACTACGAGGTGAATCTGATCGTCGTTGCGCCGGACCGCCGGGCTGCGGTCGCCAGCGAGGCGGCCGACGCCGTCCAGGCGTTCGCCCTCTGGGAGGACCTCGACGACTCCGAACCGGGCCTCCTCGAACGCGTCGCCCGCCGCTTCTGGTCGTAGGATGCGTCGCCGTCACTTCCTCGCCAGTGGGCTGGCCGGTCTCGTCTGGACCGCGGGCTGTGGGCTCGTTCCCGAGGAAAGCGATCCCATCGAGGCCAGCGCGACCGCACCGGCGACGCTCCCCGAGGCTGCGGCGGCCGAGGCGGGGGACGAACGGATCGTCGCCGAGACGACCACCGTCGAGACGACTGTCGACGCCGACATCGGCGGCGACGTGGCGTTGAGCGCCAGCCGGGAGGTGGTGATGACGCTGTTCCGACGGGTCTACCGCGCCGATGGCGAACGGCGGTTCGGGCTGGTGACCGCGCCGACGGTTCGGCTCATCGGGAACTCGGAGACGCGGTACGATCCGATCCCGGCGCTCGACCGCGCGCGTGTCGTTGCCCTCGCGACCGACCGATCCGTCGACACCGTGAGCGACGCCACGGAGTCGGGAGCGGTCACGATGCTCGGGACGGAAACGCCACGCGAGACGGCGACCGCGACCGACGGGGACGAGAAACTCGCGCTCGTCCGGGCGCGCGTTCGCGCTGACGACGACGCCGTCACCGCCGTCGCCCTCGCCCCGACCGACGACGCCGTCGTCGCGCCGCTGGGTGCGGTCGCTCGCGACCCGTAGCGGGTCAAAAAACCGTCGGTTCTGGCGGTCAGTCGTCGCTCGGCGTGCTGACCGCGCTGCCCTTGTCCCGAACGCTCCGAATGTTCGAGTAGCCGATACGGACGAGCGACAGTGCGAGGTAGATGAGCACCAGCGCGAGCACGGCCTGGACGGCGCTGGAGATCATCGCGGATGTCGACTCGGCCCCACCCTGCAGGATGTTCGTATAGATGTTCTCGTAGAGCGCGAGCCACAGCAGTCCCAGGATGGTGATGACGGTCATGACTGCCATCGGGACGCCGGTGGAGATGAGCTGTTTGGAGTCGTCCCAGTTGGCGAGCCACACCGTCGCGGTCAGGAGCGCAAGCGCGGCCAGCAGCTGGTTGGCCCCGCCGAACAGCCCCCAGAGGACGACCCACTCGCCCGACGCGACCAGCGCGTAGGCGGCGAGACACTGGATGACGGGGTTGGTGTAGCGGCCCCGGGCGAGGTTCCCGAGGCTGAAACTCTCCAGTCCGGTCGTCGTATTCCCGGCAGGCAGGCCGACGATCTCCTCCATCATGTATCGGCCGAGGCGGACGGCCGTGTCGGTAGAGGTCAGGAGGAAGCTCACGAGCACCAGCGCCATGAACACGCTGGCAGCCGTCTGGGGCAGGCCGAAGCTGGTGAGAATGATGCCACCGCCCGTGGCGAAGTTGGGGAGCGCACCCCCGATACCACCGGCGGCGGCGTCGGCCGCGAAGCCCCCGATCGCCAGCGTCGACAGCGCGACGGACGCGAGCAGGCCCTCACCGAGCATCCCGCCGTAGCCGATGAGGCGGGCGTCGGTCTCCTTGTTCAGCTGTTTGGCCGTCGTCCCCGAGGAGACCAGCGAATGGAACCCGCTGATCGTCCCGCAGGCGATAGTGATGAAAAGCAGCGGGAACAGCGGCAGGAACACGCCTTCGACCCCCCAGAAGCCGTTGTACATTCCGATCGAGGGGTCGATGACGAGCGGCTGACTGCTGGTTCCAAACACCGTGCCGACGATGATCGCCAGCAGCGCGCCCCCGACGCCCGTGTACAGCAGGAACGACGAGAGGTAATCGCGCGGCTGGAGCAACACCCAGACGGGGAGTGCGCTGGCGATCCCGGCGTACACCAGCACGACCGGGATCCACGCCGCGGTGTTGGCGCCGAGTGCCCCGGCGGCCGGGACCCAGCTACCCGGTCCCGAGAACAGCACGAACGTGCCGGCCGTGTGGCTCCCCTCGGCCAGCGGGAACAGCGCGAACGGGTACTGGAGCCCGACCCAGACGCCGCCGAAGACGCCGGCGACAAACAGGATCGTTCCGGGGATGAACGGGCCGTCGAGCTGGTAGAGGTAGACGCCGAAAATCAACGCGAGTACCACGTAGACGAAACTCGCCGTCGCTACCTGTGGGAAGGCGTTGAAGACGATGGCCACCACGAGGGCGAACACCGCCACCACCAGCACGATGGTGAGGAAGGCGAACCACAGCAGCATGTTCTTGCCCCGCTCCCCGACGTACTCCCCGATGATGTAGCCGATCGACTTCCCCTCGTGTCGGAGCGATCCTGACAGCGAAACGAAGTCGTGGACTGCACCCATCAGCGGGTTACCGATGGCGATCCACAACAGCGCCGGCACCCAGCCCCACACCGCACCCGCGGTGATGGGACCGACGATCGGCGCACCACCCGCGATACTCGAGTAGTGGTGCCCCAGCAACACCGGTTTTTTGGCCGGAATGTACTCCTGACCGTCCTCGTACTTGTGTGCTGGCGTCTCGGCCTCCTCGTCGAGGTCCACGAACTTCGCGAGATACCGCGAGTATCCCACGTACCCGAGCGTGAACGTCACCAGCACCGCGAGTACGATCCAGATTACTTGTGTCATGTATGGCCCCAGCCACAAGGATAATTAAAGATAAACTTAAGCGTTGGTATTCTGGGCGTGAGACGTACACACACGCACCCACCGCCCGAACGGCAGACTGGCGGAATCACGGAAGCAGCCGGCCGCCGTGCCGACCGAACGGATCGTGTCGTGGAAACGACGGCCCCGCTCACCTCACCGACACGTCGAGTTCGGCGGCCACCTCGTCGAGCAGCGACCCCTTCACCTCCCGGACCCGGGTTTCGATTTCCGCGACGACCGGTTGGTCGAACGTCTCGTGGAGTTCGTCGAGACGTTCGTTCTCGGTGGCCACCCGCTCTCGGAGGTAGCGAGCGCCGCGGCCGTCCTCGTCGTCGTCCGGCGACGGCGTCAGTTTGTTCACCGCCAGACCCCGAACCGTCAGACCGTGGTCGGCGAGCCCCTCGATCGCGCGTCGCGTCTCTCGGATCGATAGCTCGTCGGGGTTGACGACGAGAAAGAAGGCGGCGTCCTCCTGAAGCGCCTCCTTCGCGAACTCGAAAGTCTCCTTGCGATCCCGGAGGCGCGCGATGATGGGGTCACCGTCCATCAGCCGTCGGGGCTCCTTGTTGCCGATGGCCGCCCGCTCGTACAGTTTGACGCTCTGTTCGCGTTTGTGGAGGAGGCGCTCGACCCACGCCTGCAGAAACTCGGGGAGGCTCAGGAGCCGCAGGGTTCCCCCGGTCGGCGACGTATCGAAGACGATCCGATCGTACGGATCGGGGTCGCGCATCACGTCGATGAACCGGTCGAACAGCGCGGCCTCGTAGGCGCCCGGCGTCTGGTGGGCCATCTCGATCTGGCGGTCGATCTCGGTGACCATCGCCGGGCTCACCTGATCGCCGAGGGCGCGTTTGGTCTCCATCAGGTGCCGTTCGAGTTCGTCGTCGGGATCGATCTCCATGACGCTGAGGTTCTCGACCCCCTCGACCGGGCGCGGGTCGTCGGAGAACTCCTGGTCGAACACGTCGGCGGTGCTGTGGGCGGGGTCGGTGGAGACGACGAGCGTCTCGAGGCCCGCGCGGGCGCATTTCTGACCGTAGGCGCTCGACATCGTCGTCTTGCCCACGCCGCCCTTACCGCCGAAAAAGACGAATCGGTCCATCAGAAGTGAAACTGCTGGCCCTTTCGTTCGAGCAGCGACCCGCGGTTCCACATCCGACGCTCCCACGCCTCGAACTCGTCTTCGAGGTAGGGGAGGAGTTCGGCGGTGTAGTACGACACCGGACTCGGGATACCGAAGGCGTCGGGGAAGCAGGCCAGCATGAACGTATCCTCCCGATCCTCGGCCTCCTTCTCGATTTTCTCGTACGCCGGGTGGGAGATCAGCCCGTGATACAGCCCACGGAGCCACTCCTCGGCGACCCGCCGGAAGCGCTCGATCCGTTCCGCGAGATCCATACCCCGACTCCCGGCGGCGCGGAGAAAAGGGTGTCGTCGGTCGCCCGCCGCGAGCGCACGTCCGCGGGGTTAACGTCGGTCGACGCCCTCTCCCCGGTCATGTCTCGCGACCGCGACACTATTCCCGTCACGATCCTGAGCGGGAGCCTCGGCGCCGGCAAGACGACGCTGCTCAACCACCTGCTCACCGGGGCGGGCGACCGCGATATCGCCGTCCTCGTCAACGACATGGGCGACATCAACGTCGACGCCGACCTCGTGAGCCAGAACACGGACCTCGCCGTCGACGGCGGCGTGACCGAGCTTTCGAACGGCTGTATCTGCTGTGAACTGCAGGACGACCTCGAAACCGCCGTCGTCCGGCTGGCCCGAGACCGCGACTTCGATCACCTCGTCGTCGAGGCGTCAGGCATCTCCGAACCCCGGCCCGTCGCCCGCCTCTTTACAACGGGATCGCAGGCCGCCGCTCGCTACGACGTGGCCGCTGTCGTGGCCGTCGTCGACGCCCGCCAGTTCCACGACGCCTTCGGCGAGGCGGGCGCCGCGGCACGCCGGGGCGAGACCGACGACGGGGCGCGACCCCTCTCCGACCTCCTCGTCGAACAGGTCGAGTTCGCCAACCTCGTCGTCCTGAACAAGACGGACCTCGTGACGCCAGATGAACTGGACGCCGTCGAGGAGATGGTTCGCGCGCTCCGCCCCGACGCCGAGGTGGTGCGGACGGAGCAGAGCCGGGTCGACGCCGAGACGGTGTTTCGAACGCGATACGATCCCGCGACCGCCGACGAGGCGGGGTGGAAGCGGACGCTCGAGGAGGACGCACACGACCACGGGGGCGAGGACACCGCTCACGACCACGCCCACCCCGAAACCGTCTACGGCGTCACCTCAATCACCGACCGCCGCCGCCGTCCGTTCCACCCGAAACGCCTCCACGCATTTCTCGCCGACCTGCCCCCGACGGTCGTCCGCTCGAAGGGCACCTGCTGGATCGCCACGGGGGCCGACCAGTCGTACACGATGGGCCAGGCCGGTCCCTCGGTCCGGATGACGGCCGCCGGGCCCTGGATCGCCAGCCTCCCCGAGTTCGAACAGGACGCCTACCGGCGCAACCGCAAGAATCTGGAGTGGGACGCGGAGTGGGGCGACCGCCGGACGGAACTCGTCTTCATCGGCCGGGGGATGGACGAGAAGGCGCTGGTCGCGGCGCTCGACGACTGCGTGCTCACCGACGAGGAGATGACGGCGGACTGGGACGACTTCGAAAATCCGTTTCCAACCGAGACGGGGGCGGAGTACGTCGTGGTCGAACCGACGATGGAGCGCTAGCAGGCACACCCGGTCGATCCGGGCGACCGTTCGAGCTCCATCGCCTCGCCGCAGTCCGGACACGTCGGTGCGTCGTCGCCGTCTACCTCGGTGTCGAGGATCCGTTCGCCACAGTCGTGACACCAGTACGCGCCCGTCGACTCGTCCGCACCCTCGCTGCGGTTCGGCGCCGGGGTCGAGGCCTTGAACGTGTCGGTGATCGTGTTCAACAGTCCCATAAGTGACGCTTCACACGGTGAGCGTTAAAAACTCGGTCGGCTGTCCGCGGGCGGCGCACGGCCGCGACGGATCGCCGCCGCGGTCACGCCTCGTCGTCGGGCGTCGAATCGGCTTCGACCTTCGCGACCCGGCGTTCGAGAGCCGCGACGCGGTCGGTGCGTGCCCTCCTCCGGGCGCCGACGGCCAACAGCCACTATCGGGTCGCCTCGTCGGCCAGCGTGTCCAGCAGCCGGGTCAGTTCTCCCCGTCGCTTCCACGTCGCCAGCCGGTCCGTCAGCGCCGGCGTGGGCAGCCCCAGGCTCACCGCCGACCGGGCGGTCACGCGCGACCCCTCGTTTTCGGCCTCGACGGTCAGATCGGTCGTCATGGCGTCGAACGGTCCCGCCGAGCCGGCCTGCGTGTAGTGGAGGCCGCACGGCCGCTCCTCGAACCGGAGCGTGAGTTCCAGCCCGCGCGCGCCGGCGGTGACGAGCGTGCCGTCGTCGGCCTCGGTCACGTCGCGGACGGTGAAACTCCCCTCGCTCTCGACGACCGTTGCGGGCGTCAGGGCGCGCTCGACGGCCGTCGGTGTCGCCCGGACGAACCGCGAGACTTCGACCTCGCGCATGGGAGGCGTTCGCGTCACGGCATGAAAAGGGGGAGGGAGAGGGCAACGAGCACCGCGGCCCCGACCAGCGCGGCGTAGAACAGCCCCTCGATGCGCTGTCCGGCCGGGAGTTCGCCGCGGAGTTCCGGCCGGGCGGTGTAGACGAGACGGTGATACGCCACGCCGACGGCGGCGAGACAGGCGACGGTCGGCAGGCCGAACACCGCCGGCCCCGACAGGCCGATAGTGATGGCGTAGACGGGGCCGAACGAGTAACAGACGAGGACGGCCATCGACGCCACAACGAGGAAGGGCACGGCGTCGACGGCGGTTCCGTCTCGGTTCCGGAGGGGCATAGGTGGCGTATACGCCTGCGTGGTGAAAACTCGCGCGGCGCGACGGAAGGTTCAGGGGCGTCCGCCGACTCCCTCCAGCCATGCCCACGGTTCGCGCCGAGGTGGTCGGCGAAGGCGTCGAAACGGTCGCCCTCGACGCCGACGCCACCTACGGCGACCTGCTCGTCGCCCTCGAGTTCAGCCCCCACGAGGCGACGGTCCTCGTCGACGACCGGCCGGTACCGGAGGATCGATCGGTCGACGCCGACCGGGTGCGCGTCCTCCGGTTGGTGAAGGGAGGGGCGCTCGACGAGCGGGCGATCCGGGTTCGCCGCGCCGACGCCGCCGACCTCCTCGACGTGCTGCGGATTCTCGACGGCGCGATGCTCGAAACCGACGCCGATCGGGTGTCCGAACGCATCGAAGCGGGGTCGGTGCTGGTGGCGACGGTCTTGGAAGACGGCGAAGTCGTCGGTGTCCCCGTCGGCGCCCTCGTCCGCGACGGCGACCGCGTGACCGCGGTGGCGACCCGCCGGCGCCACCGCGACCGGGGCGTCGGGAGCGCCCTCGTCCGGGCCGCGCTGGCGGGTCGGGATCACCTCGTCGCCGAGTTCGACCCCTGCGTGCGGCCGTTCTACGAGTCCCTGGGGTTCGATATCGAAGCGGCCGGGGACGGTCGTCTCCGTGGCCGGTTAGAGGGGTAGTCGCCGCGAGACGGCGATCCCCACCTCGTCCGCCCAGTAGAGGAGCGCGATGGTGAGAAGAAAGACGAGCGTCGAGAGATCCCAGGACAGCCCCGTCAGCGTCGACCCGAAGAGGGTGGTGGCGCCGAGGATGGGGAGGAGAATGGAGAACGTACAGCCGACACAGGAGACCAGACCGAGGACGCCGGAGAGCACCGCCCGCGTCGCGTCGAGCAGGCGGGCGTAGACGAGGTAGGTCATGGCGAGGTAGCCGACGAATTTGAACGGGACGACGGCGAGCCGAACCCGCGGCGTGCCGTAGACGACCGACGGCCCCCAGCCGGGGATGTTCCAGTGAATCGACGAGACGGCGCCGCCCGGGAGGGGCCCCGGAATGCCGAGAAGGAGGATGCCACCGGCCCACGAGAGCAGGAGGAAGTAGCCGGCAGCGAGGGCACGCGCGACCCAGCGCTTGCGACCGTCGACGCTCGGGAGGCCGGTCCGAATCATCGCCCACAGACCGACGTTGATCCAGACGAACGGGTAGACGACGTAGCGTGGTTCGGTGATGATAACGCCCGTGACCACGATATACGCCGTCACGAGGGCGAGTTCGGCGGCGACGACGAGGCTCCACCACCGGATCGCCCGCGTCTCCGCGAGGAGGAGACGGCGCACCCGGTCGAGCGGGTCGTAGGCTTCGCTCACGGGACCACCTCCACGGCGTCACCGCGTGGCGCGCACATGGTCGACGGCAGGTTCCGGAGCAGTATGGACGCTTCGACTGCGGCCTACAGGTGGCCCGCGACCAGCTCCCGGCCGGCGTCGAGCAGGTCGTCGACCCGGTCCCGGCTCCCGGCTTCGGCGTACACCCGCATCTTCGGCTCGGTCCCGCTGGGGCGGACGAGGAGCCACGAGCCGTCGGTCAAGAGGAGTTTGAAACCGTCGAGTGTGACGACGGTTTCGACCGCCTCGCCCGCGACGCGGTCGGGGATGGCGTCGCCGAGGGCGTCGATCACCGCGGCCTTGCGGTCGTCCGGGCAGTCGACACTCACCTTGTCGGCGACGATATCGCCGTAGGTGTCGAGCAGTCGGTCGACCCGGGCGTCGAGTGACTCGTCCGCGGCGGCGTCGGCCGCGAGCGCCGCCATCAGCACTCCGTCTTTTTCGGGGACGTGCCCGCGGATGGAGAAGCCGCCGGACTCCTCGCCGCCGATCAGCGCGTCGTGCTCGACCATCGCCTCGGCGACCCACTTGAACCCGACGGGCGTCTCGACCACGTCCTCGCCGTGGGCGTCGGCGATGCGGTCGATCAGGAACGTCGTGGGGACGGTCCGCACTGCCGGCCCCGAATCGTCTTCGAGGAGCGCGTCGTACATCGCGGCGAAAAAGAGGTTCTCGTCGAGATACCCTCGGTCGGGCGTGACGAGGGCGAGGCGGTCGGCGTCGCCGTCGTTCGCGATGCCCAGGTCGGCGTCGTGGGCGGCCACGGCGTCGACGAGGCCGGCGAGATGCTCCGCGCTCGGTTCGGGCGGCGTCCCGCCGAAGGCGGTGTCCCGCTCACAGCGCCGGCGGATCACGGTCGCCCCCGCCGATTCGAGGACGGCGTCGGTCACCCCCCGGCCGCTTCCGTGCATGGCGTCGTAGACGACGGTCAGCCCCTCGCAGTCGGGGGCGACCAGATCCTCGATCTGGTCGGCGTGTGAGGTCACGAAGTCGGCCCGGTCGACGGTGCCGCGGGGGCCGCCGGCCCGTGGCTCGGCGAGGCGGTCCTCGATGGCGTCGGTCACCTCGGGGAGGGCCGGCGCGCCGTTTTCGGGGATGAACTTCACGCCGTTGTACTCGGGCGGGTTGTGGGAGGCGGTGACCATCAGCGCACCCGAGAGGTCGCGGTCGACGACGGCCCACGCGACCAGCGGCGTCGGGCAGTCACGCTCGGGGAGGATGGCGTCGAAGCCGTTGGCCGCGAGGGTGTCCGCCAGCGACTCGGCGAACCCCTCGGAGGTGGCCCGCGCGTCGTACCCGACGGCGATGGGGGCGTCGTGGCCGGCATCGGCGAGGTAGTCCGCGACGGCCTGTCCGACCATCCGCACCCGCGCGTCGGTGAAGGTGTCGAGACGGGCGCGCCACCCGTCGGTGCCGAAGGAGATGGCGTCCATACGCTTCCATCCCCGTCGGGCGAGAAAAAGGTGGGCGTCGGGCGGAGTCGGGTTGCTATCGCTCGTGGTTTGTTTTGTCGGAATCCTCCCACGGCTAAAGCCGTGGGCTTCTTCCTCGATTCTGTGTAACTCGGCCGAGGTGCGCCGGATCAACCGCCTGTATCGCCGTCGACCAACCGTTCTTTTTGTCGCCGCGACAACGACTTGATCTCGTACTCGCGGCTCATCGCCGCCGAGCGAGTCTCGTACGTCTCGACGTGGACGAGTTCGACCGGCGTCCGGCCGCGGGTGTATTTCGCCCCCTCGCCAGCGTCGTGTTCGGCGACGCGGCGCGCCACGTCCGTCGTATAGCCCGTGTAGTAGGTGCCGTCGGCACATTCGAGGACGTAGACGTAGTGCACGCGTCCGTGACGGGTCGGTGTCGGTATAGTGGTTGTCGTCACTCTCCGGAACTCGCGACGATCCGTATCGGAACGTCAGCCGGTCACCCCGCCGACTGCGGCCGGGGGTCGATCGGAGGCTGACGCCGAGCGGGCACGAACGGTTCGTGCGTGGAAGGCGGCTTCGCGTGGTGGTCGAACGTCGCTGTAGTGATTACGCGTTTGGGGTCCGGCGTCTCGATTCCTCCGCGATACCGGCGTTGGCCGAGCAGCTTGGACAGGCGAGGATTCGCCCACTGGCGTCGGCGAACACCCGTGCGAAGCGCTCCGAGACGTGTGACCCGCAGTGATCGCAGCGTGCCATGATTGAAACCGGCTACCACCGGTGGCCGGCATCTTCGTGTACGATACACACACATAAATGGGCGTCGCGCGCGTGCGTGAACGGTTTACGTGCGTCCAAAAATGCGCGTATGAACGACCTAACGGTCGGTCCTCGTGCCGTCGGCTGTAAGTCGTTCACGGGAGTCGTCGTCTCGGGGTAGCGACTATCCCGATCGGCAGACGGTGTCACGCGTCGCGGGCAGCGGCGACCGATCGGGCGATCAGGCCGGCCTGTGCGCCCGCGGTGAAGCCGTCGTCGATGTTGACCGTCGAGAGGACGGTACACGACTGGAGCATGCTGGCGAGTGCCGACTCCCCCTCGCCGCCGTAGCCGTAGCCGGTGGAGACGGGCAGTCCGATCACCGGCGTGTCGACGAGGCCGGCGACCACCGTCGGGAGCGCCCCCTCCCGCCCGGCGGCGACGACGGCCACGTCCGCCGCCCGGAGCGCGTCGAGGTGGTCGACGATGCGCCCGAGGTGGGCGACGCCCACGTCGTCGATGCGTTCGACCGTTGCGCCGACGGCGCGGGCGAGGACCGCCGCCTCGCCCGCCGCCGCCGCGTCGGAGGTGCCCGCGGTGACGACGGCGACGGTCGCGTCGATGGCTGGCGGGTCGAACGACGGCGCGTGGACGACGAGCGTCCGGGCGCGTTCGTCGTGGCTCACCGTCGTGTCCGGCGGCAGGTCGTCGGTGACGGCGGAGACGTGGGCGTCGTCGGCACGGGTGATCAGGGCACGGCCCGCCGTCTCCAGCGCCGTCGACGCCATCGACGCCACCTCAGCCGGCGTCTTGCCCTCGGCGAGGACGGCCTCGGGAATCCCGCGGCGGCGCTCGCGGGCGGCGTCGAACCGCCCCGCGTCGGTCGTCGCGTAGCCGGCGAGTTTGACTTCCGCCTCGGCCGGCGAGAGGTCGCCGTTCGCCACCGCGTCGAGAACCTCGCGCATACCCCCAGTCCGGTCGTCAGACACTCGTAGGTGTCGGTTTTGAGCCCCAGTATTTATATATCTGGGGCGAAACACGCGAGAACGGCTTCTGTGGCGGTACGTGCGGCCGATTTGGGAAATCTTATTAATAAGGGTCAGTATGTGTAGGTCGTATGGCAGACCTTATCGTCAAAGCCGCTGTCAAGGAAGCGCTCCAGGACAAGAACGTCGCTTCGGACTTCTACGATGCCCTCGACGAGGAAGTCGAGGAACTGCTCGCCGACGCCGCCCGGCGTGCCGAACAGAACGACCGAAAGACCGTCCAGCCGCGCGACCTGTAAGACGGTTTATTGTACGTCAGTGCCGGTGGTTCGCCGGACCGTCTCGGCGAACGGCCGGTACACGGTTACAATAATCCGTACGAGGCGGCACCCACCTCTCGACTTCTCCGTTTATTGTAAGTCACAACCGGTGGTTCGCCAGAACGGGTCGGCGAACCGCCGGCAAACAGTTACAATAACCACTATCACTCGTCGGCACGTCGCACCGTCACACCGTCCTCGCTTCCCACGTGTACCTCGTCGGCTACGCCGACGAAGAGACCGTGTTCGACGACTCCCGGTAGCGTCGCGAGGTCGGTCGCCAGCGCCCTCGGTTCGGCGATGGTGCCGAAGTCGGCGTCGAGAACGAGGTTTCCGTTGTCGGTCACGACGGGACCGTCCTTGCGCTCGGCCGCCCGGAGCGTCGGCGTCCCCCCCAACTCGCGGATGGCCCGGCGAACGGTCGCGCGGGCGTCGGGCAACACCTCGACGGCGACCGGGCGATCCAGCGCCGCCGCGACCTTCGAGGGGTCGGCGACGACGACGAACCGCTCCGCCGCCGTGTCGACCACCTTCTCGCGGGCGTGGGCCGCGCCGCCGCCTTTGATCACCGCCAGGTCGTCGTCGACCTGGTCCGCGCCGTCGATGGCCACGTCGATCCGGTCGACCGCGTCGAGGCCGACCAGCGGAATGCCGACCTCGCGGGCCAGATCCCGGGTGGCGTAGGAGGTGGTGACCCCACACACGTCGAGGCCGTCGTCGACCGCCCGACCCAGTGCGCGGATGGCGTGGGCCGCGGTGCTCCCCGTCCCCAGGCCCACCGTGTCGCCGTCGGTCACGAGTTCGGCGGCGTGTTCACCCGCGCGACGCTTCGCCGCGTCCGATCCGCCGGGCGTCTTCATGCGCGTAGCCATCACCGGCGTCGACAAAAGCGGCCCGGTCCTTATACGACCCTCGCCGCCGTCGGGGACGGTATGGTCCCCCTCCAGGCCGCTACCCACCTGTTCGTCCGCTGGATACACGTCCTCGCGATGGCCGTCGCTCTCGGCGGCGCCGCCCTCACGTGGGGTGTGAGCCGCGCCGCCGACGCCGAGACGACCATCGCCGTCGCGACGACCTACGAGCGCGCGTTCTGGGGCGCACTCGGCATCCTCGTCATGACGGGGGTCGGCAACCTCGGTGCCCTCGCCCCCGCCATCCCCCGCGGCCGGTGGGGGATGGCGTTGCTCGCCAAACTCACGCTCGTCTGTCTCGTACTCGTCGGCTCGGCGCTCCGTTCGGCGACGGTCCGCGCGGCCCGCGACGCCGCCGCACCGCCGACGAGGACCCTCGAACGCGGCTACGCGCTCACCACACTCGCGCTGGTGGCTATCGTCGCCCTCGGGGCGGTGATGGCGCATGGCTGACGGCGACGCGGACGGGGCGCCCGCCCCGGACGCGGCGGCCACCGCCGACCCCTTCCTGCGGTGGCTGCTGGCGTCGTTTCACGCCGCGACCCTGCTGGTCGCGCCACTCGCCCTCCTCTATGCCGTCGGCGCCCTCGGCTCCCTCCTGCAGGGTGTCCACACGGCGACCGGCCTCGGCCTTTATTTCGCGCTCTGGGGGCTCACCTGGTGGACGAACGGGCGATGGCTGGCCGCGACGCGCCTCGACGGCCTCCGGGAGACGATCCGACCGGCTGCGACGTGGGGCGCCGCCACCGGCGTCGGATTTCTGCTCGCCTTGCTCGTCGCCGTGGCGGTGTCGCTCCCGGAACCCGCCTTCGTCGCGATTCTCGCTCTCGTCGGCGCGCCCGTTTCGGCGCTGATCGGGGCCGTCGTCGGCGCGGGGTTCGCGGCCCTCGATCTGGCCATCGTGGCGGCGGGCGAGCGACTCGCCGGAGCGTGAGCGGCCGAACCGTTTTGTCCGCGCCGGCCCTCGTCCCACCCATGACACGAACCGCCGTCGTCGCCGGGGTCGGACCGGGCCTCGGCGCCGCCGTCGCCCGTCGCTTCGCCGCCGAGGGCTGTCGGGTCGCGCTGCTCGCGCGTACCGAATCGTACATCGAGACGCTCGCGGCCGAACTGTCGGACACCGACGGGTCGGGGCTGGCCGTCCCGACTGATCTCGCCGACGCCGACGCGGTGGCGGCCGCGTTCGAGACGGTGCGCGAGGCGTTCGGATCGACCGACGTGCTCGTCTACAACGCGAGCGACACGCCGTGGAAAGGGCTGACCGACATCGCTCTCGACGAGTTCGACGACGCGCTGGCGACGGGACCGCGGGGCGCCCTCCTGTGTGCGAAGGCGGCGACAGCGGGGATGCTGGACGACGGGGACAGCGCCCAAAAGGCCGGCACGCTCGTCTTCACCGGCGCCACCACCTCGGTCCGGGGGAAGGAGGGGGCGCTCGGCTTCTCGGCTACCAAGTTCGCGATTCGGGGGATGGCCCAGTCGCTCGCGCGCGAACTCGGTCCCGAGGGAGTCCACGTCGCCCACGTCGTCCTCGACGGCTCGATCCGACCGCCGGACGTGGTTCCCGCCGATCCGCCGACGAGGCTCGATCCCGACGCCATCGCGGGCCAGTACTGGGATCTGGTGACGGCCGATCCCGCGACGATGCCGTTCGAGGTCCACCTCACGAACGGGCCGGGTGGCGCGGTGGAGTTCGTCTAGACGCTCGTGAACGCGAACAGGCGGCCGTCGGTCGTGATGCTGAAGAGGTAGCCGTTGGCGGCCATCACGTCGACGATGGGGTCGTATATCTCCTGTTGCCACCGCGGGGTGCCGGACGGCGCGTCGACGGCCGCGAGCAGGATGCGCTGGCTCGTCGGATCGCTCCGGCCGACGGCGAAGAGCACGTCGCCGACGAAGATCACGTCGCCCCGGACGCCGAAAGGGATCGACCAGCGTTCGGTCCCCGTCGCCACGTCGAGGCCGTGAAGCGTCCGCCGCGTACCGTAGACGGCGATACCGTTCGCCACGGCGAGGGTGGCGGGACGGATCGACGCGTCGGCGGTGACGGACCACAGTTCCTCGCCGCTCCGGGGTGAAAAGCCCGCGACGCCGTTGCCCGTCGTGGCCACGACGACATCGTCGGCGACCGCGATACGGCCGACCGGGCCACTCATCGGCACGTGCCACCGAATACCGAGGACCGACGGGTCGACGGCGTACAGGTGACCGATCTCGGTCGTTGGCTCGCCGTCGGGGTAGCCCGTGCCGACGAACGCGACACCGTCGCCGACGGCGGCGGCGCGGATCTTCCGGTCGCGGCGGTCGGTCCCCTGTACCCGGTTCGGCGCGAACGACCAGCAGTGCTCGCCGGTGCGGGCGTCGACGACGCGGTACGCGTCTTCGCTCGGCATCACCAGGCTCGTCCCCGCGGTTCCCAGTTCTCCGACGAACCGCCCGGGGAGGTCGTAGGCGTCCCGAAGCCGGCCGTCCTCGCGGTCGATGGCGAGGACGCGGGCGTCCTCACGGGGACCGAAGGGGACGTACACCGACCCCGCGGCGACCACCGGGGGGCCGATCGGCATGGCGTCGACCTTGTGTCGCCACTGGATCTCGCCGTTGCGCCGCGGGTCGTGACACAGCACGGCCGCTACCGGCACGCTCGGGGGCGAGTCCGGGTCCGCCGCGACCACGTAGACGAAGTCCTCGTCGGCGACGGGAAACGTGACCTGGGCTTCGAGGGCCGACATGGTCCAGCGTTCGTTGAGCGGGAAGCCGGTCGGGCCGTTGGCGGCCGGCGAGGCGTTCGTCCCCGCGGGGTCGTGGTGGGACATCGGCCACGTCCCCTCCGGGATGGGATCGGCTTCGAGCGCGCAGGTTCCCGGCCCCTGCTCGAACGACGCGTCCGCCGCTGCCGTCGACGCGCCGACGTCGTCGCCCGACATCGCCGCCGTCGTCGAGGGGCGCGTCGCCGTCGTCGTGGGCGGCGGCGTGGCCGTCGGCGTGGCGGTCTCACCCTCGCCGGACCGCCCCCCACAGCCCGCGGTCACTCCCCCGGCGAGGACCGCGAGCCACCCCCGTCGTGTGAACCTGTCACGTGGCATTCTCTACCACCACGCAGTATTCCGTGGCTAAATGTGTTCCGGCGGGGGCCCTACAACCGATCGAGCACCGCGTCCGGGTCGTAAGAGAGCGTG